>JANOZF010000216.1:0-25079 GCA_031429255.1 Rubrivivax sp.
TCGGGCAGCGCGGTGTAGTGCAGGTGGTGCGGGCCGGCCCACATGTAGGTGAAGATCAGCGCCCAGAAGTGCACGATGCTCAGCCGGTAGCTGTACACCGGCCGCTCGGCCTGCTTGGGGATGTAGTAATACATCATGCCCAGGAAGCCAGCCGTCAGGAAGAAGCCCACCGCGTTGTGGCCGTACCACCACTGCACCATGGCATCTTGCACGCCAGCGTAGGCGCTGTAGCTCTTGGTCATGCTGACCGGAACGGCCGCGCTGTTGACGATGTGCAGCAGCGCCACGGCGAGGATGAAAGCCCCGAAGAACCAGTTGGCCACGTAGATGTGGCGAACCTTGCGGATGCCGATGGTGCCGAAGAAGACGACGGCGTAACTCACCCACACCACCGCGATCAGCAGGTCGATGGGCCACTCGAGTTCGGCGTATTCCTTGCCCTGGGTCATGCCCAGCGGCAGCGTGATGGCCGCGGCCAGGATCACGAGCTGCCAGCCCCAGAAGGTGAACATCGCCAGCTTCGGCGCAAACAGCCGCGTCTGGCAGGTGCGCTGCACCACGTGGTAGGAGGTGGCGAACAACGCGCAGCCGCCGAACGCGAAGATCACCGCGTTGGTGTGCAGCGGGCGCAGGCGACCGTAACTCAGGAAGGAAATGCCGAAGTTGAGTTCGGGCCACGCCAGTTGGGAAGCGATGATCACCCCCACCAGCATGCCCACCACACCCCACAGCACGGCTGCCAGCGCAAACAGGCGCACCGGGTCGTCGCTGTAGATGCCCAGGCTGGCTGTTGCAGGGCTGGCCGTGGGTCTGGCCGGGTTGCTTGCGGCTTGAACAGCCATGAGTGGACTCCTCTCGTCAGGGCGATTGGCTATTGTTCGACGGGTGGCCGCTGGGCAGCTTGATCGATGTCAAGCGCAACGGCCTCGTCGGTCAGGATTCGTTCACCTTCAGCCTCCAGGTCTTCGAACTGGCCCTTGTTCAATGCCCAGCCAAAGATGGCCAGGATGATCAGCACCAGGCCGACCGACAGCGGAATCAGCAGATAAAGGCTTTCCATGGAGCGGGCGGATGGCGTCTGTGCTGCGTGCTTGAGGTGGAAGCGGCTTGGTGGGGCGGCGCTCAGCGGGCCGCGCGCAGCGCGTTGAGCACCACCACCAGCGAACTGCTGGCCATGCCCAGGCCGGCCGCCCAGGGTGGCAGCCAACCAAGCAGCGCCAAAGGTATGCAGACGGCGTTGTAGCCCGCCGCCCACCCCATGTTCTGACGCACGATGGACAACGCCTTGCGTGCCGTGGCGCGTGCCCGCACCAGGTCACCCAGGTCGTTGCTGGTGACCACGGCGTCGGCCTGGCCGCGCGAGACCAGTGCCCCCTGCCCCATCGCCAACGACACATCGGCACGGGCCAGCACCGGCGCATCGTTGATGCCGTCACCCACCATCAACACGCACTGGCCCTGTGCCTGCGCGGCCGCAACGGCCGCCAGCTTGGCTTCAGGCGTGGCGGCTGCGACCACCTGCAGCAGCCCCAGACGCTGGGCCAGGGCCTGCGCACGCGCCGGCACGTCACCGGTCAACAGCGTTACTTCGGTGCCTTCGCGCAGCAACGCCCGCACGGCATCTGCAGTGCCGGGCCGCAGCATCTCCTCGAAATCGAAAGTCGCCCAGATATCGCCCCTCGGGCCAAAAGCCACACGGCTTTGAGAACCTGCGTCCGACAGCCCGGCACCAGGTGCCGCTGGGTCGACATCGTCGCCCGATGCAGTCCACGCTTCAACCCTGGCAAGTACCCATGCTGGCGACCCCAGGCGCCACTCGCGACCCGCTTCATCGATGGCCGCCAGACCTTGCCCCGGCACTTCTTGCACCTCGCGCCACGGCGCCGCCATTCGCTCGGCTGCAGGCGCAGCACCACCCATTGAAGCTGCCAAGGCCTGCGACAAGGGGTGGCTCGACCAGGAGGCCAGGCTCGCGGCAGCAGACCCCACGGCGTCTTCTTCAGCGCCCTGCAGGCGCGCCTGCTCCGTCAGATTGAGGCGCTGGACCTGCATGCGGTCTTCGGTCAAGGTGCCGGTCTTGTCCAGGAAGACGTGCTGCGCGCGGGCCAGCGGCTCCAGTGCGTCCAGCCGCTGCAACATCACGCCGCGCCGGGCCAGGCCGCGCGCAGCCGCCACCAGAGTGGCCGGCGCTGCCAATGACAGCGCACAGGGACAGGTGACGATCAGCACCGAGACGGCCACCCAGACGGCGCGCGCCGGATCGATCACGCTCCACACTGCGGCCGCACCAGCGGACAGCACCAGCACCGCCCACAAAAAAGGCGCCGCCCAGCGGTCGGCCACCCGGGCCGCAGCAGGACGCTGGCTCATGGCGCCACGCATCATCGACACCATGGCTTCGAACCGCGTGTCGGCGCCGACGCGCTGCACGCGCACCAACACAGGCGATCCGCGGTTGATGCTGCCCGCAATCGCGCTGTCACCCACACGCTTGGACACCGGGGCCGACTCGCCGCTGAGCAACGACTCGTCGGCTTCGGTGTGGCCGGACTCGACCACACCGTCGGCCGCAAAGGCCTGGCCCACCGGCACTTTCAGCAGGTCGCCCGCGCGCAAGCGCTGCACGCTCACCTCTTCCTGCCGCCCATCGGCGTCCAGCCGCCAGGCCGTCTGCGGCAAACAGGCCAGCTGCGCTTCCAGCGCGTCGGCAGCGCGGTGGCGCGCCAGCAGTTCCACGTAGCGTGCCCCGAGCAAGAAGCTGATGAACATCGTCAACGAGTCGAAGTAGACCTCGTGCCCGAACACGCCCTGCGGGCTGAACGTGGCGCCGGTGCTGGCGACGAAAGTGATGGCAATGCCCAGCGACACCGGCACGTCCATGCCGATGTGGCGCGTGCGCAGCGCGCGCCAGGCGCCGGCAAAAAACGGCCCTGCCGAAAAGAGCATCACCGGCAGCGACAGCAGCCAGCTGCCCCAGTTCAGCAACTGGCGCATCTCGTCGCTCAATTCACCGGGCCCGGCCACATAGCTCGGGGTGGCCATCATCATCACCTGCATGGCGCAGAAACCGGCCACGAACAGGCGCCACAGCGCGCGGCGATGAGCCAGCCTGCGCAGTGCGCGCGCGGGCGCTGCGGCGTCGGGCACGGCGTCGTAACCCGCAGCACGCACCGCTGCGATGAGCGCTGAAGCGCGCGTCTGCTCGGGGTCCCACTGCACGCTGGCGCGCTCGGCGGCGGCACTCACCTGCGCCTGATGCACCCCGGGCACCCGCATCAGGGCCGATTCGATGATGCCGGCGCAGGCTGCGCAGTGCATGCCTTCCAGTTGCAACGCCGATTCGCCCAGGCGTTGCCCAGCAGGCCCTACGGTCCAGCGGGTGTAGTGGGCCAGCTCCAGCGGGTCATCCAGCACCGCCAACGCGGGCGATGCAACGGGCTCGGCGGCGGCTGTGACTGCGGGCATGTCGATCGGATGGTTGCCGTCACTGACGGAGAGTGGGAGGTAACCTGCGCCCGTTGATGCTCAATCACTGCAGCGCCTTGCGCGCCGCAGCCCGCACTGGGCAAGCTGAAGCCGTCAACCATGACGCGCACCGGGCGTTGTGGATGGCGACCCTCGATAATGTAGGCCTACCCCCTCAATGCCCTCATGACTTGCATCAAACCCCGACTGACCAACGCTGCCAGGCGTGCTCTGGCGACTGCCGCCTGTCTGTGCTTCCTGGGCGTGGCACAAGGCCAGCAAACACCACAACCCCGGCTGCCCACGACGCGCTTGTCGGCCGGCATGCACGTCATCGAGACCGAGTTGGCCATTTCGCCCGCGCAGCAGCAGACGGGCATGATGTTTCGCACCGAGATGGGCGCGAATGAAGGCATGCTGTTCGTGAACGACGACGTGGCGATGCGCTGCTTCTGGATGCGCAACACGCTCATTCCGTTGAGCATCGCCTTCGTTGCCGATGACGGCACCATCGTCAACATCGCCGACATGCAGCCGCGCTCGGAAGATTCTCATTGCTCCACCAAGCCGGTGCGCTATGCGCTGGAGATGCGCCAGGGCTGGTTTGCCAAGCGCGGCATCAAGGCCGGCAGCAAACTCAGCGGCAAGCCATTCCAGCCATGAAAAAGGCCGGCCGCACCTGGTGCGGCCGGCCCACTGGCCCGGCGACTGTGTGGCGCGCGATCAGCCGAAGTTGGCCTGGGCAAATTCCCAGTTCACCAGCTTGTCGAGGAAGGTCTCGACGAACTTCGGGCGCATGTTGCGGTAGTCGATGTAGTAGGCGTGTTCCCACACGTCCACCGTCAGCAGGGCCTTGTCGCCGGTGGTCAGCGGCGTACCGGCTGCACCCATGTTGACGATGTCGACGCTGCCATCGGCCTTCTTCACCAGCCAGGTCCAGCCCGAACCGAAGTTGCCCACGGCGGACTTGACGAAGGCTTCGCGGAAGGCCGCGTAGCTGCCCCACTTGGCCAGGATGGCCGCGCCCAGTGCGCCCGTGGGCTCGCCACCGCCAGCGGGCTTCATGCAGTTCCAGAAGAAGGTGTGGTTCCAGATCTGCGCGGCGTTGTTGTAGATGCCGCCCGAGGACTTGCGCACGATGTCTTCCAGTGCCATGTTCTCGAAGTCGGTGCCCTTCTGCAGGTTGTTCAGGTTCACGACATACGCGTTGTGGTGCTTGCCGTGGTGGAACTCCAGCGTTTCGCGGCTGTAGTGCGGCGCCAGCGCGTCGATGGCGAAGGGCAGTGCGGGCAGGGTGTGTTCCATGACGAGACTCCTCGGAGTGAATGGGATTGTTGGTGGCAGGAGACCCCGCCAGCTTTCGTTGCAGGGTGGTCCGCTGGACCCATTGTAGGCAAGCGCCTTCACGACGTGGGCGGCAGGGACTCCAGGGACTGCACCTCGACCACGGCCCGCCCGTCGGCCCACACCGCGCGCACCATTTGCCGCGGCCGCAGTGCGTGCACCGAGACCACCGGTTCTCCCTTTTCGTTCTCTACCCAGGCATAACCACGCTGCAAGACGCGGTGTGGGTCGTGCGCCTGCAAGGCCTGCGCCGCCGCAGCCAGGCGCAGTTGCTGGCGCGACAGCGCGCCCTGCAGAGCACGCTGCGCACGCTGTGCCAGCCGCTGCAGATGCTGAGCCTGCAGCGCACAACCCGCCACCAGGGCGCGCTGCCGGCGTCGGCCCAATTCGTCGAGCCGTTGCCTCTGCTGCAAGACAACGCGGCCGGGCTGCCCCAGCCGTGTGGCGGTGATGTCCAGCCGCTGGGCCTGTGCCTGCAGCACACGCTGCACCCAACGCACCAGCGCCGCCTGCCGGCTGTCCAGGGCGGCCACCACCTCGGCCTGCGCAGGCGCAGCCAGTTCAGCGGCCGCCGTGGGCGTTGGCGCACGCAGGTCGGCGGCCAGATCGGCCAGGCTGATGTCGGTTTCATGCCCGACACCACACACCACCGGAATCGGTGAACTGGCCACCGCACGCACGACGCGCTCGTCGTTGAAGGCCCACAGGTCTTCCAGCGAGCCACCGCCGCGCACCAGCAGCAGCGTATCGACCTCGGCGCGCTGTGCCGCCATCTGAAGTGCCTGCACCAGGGCCGCCGGTGCCTCGGCGCCTTGCACCAGGCTGGGGTAGACCACCACGCGCACCTGCGGCGCGCGGCGCTGCAGGGCGGTCAGCACGTCGGCCAGCGCGGCAGCGCCCAGCGACGTCACCACACCCAGCGCGCGCGGAAACCGGGCGATGGCGCGCTTGCGCTCGGCATCGAAGTAACCCAGCGCCGCCATCTTGGCGCGCCGGCGCAGGAATTCCTCATACAGCGTGCCGGTGCCCACGCGCAGCATGGCTTCCACCACCATCTGCAGCTCGCCGCGGGACTCGAAGACGCCCAGCCGCCCCCGCAGTTCCACCTGCTGGCCATCGGCCGCGGCAAAGTCCAGCAGACTGGCTGCGCGCCTGAACATGACACAGCGCAGCAGCGCCTGAGCGCCGTCGGCGTCTTTCAGCGAGAAGTAGCAGTGCCCACTGGCGGCACGCGTGAAGCCGGAGATCTCGCCGCGCACGGCCACGGCGCCGAAACGCGCCGCCAAGGCGTCGCTGGTGGCCAGCAGCAAGGCCGCCACACCCCAGGTGCCGCGTCCTGCGGGGCTCAAAGGGGTGTCATTCATGGGAATCGCCACTGTTGGCGCGGGCTGAGAAGTCCACAGCCGCGCCAATGCACGCGTCTGGCGTCACAGGGCCTGCAAAACACCCGACGTCACGGGCTAAGTGGTTGAAAGGCATAGGCAAATGGCACTCGGCAAGAACGGGTTGGGCAGACTTGCCCTTTGCTGCCGCGGCCCGAAGAGGCGGTATTGACGGCTTACGCACAAGCTTATCCACAGCTTGCCGAGAGCCGGCGACGTCATGCTGCAGGCGCTGGGAAGATTCATTCGCCGCACGTCTCAAGTCGGGCGAGAAGCCGGGATCGGGCTTGTGTTCGGGACATAATCCGCGCGCCCCACAGGTCCCACCGATGCCGGTGCGGCCCGGACGGTGGCGCGGTTCCCAGGCGAGGATGTGGGGGCCAGCGCCACCAGGCACCAAGGACCGCATCCCCACAGCCCACCATCGAGAGAGCAGCGTTGTTTTCAATCATACAAGCGGCCGGCTGGCCGATCTGGCCCCTGATCGTGTGTTCCGTGGTGGCGCTGACGCTGATCATCGAACGCTTGTACCACCTGCGCCCCAGCCTGGTGGCGCCACCCAAGCTGCTGGAAGAAGTGGTGGGCGTGACACGATCCACCCTGCCCTCGGCCGACGTGGTGAACAAGCTGGCCGACAACTCGGTGATGGGCGAGGTGCTGGCAGCCGGCCTGCGGGCCGTCATCGTCGAGCCACGCATCTCCGAGCAGTCGCTGCGCCAGTCGTTTGAAAACGCCGGCCGCGCCGCCATCCACCGGCTGGAGCGCTACCTCAACACACTGGGCACCATCGCCGCCGCAGCGCCGTTGCTGGGCCTGTTCGGCACCGTGGTGGGCATGATCGAGATCTTCGGCTCGCAGTCGCCCACGGGCGGTGGCAACCCACAGCAGCTGGCACACGGCATTTCAGTGGCGCTGTACAACACCGCGTTTGGTCTGATGATTGCGATTCCCGCATTGATGTTCTACCGCTACTTCCGCGGTTGTGTGGAGAGTTTCCAGCTGAACCTGGAACTGGCCGCCGAACGCATGGTGCCGCACCTGATGCGCTTTGCCGTGCGCACGCCGGGTCAATGAAGCCGGGGCCTGCATGAAGTTCAGCCGCCGCCGCATGGAAGAGCCCGAGATCAACCTCATCCCGTTCATCGACGTGCTGCTGGTGGTGCTGATCTTCCTGATGCTGTCGACCACCTATTCGCGCTTCACCGAATTGCAGGTCAACCTGCCCAACGCCAACGCCGAAAAACTGCGTGAGCGCCCAGGCGAGGTGGTGGTGGCGGTGTCCAGCGACGGCCGCTACGTGGTCAACAAGCGGCCCGTGGACGGCCGCAGCGTCGAACTGTTGAGCGCCGAACTGGCCACGGCCGCGGCGGGCCGACCCGACACCGTGATCATCATCTCGGCCGATGCGCTGGCTGCCCACCAGTCGGTGGTGAACGTGCTCGATGCGGCCCGCCGCGCCGGGCTGCAGCGCCTGACCTTTGCCGCCCAGGGCGGCGACGCCGCACCCAAGTAGCGCGCCACGCTGATGGCTGCCTGGGCCGGTAACGGCAGCCCTCATGACACGGCCGCGGCCGGCCCTCGCGCCCGCACCGCAGCCCTGCTGCAGCGCCACTGGTGGCGCGCAAGACCCTCGCTGCTTTCGCGCGCATTGCAGCCCTTGTCTTGGCTCTACGAGATCCTGGCCAGCCTGCAGCGCAGGCTGATTCGTCCGCAGACGGCGCCGGTGCCGGTGCTGGTGGTCGGCAATCTGGTGGTGGGCGGCGCCGGCAAGACACCCACGGTGCTGGCCGCCGTGCAGATGCTGAAAGAGGCAGGCCATCACCCTGCCGTGCTGTCGCGCGGTTATGGCCGCCAGGGCCAACAGGCGCACCAGGTGACGGCGCGCGACAACCCGGCCCTGGTCGGTGACGAGCCGCTGCTGATGCACCGCCGCAGCGGCGTGCCGGTGTGGGTGGGGCGTGACCGCGCCGCGCTGGCGCGGCTGGCCTGCGCCGCGGACCCCACCATCGACGTGCTGGTCTGTGACGATGGCCTGCAACACCATCGGCTGGCGCGCAGCGTGAACCTGATCGTGTTCGACGAAAGGGGCCTGGGCAACGGCCTGCTGCTGCCCGCAGGCCCCTTGCGTCAGCGGCATGCTGTTCATGGCTCGGTGCCCATGCGCGTGCTCTACAACGCGGCCTCAGCCAGCACGCCGCTGCCGGGGGCCCTGGCCGTGCGCCACATCACCACGGCCTGGCCGCTGCAAGCCTGGTGGCAGCTCGACGACGCCCGCTCGGTGCCGCTGTCATCGCTGCAAGGCCGTGAACTGCTGGCGTGCGCAGGGCTGGCGGCACCCGAAAAGTTCTTTGCGATGCTGGAGGCTGCAGGCCTGCGCATCCGGCGGTTGCCGCTGCCCGACCACCACCGCTACGACACCCTGCCCTGGCCCGCAGGCACACCCGATGTCGTCACCACCGAGAAGGACGCCGTCAAGTTGCCGCGTGAACACTCAGCCGCGCCCGCCTTGGCAAATGCTGGCGGCGCGCAGGGCCCGGCCGCAGGCACTGACCCCATGAGCACCGGTTCGACGTGCATCTGGGTGGTGCCGCTAGACTTGCAGTTGCCCGACGCGCTGAGCCGCGACTTGCTGGCCTTACTGTTTCCCGAGCAGACCACCCGATGAGCCTAGACCACCGCCTTGTAGAAATGCTGCTCTGCCCGCTGTGCAAGGGCCCGCTGGAACTGAAGCGCGACGAAGACCTGCGCCCGCGCGATTTGGTGTGCCCGGCCGACCGGCTGGCCTTTCCGATCCGCGACGGCATCCCGGTGATGCTGGAAAGCGAAGCCTTGCCGCTGCACTCGGCGCCCGAATCCCCCTGAAGCCACGGCGGGCCGCGCGATGAGCTTCACGGTGTTGATACCGGCGCGCCTGGCCTCGAGCCGTTTGCCCGACAAGCCGCTGGCCGACATCGCCGGCAAGCCGATGGTGGTGCACGTGGCACAGCGTGCGGCGCGCAGTGGCGCCGAGCGCGTGGTGGTGGCCTGCGACGACGCCCGCATCGCCCAGGCCTGCGCAGCCCATGGCGTGCAGGCCGTGATGACGCGCACCGACCACCTCAGCGGCAGCGACCGCCTGGCCGAGGCCTGCCAACTGCTGGGTCTGCAGGGCGACGACGTGGTGGTGAACGTGCAAGGCGACGAACCGCTGATCGACCCCGCACTGGTGCGCCGCGTGGCCGAGCTGCTGGCCGAGCGCACCGACTGCGTGATGAGCACGGCCGCGCACCCGCTGGCCGACGTGGCCGAGTACCTGAACACCAACGTCGTCAAGGTGGTGCTGGACGCCGCCAGCCGCGCGCTGTACTTCAGCCGCGCGCCGCTGCCCTGGTGGCGCGACGGGCATGCTCAAGGCGTGCATCAGTTGCCCCAGCCCGCACCGCTGCGCCACCTGGGCCTGTACGCCTACCGCGCCGGCTTCCTGCGCACCTTTCCAGACCTGCCGCCGTCGCCACTGGAGAGCTGCGAGGCGCTGGAACAACTGCGCGTGTTGTGGCACGGACACCGCATCGCGGTGCATGTGCAAGCACACGGGCCGGGCCCTGGAGTCGACACGCCGCAAGACCTGGCGCGGGTGCGTTCCATCTTCGCCGCCGAGGGCTTCAAGGCCTAGGGAATTTGCCGCCGACGCTGTCAGGCTGGTGCAGACAAGCGCGTGATATTCTCATTTCGAGACAAACGACGGCACGGTGCACACCGTGACCGCCGGGCAGCAAATTCCACCATTCGAGGGACCCGATGAAACTCATCCTTCTGGGCGCGCCAGGCGCCGGCAAAGGCACGCAAGCCACCTTCATCTGCAAACGCTTCGGCATCCCGCAGATATCCACCGGCGACATGCTGCGCGCCGCCGTCAAGGCCGGCTCGCCGCTGGGCGTGGCGGCCAAGAAGGTGATGGATTCGGGCGGCCTGGTCAGCGACGACATCATCATCGGGCTGGTGAAGGAACGCATCACGCAGCCCGACTGCGCCAACGGCTTCCTGTTCGACGGCTTCCCGCGCACCATTCCGCAGGCTGACGCGATGAAGGCCGCCGCCGTGAAGCTCGACATGGTGCTCGAGATCGACGTGCCCGACGCGGCCATCATCGAACGCATGAGCGGCCGCCGCTCGCACCAGCCTTCGGGCCGCACCTACCACGTGAAGTTCAACCCGCCGAAGGTGGCTGGTGTGGATGACGTCACCGGCGAACCACTGATCCAACGCGACGACGACAAGGAAGAGACCGTGAAGAAGCGGCTCGAGGTCTACCAGAGCCAGACGCGGCCGCTGGTGGCCTACTACTCGCAATGGGCCGCCAAGGGCGATGCGCAAGCGCCCCGCTACGCGCGCATCGACGGCACGGGTACCGTGGACGACATCACCACCCGCGTGATGGGTGCCCTCGGCGTCTGAACGACGTTCAGAGACAGCCCTCTCCAGCCCACCACGGCGCAGACAGCGCCGCACAAAGGCACAGCACAAAGGCACAGCACATGAACATCCAAGGCAAGACCTTCATCGTCACCGGCGGCGCATCGGGCCTGGGCGAAGGCACCGCGCGCATGCTGGCCGCCAACGGCGCCCAGGTGGTGGTGGCCGACCTGCAGGCCGACCGTGGCGAGCAGGTGGCCGCCAGCATCGGCGGCCGCTTCGTCAAGTGCGATGTCAGCCAGGAGGCCGACGGCCAGGCCGCCGTCGCGGCCGCGCTGGCGCTGGGGCCGTTGTTCGGCCTCGTCAACTGCGCCGGCATCGCGCCTGCTGTCAAGACCGTGGGCAAGGACGGTGCGCACCCGCTGGCCGTGTTCAGCAAGACCATCACGGTCAACCTGATCGGCAGCTTCAACATGATCCGCCTGGCCGCCGAGGCGATGGCCAAGAACGCGCCAGAAAGCACCGGCGAGCGCGGCGTGCTGATCAGCACCGCCAGCGTGGCCGCCTACGACGGCCAGATCGGCCAGGCCGCCTACGCGGCCAGCAAAGGCGGCGTGGTGGGCATGACGCTGCCCATCGCGCGCGACCTGGCACGCAATGGCATCCGCAACATGACCATCGCGCCCGGCATCTTCGGCACGCCTATGCTGTTTGGCATGCCCAAGGACGTGCAGGACGCGCTGGCCGCCGGCGTGCCCTTCCCCAGCCGCCTGGGCACGCCCGAGGACTATGCCAAGCTGGTCAAGCACATCATCGAGAACGACATGCTCAATGGTGAGGTGATACGGCTGGACGGGGCGATTCGGCTGGCGCCGAAGTAGCCTGGATTGCCCCGCAGGCCAGCCTACGAGCGAAGGCTCTGATCAGACCACTTTGACAAAGCGCCCGTACCGGCGCAGCGTGGCTTCGACGGTCAACAAAGTGAGCTTTTCCTCGGCAGCTTGCGCCACGAGCAGGCGGTCGAAGGGATCTCGGTGCACCCATGGCAAGCCGGCAACTCGGGTCAGGTGGGCAGCGCGGACGGGCAGTTCAAGCAGGCCTTCAGCCAGAAGTGCCCGGTGCAACATCTCGGGATCGACCGAAAAATCAGATCGACCCAGTGACGTCTTGATGGCCACCTCCCACAAGCTGGCCAAACTGAACATCAACGGAACGTCGCGCGATTGCAGCAGTTTGCTGGCCTTGGCCGATAGGCGCTGAGGCTCGAAGGATGCCGACAACAGCAAGTGCGTGTCGAGCAAATACACCGGCCAGCCTCTTCAGTGACCCGAGCTGAACATGAGGTCGATCTCTTTGGCAAAAGCCGACTTCAAGTTGGCCTGAATCGTGCCCTTGCCGACCAGGAATCCCAAGGTCCTGGTGCTCGGCACGGCCTCAATAGGCACCACACGCACCATCGGCCGGCCCGCCTTGGCAATGACGAATTCATGGCCCTTTGCAGCTTGCTCCACCAGCCTGGAAAGGTGTGTCTTGGCCTCATGGATGTTGACAGTGATGCTCATGTAAGTCTCGTACTTGGTTCATGTGTTTAAACCAAGTTCAGTCTATCGAGTCAAGGCCTAGTGCCAGCGGCCAAGCTGCGGAGGCTGCGGCGCTGGCGATGGGCCCCTTGTTGGGCCTCGTCAACTGCGCCGGCATTGCCCCAGCCGTGAAGACCGTGGGCAAGGACGGTGCACACCCGCTGGCCGTGTTCAGCAAGACCATCACGGTCAACCTGATCGGCACCTTCAACATGATCCGTCTGGCGGCTGAAGCGATGGCGAAGAACGCGCCTGAAAGCACCGGCGAGCGCGGCGTGCTGATCAGCACCGCCAGCGTGGCTGCCTATGACGGCCAGATGGGCCAGGCCGCCTACGCCGCCAGCAAAGGTGGCGTGGTGGGCATGACGCTGCCCATCGCGCGCGACCTGGCGCGCAACGGCATCCGCAACATGACCATCGCACCCGGCATCTTCGGCACGCCGATGCTGTTTGGCATGCCCAAGGACGTGCAGGACGCGCTGGCCGCCGGCGTGCCGTTCCTCAGCCGCCTGGGTACGCCCGAGGACTATGCCAAGCTGGTCAAGCACATCATCGAGAACGGCATGCTCAATGGTGAGGTGATACGGCTGGACGGAGCGATTCGGCTGGCGCCGAAGTAGTCGCGCGGCGCGACGGGTCCGCGGGTCAGCGCCGCCTGGCGAGCGCTGATCAAACCTGTCTGAACGGCTGGCGGCGTCGACAGCTGCATGTCGAGCGTTGGCGCCGGCTGGCCCAGTCACCCGAGGTCGGTGGGTAAGCAGCTCCCGCGCCTATCGCAGCGTTGCTGACGCCCACCATCCCTGGGCCCCCACGCCAACACCACCGCCGCCATCCTGGGGACTGGAACCCCAGAGCCACTTGGTTCGTCGAGAACCCAGCGAGGGTAGACCCTAACTACCAATGTATGTAGGTTGACGTCGACCTTGGGTTTGAAAACGATGCACGGGCAATTCAGAATAGAGACGGGAGCCCAAAATGAGATTCGTTCTTCCAAGAGTCCAGCTTCGTCGATGCCTCGCGCTGGCTGTTTCGTCGTTGCTGTATGGGCTGGGTACAGCACATGCGGTCACCGTCAACATCGCCTACCTGGAGGGCTCGCAGCCGGTTGCACCCGACGCCGTCACGACTCTGGGCCCCGAGCTCTTTGGCGACAAGCTCAACCTGTTCAACGGCGCCTTGGAGTTCGAGCAGATCGACACCCAACTGCCGGGGAACAACGCGCTGCGTGTCGCTGTGACGCGGCGCTACAGCGTCGGGCGGTCCCTCGATGTTCGGGGTCAATTCGGAGACTGGGACCTGGAAACGCCGCGCATCGGCGGCAGCTTTGCCGCTGGTTGGGTCACCAGTTCGCGTGGTCTGAACCGCTGCAGCGGCTTTTCCCTACCCCCGCAAGTGTCGTCCAGCTCAGGCGGAGGCTTCTCTGGCTACCAGAAGCTAACGCCCCAAACGACGCGCAATGCGTCACCCGCAACGCCTGGCGAAGCATTGGGGGGGAGCAGCACGCAGGCCGTCGGGACCGTGGGCTTCCTGGCGTCCGACTATTGGCAGGGCACCAACATCTCCATACCAGGACACGGCAGCCAGGAAGTCCTGAGGAAAGACCTCGCCTACACGCTGAAACCGGCAGACGGGCGTGACTACGCGCTGGTCACCCGCGGCAACTGGCAACTGGATTGCCTACCCAGTGTTCAAAACGATACAGGCGAGGGTTTCACAGCCGTCACACCTGATGGCGTGCGCTACCGATTTGACTGGATGGCCACCCGCTTTCAAACCAGCGTGAAGAAAAGTGGCGCTGAAGTCGAACGCATGGACCACTTCCTGATGGCCACCGAGGTGACCGACCGCTTTGGCAACTGGGTGCGCTACAGCTACGAGCCTGCCAGCCCCTTGCTGTTGCGCCGCATCGAGTCCAGCGACGGCCGCGTGATCGTTGTGACCAACGCCGGGGGACGTGCCGTCTCCGTGAACGACGGCACAAGGACCTTCACCTACAGCTACGACGGCCTTGGAAACCTGAAAACGGTGCTGCAGCCCGATGGCAGCCGATGGACATTCAACCTTGGCGGCATGACGGCGGTCTACATGGGCGACATGGGCGAAGGCGCCAATTGCGACCGCCCGGGAACCCTGCCGCCGGACGAGCTGGACGGCACCATGACTCACCCTTCCGGTGCCATTGGAACGTTCAGAACCCGCTATGTCTACCTGGGGCGCACCTACGTGGACCGCTACTGCAAGTTCGCACCCAGAAGCAACACCTACACCACGGGTGCTGTTTATCCCCAACTGTTCGGTTCACAGGCCTTGGTCGAGAAGGCCATCACCGGCCCGGGGATGGCCGACATGCGGTGGGCCTATCAATACAGCGCCAACTACGGCTGGAACCCTTGCACCGGTTGTTCCGACCGGCGCGTGGTGATGCTCACCAAACCCGGCGGCGGCTTCACCGCATACCAATTCGGCAATCGCTGGCGTGTTAACGAAGGTCAACTGCTTCGAGTGGATGAAGGCTGGACCGGGGCAGCGTGGTTAAAGACCACCCGGTACCGCTACCGCACGGCCGAAGGACAGCGCTTTCCTGACCAGTTTGGCGCCAGCCTGCTGCGCAACAGCGACTACCTGGCCACGAAAAACCGCCCACAAGACCAGCGTGTCATCACACAGCAGGGGGCCACGTTCACGTGGGAGACCAACACGACGCCAGATGGCTTCGACGAGCTCGCAAGGCCCGTAAAGGCCAGCCAGTTCAGCAGCCTCAACCCGGCCCTCATTCGAACGCAAGCCACCGAATATCACGACAACCAGACGCTGTGGGTGCTGGGGCAAAGGAAACGGCTGGTGGAACTGCCGAACAACCGCGAACTCGAGCGGCACGCCTACCACGGCGCAACGGCACTCAAGCAATCAAGTCACCACTTCGGTCTGCTCACCAACTCCTTTGCCTACCGTCAGGACGGCACGCTGGAGACCTTGTACGACGCCGCCAACCGGCCCATCGCGTTCCAGAACTTCATGCGCGGCAAGCCACAGCGAGCGGTGTTTGCCGACGGCAGCGTGGCTTCCCGCGTGGTGAACAACCTGGGCCAGGTCGTAACGGACACCAACGAGGCAGGCACGACCACCAGCTACACCTTCGATGCCATGGGCAGGGTGGCCACCATCACGCCACCAGTCGGCGATGCTGCCGCCTACACGTCTACCGCCCAGATGTTTGTCCAGGTGCAGTCTGACGCCTATGGTCTGGGCCCCGGTCATTGGCGCCAGTACATCGTCACCGGCACGGGATATCGGTTCCGGTACTTCGACGCGCTATGGCGCGTGCGGGTGGAAGAGCGATTCGACATGAACAGCGTGGACACGACGCGAAGCTATGTCGAGACGCGATACGACGCCGACAACCGCAAGTCGTTCGTGAGCTACCCGAGCAGGACATTCACTGTCCTGGACCGGGCCATCGCCGGCCAGAAGACCAGTTACGACGGCCTGGACCGCGTGACCAGGCAAGATGCGGACAGCGAACTCGGTGTGCTGAGCACCACCACCGAGTACCTCACGGGCCTGCAACGCAGGGTGACCAACCCCCGCGGCTTCTCGACCACGCACGCGTTTCAGGCATTCGACAACCCTGACGACGCGCACCTGGCGGGCGCCACCATGGCCGATGGCAGCTGGTTGACCATCGCTCGCGACCTGTACAGCAAGCCCACGTCCATCAGCCGCGGTGGCCTGTACGGTGGAGCCGCTCAGCAGGCCACGCGAGCCTATGTCTACGACGAGTACCACCGCTTGTGCAAGACCGTGGAGCCCGAAACCGGCGCCACCATTCAGCAGTACGACGCGGCCGGCAACATGGCGTGGCGAGCCTCGGGCTTGAACCTGCCGGGCCCTGCGACCTGCGACCAGGGCAGCGTGCCGCCGTCCCGCATGGTGGCATTCACATACGACGCTCGAGATCGGCTGAAGGACACCAGCTACGGCGACGGCAGCCCTGGCGTCGCCCGCACCTACACGCCGGACGGTTTGCTCGCCACCATCGTCAGTGGCGCCAGCAGCTAGGCCTACACCTACAACAACCGGCGGCTGCTCACGGGCGAAGCGCTCTACACACCTTACGTGGGTGGCGCCGCTGTTGCCGTGGGGTATGGCTACGACCACTATGGCACAGCGCGCTACTTGGTGTACGGCGACGGCACGACCATCGACCGTGGCAACAACGCACTGGGCCAGCCCACCCAGGTGGGCAGCCATGCCACCGGCGTCACCTACCACCCCAACGGCGTGGTGGCCGGCTATCGGCTGGGCAACGGCAGAACCCACAGCACCGAGCTGAATCTGCGCGGCCTGCCCAGCGTACGGCGCGATGACACCCTGCTGTGGGATGCCTACACCTATGACGCCAACGGCAACGTCACCGGCATCTCAGACTGGCAGGAGGGCATCAGCAGCCGCGTGATGGGCTACGACGCGCTGGATCGGCTGACGGCCGCCAACGGTGTGTGGGGTAACGGCACCTTCGTCTACGACGCGCTGGACAACCTGCGCAGCAGCGTGGTGGGTAGCCGCAGCCTGACGCACCAATATGCCGACGGCACCAACCGGCTCACCGGCCTGGCTGGCTCGCAGAACCTGGCCATGGGCTACGACGCCAACGGCAACATCACTCAGCGGGGTTCTCAGGGCTTCGTTTTTGACATAGGCAACCGCATTCAGCAGGCCACAGGTGTGGCCAGCTACGCCTACGACGGCCACGGCCGGCGCTTCTGGGTGCAGAACACGGACGGCAGCTGGAAGTTTCAGTTCTACAGCCTGAGCGGCAAGCTGCTGCTGACCCGGCATTCGAGCCAAGGCGAGACCAAGCACCTGTACCTGGGCAACGGGCTGCTGGCAGAGGTCAACAGCGTGACTGGTGTCAGCTACTCCCACACCGACTTGCTGGGCAGCCCGGTGGCGAAGTCCGATGCCGCCGGTGGCCTGCTGCAGCGCACCCGCTACGAACCCTATGGCGGCACGGCGGCGGGCACGAACCCTGTGGGCATCGGGTTTACGGGACACGTGAATGATGGGCCGACGGGGCTGGTCTATATGCAGCAGCGGTATTACGACCCCATAGCCGGCCGGTTCTTGAGCGTTGATCCGGTGGTGACGGATCAGAAAACCGGTGACCACTTCAATCGGTACAACTATGCGGACAACAACCCGTACAAGTTCGTTGACCCGGACGGCAGAAATCCTGTCATTGCCGCGATTGTTCGGGTTCTATTGGCTGTAGGGGGCAAGGAGGCGGCCAAGGCGGGCGCTCGAGAGGGGGCTCGAGACGCGGCAAAGGGCGCGGCGGGCGCGGCTCGTGGGGAAGGAGCCGCGGCGCGTTCAGAGGGAACTGCTGGCGGCGATAGAGCAGGCAAGCCCTTCACTCCTGCTGGTAAGGAGCAGGTGAAGTCTGAAAACGCCGCTCAGAACGGCGGGCAGACGACATGCTCGAATTGCGGACAGGCAACGGTGCCGGCCAAGCAAAGCGAATCTGGCGTTACGCCCCCAAAAAACGAAACTCAGGTTGATCACAAGATACCGCAATCTAAGGGCGGGGATGGCTCTCCAAGCAATGGCCAAGTGCTCTGCAGAGATTGCAACCTCAAGAAGAGCGACAAGTGAAAACTAGCAAGGAAGTAAAGATCAACTTTAGGGTTCAGGTGGGTAGCGACGGCTATCCGCCCGTGGCGGTTGAATCACTGTGGGCGCAGCCTGTTGAGGATGGGTACATCATCGACAGCATTCCCTTCTTTGCCAGCGATGCGACCAGCGGTGATCGAATCCGCGCGCAATTGGGTGATGCGGATGCCCTTTGGTTTGCTGGCATTGTCGAACGCTCAGGCAATTCCTTGATTCGCATCGTGTTCTTCGACTTGTCGTACGAGGATGCGCTCGCCGTTAAGTTGAAAGAGATGGGATGCGGCACTGAGAGAATGCCGCAGTTCAAACTCATGGCAGTCGACGTTCCTCGGGAGGTTAGTCTCGCCGAGGTTCAGCTCTATCTGCGCGGCAAGGCTTCGGAAGGCCTGCTCGATTACGAGGAGCCAATACTCAGGCAATAGCTGGAGCGCTTGGCGCAGCGGCTCACCCTCTGCGTCCAGCTTGGGGCTTCTTGCTGCCCTTGTCTTCGGGGTTGATGAACCCGATAGGCCGCTTGGGCGGCGGTGCCGGGGTGGCCAGCAGCGCGGCCATCGAGTCGGCCAGCTCGGCGATGTTGCGTTCATGCACCGACACCTTGCGCTCCAGCGCGTGGACCTTGGTGGCCAACTCCTTGTTGGCGCTGAGCAGGCCGCGCAGTTCCACAAAAGCCCGCACCACGTAGATGCTCAGCGCCGTGGCGCGAGGGCTGTTCAGCAGTGTGGCGGCCATGATGGCGCCGTGCTCGGTGAAGGCATAGGGCAGGTACTTGCGATGCTGCCCGCGCCCGGTCTTTAAGGTTGCAGATTGCAACCTTAAAGCCGCGAACTCCTCATCGCTGAGCTGGAACATGAAGTCTTCCGGGAACCGCGCCCGGTTGCGGTTGACCTGCTGATTGAAGCGCTTGGTGGTCTCGCCGTAGAAGGCGGCCAGGTCGGTGTCCAGCACCACGCGCTGGCCGCGGATGAGGACGATGCGCTGGGCGACCTCACCGATGGACAGCGGCGCGAAGGCCGTGGCGATGCTGGCCGTGGAGGCTGCGCTGCTCATCGCGCGCCGGCCTGCGTGGTGGCCTGTGCCAGCACCGACTCCAGCACCTGGATGACGAACTTCTGCTGCGTCTTGGGCAGCGCGCTGATGCGCTCCATGTGGCGCGCCAGCACCGGCGCCGGGCCGCGCTTGCCGCGCGCCTTGGCCGTGTCCCCCAGCAAACCGTCGATGTCCACCGACAGCGCCTGAGCCAGCGCCTGGAGCATCGACACCGGGATACGTCGCCTGCCTACCTCGTAAGAAGCCACCATCTGCTGCGAGATGCCCAGCGCCTCGGCCAGCTGCACCTGCGTGAGCGCCTGCTCCTTGCGCAGCTGCGCCACGCGGGCGCCCAGCACCTTGAAATAGTCCTTCTCATCCTGGGTCATGGCGGCGATGTACTGGGTAAGCGACGCCATGAAGATAGCTCCGAGTCTGCGGATGGGAGTTGACAATACGCCAATATGGCGTAGGCTGCAACCCAGTTATTTCTTTAGCCGCCTCTTCGCCGCAAAGCCCCTGCACCGCACTCGGGAAAAGGCAGGCCAACCCAGGAGCCTTCACCCATGCCCCGCATCCCCGAGCCCGAGATCGAGCGGCTAAAAAGTGAGGTGTCGGTCGAGCGCCTGGTGGCGTCTTCGGGCATCGAGCTGAAGAAGTCGGGCAAGGACTGGTTGGGGCGGTGCCCGTTCCACGAGGACGACACGGCCAGCCTGGTGGTGACGCCGGCCAAGAACCTGTGGCACTGCTTCGGCTGCGGAGTTGGGGGTGGGCCGATTGACTGGGTGATCAAGCGCCAGGGCGTGAGCTTCCGGCACGCGGTGGAGCTGCTGCGCGAGGGGGTCGCGCCTTTAGCTGCTGAAGGTGTTGCTGTGAAGCGTTCCACCGTCCGAGCCCTGCCGCCGCCGGTGGCCTTCGATGCCGACGACCAGGTGCTGCTGAACCAGACGGTCGGCTACTACCACGAGCGCTTGCTGGCCACGACCGAGGCGACCGAGTACCTGGCCGCGCGCGGCCTGGTGCACCCGGAGCTGGTAGCGCACTTCAAGCTGGGCGTGGCTGATCGAACGCTCGGGCTTCGCTTGCCGGAGAAGAACCGCAAGGCCGGCGCCGACATCCGCTCGCAGTTGCAGAAGATTGGCCTGATCCGCGACAGCGGGCACGAGCACTTCAATGGCTCGCTGGTCGTGCCGGTGTTCGATGAGGCGGGCAACGTCGTGGAGGTCTATGGCCGCAAGCTGCTGGACAACCTGCGTGCGGGCACGCCCAAGCACCTGTACCTGCCGGCGCGCGAGGGCCGCGGCCGTGGTGTCTTCAACGTCGCGGCGCTGGCGGCCAGCAAGGAAATCATCCTGTGCGAGGCGCTGATCGACGCGCTGACGTTCTGGTGCGCAGGCTTGCGCAACGTGACTGCCGCCTATGGCATCGAAGGCTTCACCGACGAGCACGTCGCGGCCTTCAAGCGCCACGGCACCGAGCGTGTGCTGATCGCCTACGACCGCGACGACGCCGGCGAGCGCGGGGCGGCCAAGGTCGCCGAAACCCTTCTCGCCCAGGGCATCGAGTGCTTGCGCGTGCAGTTCCCCAAGGGCATGGACGCCAACGAGTACGCCTGCAAGGTTCAGCCGGCGGCCAAGTCGCTGGGCCTGCTGCTGCGCAAGGCCGTGTGGCTGGGCAAGGGTGATGCGCCAGCGCGCGCTGAGCCGGTGCCGGTTGAGATCACAAACTGTGACCTCAAAGCGTCGGTCCCGGCCGAGGTGGTCGCAAAACGCGACCACCTGAAAGAGTCCCCTTCCTTAGCCGCTGCACCAGCTGCCGAGCCGCCACCACCGCAGGCGCCACAAGCCGAGATCGACGGCGACACGCTGCGCCTGGCCATTGGCGTGCGGACATGGCTCGTGCGTGGTCTGCCCAAGGTCAACCCGGGTGCGAGCATGAAGCTCAATGTGCGCGTGCAAGGCGGTTCATCCACTGATGCGGCCGCGCTGCACGTGGACAGCGTGGACCTGTACAGCGCGCGAGGCCGCGCGGTCTTCGCGGCGCAGGCCGCGGCCGAGCTGGACGGGCGCAGCACCGCCAACGTCAGCGAGGCCCTTACCCGTGAACTCGGGCGTGAGTTGGGTCGCCTTCTGCTGGCGGTGGAACAAGCCATCACCGAGCGTGAGCGCCAGGCCAGCGCGCCCAGGCAGGTTGCGCCCGCGATGACCGAGGCCGAGCACGACGCGGCGCTCGAGCTGTTGCAGTCCCCCGAGCTGATCCCGCGCATCCTGGCCGACTTCGCAGCCGTGGGCCTGGTGGGCGAAGACACGAACAAGCTCGTGGGCTACCTGGCCGCAGTCAGCCGCAAGCTGGACCGGCCGCTGGGTGTGGTCATCCAAAGCAGCAGTGCCGCCGGCAAGTCCACGCTGATGGATGCAGTGCTGTCCTTCGTACCCGAGGAGGACAAGGTCAAGTACAGCGCGATGACGGGGCAAAGCCTGTTCTACATGGGAGAAACCAACCTCAAACACAAGGCGCTGGCCATCGTGGAGGAAGAAGGCGCCAGCCGTGCCAGCTACGCCTTGAAGCTGCTGCAGAGCGAGGGAGAGCTGACCATCGCCAGTACCGGCAAAGACCCGACCAGCGGCAACCTCATCACCCAGCAATACCGGGTTGAAGGGCCGGTGGCCTTGCTGCTGACGACCACGGCGCGCGACATCGACGAGGAGTTGATGAACCGCTGCCTGGTGCTGGCCGTGGACGAGGGCCGCGAGCAGACGCGCGCCATCCACGAGCGGCAGAGAGCCAGGCGCACGCTGGACGGCATGTTCGCCAACCGCCAGCGCCAGGCGCTGATCGCGCTGCACCAGAACGCGCAGCGCCTGCTGCGTCCGCTGGACGTTCTGAACCCGTTCGCGCAGTTCCTGACCTTCCCCGACCAGACGACGAGGTTGCGGCGCGACCATGAAAAGTACCTGACGCTGATCGACACCATCGCCTTCGTGCACCAGCATCAGCGACCTGTGTTGACAGCCGAACGCGCTGGCCAGCGCGTCGAGTACATCGAGGCCACGCTCGCGGACATCGAGCTGGCCAACGAGATTGCGCACGACGTGCTGGGCCGCAGCCTGGACGAGTTGCCGCCGCAGACGCGGCGGCTCTTGAAGCTCATCGACGGACACGTCGGCGCCGAGTGCCAGCGTCAGGGCATCCGGCGCACCGAGTACCGCTTCGCCCGGCGCACGCTCCGCGAGGCCATTGCCTGGGGTGACACGCAACTGAAAGTGCACCTGGCGCGGCTGGTCGAGCTCGAATACATCGTTGCGCATCGCGGCAAGGCCGGCGGCTTCGAATACGAGCTGGTCTATGAGCTGGCCGGCGAGCACGGCACACGCCTAGCTGGACTGACCGATATCGAGGCACTGCGGCATGCCTACGACTCGGTGCGGTCGGGGCTTGGAGATACGCGGTCGGCCCCTGGTCGGGGCCTGGTCGGCCCGCGGTCGGTGGGTGGTCGGGTCGGCGCATCGGCCGATAAGCCAGCATCCACGAGGGTTGCAGCCGTTGACGCCGACGACGAGGCCGAAAAGCACTTCCAGCCAGCCCCACGCTCGCGCACGTCGTACACGAACGGCATCGAAGCGCCTTCCTTAGCCGCTGCGGGTTCGTGATGAGCGAGGCCGCCCAGGTCAGCGGCGCCACCGCCAGGCGCAGCAAACGCAAGCTGCGCAAGAAGCGCACAAGCCCCGGCTGCCGGGTGCCCGAGTGGCAGAGCCTGCCGCTGGCGGCCTGGGTGCACGCGCACCTGCGCTGGGCCGAGGTCAGCCGCCTGGCGCCGATGAGCATGGTGCTGCGCCAGCGCGGCCTGGCGCGCTTCGTGGCCTGGGCGCACGAGCGGGGCTTGCGGCATCCGCGCGAGCTGACGCGCCAGGTGCTGGAGGCCTACCAGCGGCACCTGTACCTGGCCAGGAGCCAGCGCGACGGTGCGCCGCTGGGCCTGCGCACGCAGCAGCAGTTGATCGGTGCCGTGCGCGGCTGGTGCAAGTGGCTCACGCGCGAGGGCCACATCCCGGCCAACCCGGCGGCCGATCTGGAAATGCCCCGCATGCCCAGGTCCCTGCCGCGCACGCTGCTCAGCGTTGATCAGGTGCGGCAGTTGATGGCGCAGCCCGACATCGAGGGCCTGACCGGCGTGCGCGACCGCGCGATGCTGGAGCTGCTGTATGGCACGGGCATGCGGCGCAGCGAGCTGATGCACCTGCAACTGGGTGACGTCGACCTGACGCAGGCCACCGTGTTCATCAGGCAAGGCAAGGGTCGGCGTGATCGCTACGTGCCGATGGGCCAGAGCGCGCGGCATTGGGTGGCGCGCTACGCGGCCGAGGTGCGGCCCATGCTCACGGCCCAGGTGCAGGACACGCAAAGCGGCTGGACGCTGTTCCTGACCGACTACGGCGAGCCCTTCGAGCAGAACCGGCTGAGCGGCATGGTCGCCGGCCACCTGCGGCGCATCGGCGTGGAGCATGGTTCCTGCCACGCGCTGCGGCATGCGTGCGCCACGCACATGCTCGAAGCGGGCGCGGAGCTGCGCTACATCCAGGTGCTACTCGGGCATGCAGACCTGAGCACGACGCAGATCTACACGCACGTGGCCATCGGCAAGCTGATGGCGGTGCACGCGGCCACGCATCCGGGGGCGCAGATCAGCCACCAAGGCGCAATCAGTGAGCAGGACGGGGCCAAGGTGCCGGACGATGCCGCGGACGCGCTGGCGGCCGTTCTGGCGCTCGATGGCGAGGACATCGACGGCGCGGACGGAGTCAGCGTTGCAGCGGACGCCTGACGGCGCCGCTGAACTTGGCCGCGCCGAGCACCGACAGCACGGGCGTCACGGCCCTTGCGGACGCAAGGCCCGCGCCGCTGGACGCCTTGCAGCTCGCCGCCGTCATCGAAGCCAGGCGCTTCGCGCAGAGCTACGAGACAAGGCCAGGCGGGCATTTAGCCCGCCCGTCCTTGGCAGGCGCTGCGGGGTGAATTGCTGCGCAATTCAACATAACGGGCTGTTGCACGCACGCCCGGCGTTCCGTTCGCCAAGCTCACTCCCGCCGGGCATGCGCGCAACCCCCGTTATGTCTTGCGCCCACTCCGCGCCTGCGCGGGGCATCGGCTCGGAGTACCGAGCCCATGCCCCGCCAATACCGATGCTTGTGCGCACCCGGGGTACCGGCTGCGCAAGTCACGAGGTCAGGCGCGCTGCGCGCGCAGTCATGGAGTTGGCCCCCGCCCGCCCGCCATCCGCCCCCCGAGGGGGCTCCCTGGCTTCCTCCACTGCCCTGGCCAGCGTAGCGCCGTGCTCGCCGCGTCAAGGCCAAGCCCTGCGGGCGCGCGAGTACGCGCGGCCTTGACCCGGCTGCGCGCGGCACTCCTTGGGCCAGGCCAGTGGCGTTCGCCCTGAACGCCGGGCACACCGGAGCACATCGCATGGAACACGTCATCGTCACCGTCGAACTCGACGCCGAACAGGCCTGGGCGCTCGCGCAGCTGGTCAAGCGCATCGGCTGGGCCGACTGCCGCAGCCTGGCTGAAGATGAACAGCAAACCCGCCTGATGATCCAGGCCACCGACCGCGTGCGCGCGGCACTGGCGGCGGCAGGCTACGCGCCGCGGTAGGTGCAGTGCTGGCGGCTGCGCCGCCAGCACCGGCACAGCCGGTGCTGTGGACACCATCGCCGCTGACTCGCCAGCCGCCGCCGTGGCCAAGACCGCCAAGGCTTGCCATGCGGTGTAAGCCGACGAGTCGCCTTCCACCGCACAGCAAGAGCGTACTGAAGCCCGGGCGCGTCAAGGGTCCGCTTCGCCGCTTCGCGCCCTTGACCCGAACACCACCTGCGGCGCGCCGAGACCTTGAACAGCCAACAGCCGGCGGCTAAAGAAGCCAGGCCCCGCCGACCTTCTTAGCCGCTGATCGCCTTGCCCTCGCCGGCGTGCGCGGGCCAGAATGCGCCTCTAGGAAAAATTCTCTTCAAAACAGGAGGTTCATAGAGGGCTCATCAGCCGCAACCCCGCGCCACGCCTAGCAAAAGTTGCTTCCAGTACGACGACTCGCCTCGGGCGCAACGTTGTATATGCAGCAGCGGTATTACGACCCCATAGCCGGCCGGTTCTTGAGCGTTGATCCGGTGGTGACGGATCAGAAAACCGGTGACCACTTCAATCGGTACAACTATGCGGACAACAACCC
>JANOZF010000217.1:0-16825 GCA_031429255.1 Rubrivivax sp.
GGCCAGCAACCACGGGCTGGCGATGCAACGGCTGCGTGGCGCGGGCGCGCAGATCGTCAGCTTCGAGATGGTGGCTTTTGAGTGGCTGCAGACCTGCGAACACGATCGCTTCAAGGCCGTGCTGCAGGTGTTGAAGGCGGCCTGACGACCGGCGGCCGCGGTCGTTGATCAATGGCGCCCGGGGCGCGCATCAAGCCAACGAGTCGGGATAAGGCCTCATGCGAAGCAAATTCCGAACGCATGCCCATAAGCACCCGCAACAGTAGCTCGCCAATTGCCAGCCGGCAAACGGCAGAGCCGCCGGCAAGGCCAACACTTCGCGCCAGGGGGGAGAGTTCCGTAATTGCAGCCCACCAAGCCCAGCGGGGCGCTCAGGGGTTAGCCGATCTCCACTTGCAACAACTGCGCGTCGGTCTAGAAGCGCGTAGCGGCCCATGACACTCATCAACAGAGCCAGATCTTTGTCGAACCATGGCGGTGTATGAATCAGCGCCAAAGTCCAAGCGGGCACGATCGCAGCGTGCCATCGCCGCAGGAGCACACTGGCCTCGGCCATCAGGGCACTGCACTGCCGCCGCTACGCCGAGCGAACAAACAGTGTCAGCGACCACAGCGCCGACGCCAGACCGGCCGCTGATGACGTGGCCAGCTTCCGAGACAAGCTTCCCCGCAGCTCTGGTGACAGAGCCACGGCCCAGGTCATCCAAAGGGATGTCCGCAGCGCTGTCAATGTCGAATAGGTGATGGCGTCAAGATTGCCATCTGCGGACCCTTGGGAGCTCGCCCGGGCCGAGCTCAGCGGACGGCAAAGCCCGCTTCAGTAGCCCTCGACGGTCAACACCTGCGCCACATAGCCCTGCACGGGCATATCGTCAAGGAGCTGAAATTCCGGAATGTTTCGTTTGCGGCAGAGTGAATCGTTGGCGTTCTTGCCCGTGTTCACCAGGCAGTGCAGGCGTGCAATGGTCGCTTCAGACAGACCGACCTTGCCGTCGCGCTCATCAGCGGTGAACTGGCCCGCATCGAGCGGCTGCGACGAGAGCACGAACATCAGCGTGTTGTTGCCTGGGCAGCCGCCGTCGCAATCGGCAATGACTGGTCGCCCCAGCACCCGCCCATCGGTGGCCCGCACCTCGCGATTGGACAGCAGGGTCCTGATGTCCTTGCCATCGGAGCCCACATACAAGAGCGTCAGATAACCGCCCTGCGCAGACTTCATCTTCACCTCGACCTGATCGCCCATGCGGACACGCTGCGTGCTCACGCTGAACTGGGCCGACCAGTTGCCGTTGCTGCCCGCGGCGATCTGACGAAAGGCGGCGATCGTGCGGGCGGCCAACGGGCTTTGCCTGGAACTACCGGCAACGGCCTCCGGCAGGCAGGGTGCCGTTACCGCGGCAGTTGCGGCTGAGGGGGCCGCGGCACCCGCGGCCGGTGGCGCTGCCACGGGTGACGCAAGAACAGTCGGCGCTGGGGCCGTTGCCACGGGCGCAGCAGGTGCTGGCGGTAGCTGTGTTGCCGCTGCCGGCATCGACGGCCGTGGAGCGGCGAGTGGTGGCGAAGCGGACGGGGCCGTATCGCCGGCAGAGCCCTTCTTGCCGTCCGCCTGCGAGGACGGCGCCGCACAGGCAGGCACCTCCACCCGTCCGACCTGCGGCAAAGCCCGTTCGACGTTCCCGTAGGCCTGCAAGCTCTGCGTCTGGTGCTGGGTGCCGCGCCGGCTGTTGAAGGCCGGCATGTCGTCGCGTACACGCTGCTGCGCACATTGAATCCACTCTTTGGTCGACACCTGGCCTGAACCGTCGGTGTCGGGCACACCCGACTCCAGGCAGGCCAGCAAGCCCACGGTGGCCATGCCGCCACGGGTGTCATCGTCCAGCGCCACCTCACGTTCGCTGGCCGCGGCCAGGAACGTGAAGTTGCTTTCAGGCATGCTTGCCAGACGCTTGTCTGGCGCCGTATCTTGCTGCGTCAAAGGGAAATCGGACAACCAGAACTGCACCTGTACCGCTTCCGCAGCACGCACCCGATGATCCGGCGGCATCGTCTTGACGCCTGCCCAGGACGTGTCACGAATCGAGGAATTCGTAGTCAGCGAAAAGCCGTCTGAACCACTGCGGTGAACCGCCAGATCCCGCAGTCCACCACTGTGGCAGGTGTCGAAAAGCACCCACACTTCGCGCGTTCGCTGCTTGATGGATTCGAGCTGCGCACGCAATTCGACCAGGCCCACGAACCCCGAGTCCTGGGCCACCAGCCCGGTGACCCAGCGGCCACCTTGCATTTCGGTCTTGCCATGGCCCGAGAAATAGACGAACACACGGTCGTTTTGCAGCACGTCGGTGGACAGCCTGCCGATCGCGGCACGCAAGCCCGCGGCTTTCAACTGCTCGTCCCTGAGCACCAGCGCGCCGCTGGTGTCGAAACCCAGCCGCTGCGCGATGCTGCGGGCATGACCGGCGTCGAACTGCGCGCCGGGCAAGTGGGTGGTGCCGTTGTAGTTGCTGATCGTCATGATCAGCACATGGTCGCGGGCGCCCGCCAGCATCGGCCAATACAACAAGGCGGCACCCAACAAAGCCAGGAGGCAGCGAGTGAACTTCATCATTGAGCAGGCTGGTGGTCGATGCGGATCGTGAAACGCAACACGTTGCCCTTTTCATAACCACTGGGCGACACCGCGGTCGACAACGTGCTGTCCCCGCTGTCCGCGAAACTGGGAAGCTTGGCACCGTTGCCCCTGATCACATCCGGTGTCCCGCCCTTGGTTGCGGACTCCGGGCCGCAGGGCGGGATCACGTTCCTGAAAGGCGCCACCTGCGGCAGGTGGGCAAGCGAAGGCGACACGCAGGGATAGAAGATCACGTCGATCGTCTCGGGTCCGGTCCTGCCCTCCATCAGGATTCCCCGCTGGTCGGCACGTGGGATGCGCTTGTTCTCACCCGGCACGGCCTCGTAATGCCCTGACAACGACTTCTCACCAAAGCTGTTGGCGCCTTCCAGTTGCACCCGCCCCGGCACCGTGGTCGTGAAAGCCAGGGCGAAGACCTCATCGGTTCGGATCGTGAAGTGAGGCGATTGCGCCGTGGATAGCTTGCCCTTGATCAACTCAGCGACGACAGGCGCGTCCCGCTCTCTGCTGTCCAGCTTTTGGACCACGAAGGTCAACACCGGTTGGCGGGCCAGGTTGGCGGCCACTTCAGAGTCCACCCCCGGCAGCGCACCTTCGTTGGTGCGCGTGTCGCACTCGGGTTTCACTGACATGCCCAAGCTGTGGAGCCCCCGCTGCAAGAGGCAACCCATGCCTTGCGACGCCAGATTGGCGAGTGTCTGCAAGAGCGTCGGGACCACATAGATGAGCACAGGACTCTTGCTGCCATCGTTGCCCTGCGCGACTGCAACCCCAGGCGCCATCGTGGCCGCCGCCAGGCCAGAGCTGAGCACCAGCGCGCGCCAGCCTCCCGTGGTGCGGCCCATCGCCGGGGCCCTGGCAGCTGTTGCGCACGATGCATTTCGTTCTTCGAGCATGTCTGACTCCTGTGTGCTGATGGTGGCGCGCCCACCGTGGCGATCTGTGGCAGCCCGCTAGCGCGTGAAGCTGAAGGTCTTCACGCCAGACGAACGGCCGCCGGCATCAAAAGCTTCTATGCGCGCCGTAAAGCTGCCCCGCAGCGCAGGCGGCCACACGCTGACGCAGTCACAGGTCACCTGCGTGCCGCTGCTGCAGTTGAACTGGAAGGTCCGGCCTTCGATCGTCAGGCTGGCCCGCGCGGCAGCAGGTTGCACGTTGAACTGGATGACCGGCTTGCCGCTGGGGTTGACGCTGATGTTGGAGACCGCCGGAACCGGTGCCGGTCCGGGCGGCGGTGGCGGAGGTGGTGGTGGGTTGCCGCCACCGGCCGCAGCCACCTGCAAGGTCACCGCGGTCTCATGAAAGACGCCATTGCCGAACAGGGCCCGCACCGTGGCATCGAACCGGCCCGGCTGGTTTAGCGTCTGGGTCAGGCTGAAACGCCGCTGGTCGCCGCTGGCCATCAGCACGCGGTTTCCGATGCCGATCTGCAGCGTCACCTGGGTGGCCGGGGTTGTGGTCTGGGCCTGCAGCGTCCAGGGCTGCCCTGCGGTGGCAGGGGGGTTGGCGGTCACCGCAACCGTGGGCGGTGGCTGCACATCGCCCTGCACCTGCAGACTGCCCGATCGCGTATCGCTGCCGGACGCACCCTGTGCCGTCAAGTTCCATTGGTAGGCGCCGGGGCTGGCGGGCAGGTACCTGAAGGTCCAGCGCAGGGGGCCTTCGGCCACCATCGCAACCGCTGCGCTGCGCCCCTGTGCATCGGTCAGATTCAGCCGCACCTGCGACGCGGCAGCGCTGAGGTTGATGACGCCGCTCCAGGCCTCGCTGGGCAAGCGCACCAGCGTCGGCAGGTTCAGCGGATCTTGGATCTTCAGCGCCACAGGCGCCTCGGCCAGCACGTTGAAGCGTCCCAGCTCGTGCTCGGTTGCGTCGGTGCCCGGCGCTTTCCAGAACAGGCGGGCCGCGGCAGACGCCACACGCGGCGTGCAGTTGAAGACGGCACGCACGGCACTCGCAATGTCCAGGCGCGCCTGGTCGCAGTCGCTGAACGACAGCCGCGGCGGGTTGGCGGCGCTGAGCGCAGTGCCAGTCAGTTCGAACTGTGCCGGCTTGTTGACGCGCAGCTCGCCCAGCGCACGGGCGGCAGCAATCTGCACGCCTGGTGCGCTGCCGTTGACGACGAATTGCGCCCAGATGTCCGGCCCCACCTGCTTGCCCTGTGCATTGAACAGCTGCCAGGTCTGGCGCAGCTTCTGTGCCGCTGCCTGGGCCGCGGGCATCACCATGGGCACCGTCAGCGCCTGGCTGCCGCCCGGCGGCACCGTGCCGCTGATGCAGCGCGGCGCGTTGCCCAGCGCCGGCCCACCAGGTGCAGGGCGCAGGCAGTAGGCGCTGGTCCACGTGCTGCTGCCGGTGTTGCTGAGTGTCCAGCGTTTGTTCACCTGTGCCAGACCGTTCAGCGCCACGTCGTCCACTGGCTCTTCCGACAGCATCTTCATGCCGTCTGCAGACGGCGGCGGGGGCGGCGCCTGCTTCAGCACGCTGCCGCTCAGGAACTGGCTGGTGCGCTGGTCCATCACCGTCGACTCGGCAGCAGACAGCTGGCGCCTCGGGTTGAACTCGTAACCCTGGCCCTTGACCTCATGCGCTTCGCCGCGCGCGATGCCGGCCGCCAGCAGCGTGTTGGCCGCCGCCAGCGCCTCGGGGTCGGCTTTCAGCTCGGCGTCGTTGGCGTAGTGGCCGGGGTCTGGGTTGGCCGGCACTACTTTGGTGGTAGCCGCGATCAGCCGCGCCACCATCTTGGCCGCGTCGCCGCGAACGATCGGCAGGCCGGCGTTCAGCGCGCCCTGGATCAGGCCGAGGCTGCGCGCGGTCAGTTCCAGGTTGCTGCGGTCCAGCTGCGGGTAGTCGTTGAGCAAGGCCTGCACGAACTCGCCGCGGGTTACCGTGCGCTCGGGCGGGTACACCAAGTTCGGGTCGCGCTCCGGGGGCTGCGGTGCATCGGCCACGTAGATGTAGCCCAGCAGCGCGCCCACGCCAGTGCCGCGCTGCGCCATCGCCGCGACCGACAAGGTCTTCGGTGCCCCGTCGTAACCACCCCCGTAGGGCGGGTAGGCGCCCTTGTTGGCGTTGTAGGTGGAAATGTTGGCTTCGGTGATGACCACGTTGTTGCCGTTGACCTGCTCGACGAAGGCCACGTGCCCGTGGCCGTTGCTGGCGTCGCCGGCCCAGACCGCAACCGCGTTGCCACGCGGCTGCTGGCCCTTGGGGTACTGGGTGTTGCGGTACCAGGTGTTGGCGTCGCCGCGCACGATGTCCAGCCGCTTGCCGGTGACTTCATGCGCGCGGCCCCAGGCAAACCAGGTGCACTGCCCGGCGTAGGGCCGGCCATGCGCGCGGTCGTCGAACGGGTTCACCGGCGCCTTGTACGACGCGCCTTGCGGGTTCACCGGTGGGGCCGCACCGCCGCCGCCGCCGCCAGTACCGCCGCCGCTGCCGTTGACGACGAATTGCGCCCAGATGTCCGGCCCCACCTGCGTGCCCTGTGCATTGCTCAGCCGCCAGGTCTGGCGCAGCTTCTGCGCCGCCGGCTGTGCCGCGGGCATCACCATCGGCACCGTCAACACCTGGCTGCCGCCCGGCGGCACGGTGCCGCTGATGCAGCGCGGCGCGTTGCCCAGCGCCGGGCCACCGGGCACCGGACGCAGGCAGTAGGCGCTGGTCCAGGTGCTGCTGCCGGTGTTGCTGAGTGTCCAGCGTTTGTTCACCTGCGCCAGACCGTTCAACGCCACGTCGTCCAGCGGCTCTTCCGACAGCATCTTCATGCCGTCTGCAGACGGTGGCGGCGGTGGCGGTGGCGGTGACGGCATCACGCCCACCAGCGTCTGCACACGCACCAGCACGGTGTCGATCTCCGACTGCGAGGCCATTCGGTTGGGATGGAAGATCAGGCCGTTGCTCTCCTGGCTGTAGTCGCCGGCAAAGACGCCCAGGCGCCGCAGCTTGCCGATCGCGGCCTTGTCAACGGCCGAGACGATCTCATCGGGGAAGGGCCACGGCTGGGCCGCCGCCCATTGCGCGGGCTTCTGGCGCTCGACCACACGCGCCAAGAACACCCCGGTTTCCAGCCGCGAAACGGGCGCACCGGGGTTGCTGAGCTGGCCGTTAACGAGCGCGCCCATTTGGGTGGCCTTGTCGAGCACCGTCGCGCCCTGCGCCGCGGGGAATCGGCTCACCAGCTCGCTGATGAACGACTCACGGGTCTGCCGGTCGGCTTCGGGGATGACGTTCGGGTCGTATGGCGCTGCGGTCAGCGGCACCGCGGTCAGGCGCGGCCGCCAGCCCGAGAACGACCAGCCGCCGGGCGACGTAATGGTGTAGCCGCGGCTGGCATCGCCGGTGATGCGCATCGCCGTCTCGGCCACGTGGCACCAGGGCTTGTTTTCGTTGACGGCGACGCGGATTAGTTCGCTGCGGCTGAGACTGACGCTCTTGACCAGCGCCACGTGGCCGTAGACGGCATTGCCCGGCGTCGCAGACCACACCAGGATGTCGCCCGCCTTCGGCCTGGTCTTGCTGCCGTTGCCCTGCAGCGCGCCAAAACCGGGCAGCACGTTGCCGGCGTAGTTCTTCGCGTTGCCGTAGCTGCCACGCAGGCCGGAATTTGCCTTGACGAACTCCACGCACTGCGGGCTGCAGGTGTCGAAATGCGTGGTGTCAGCGGTGGGCGTGATGGTGGTGTATGCCAGCACGGCCAGGTCGGGGTCGACCAAAGGCGGGGGCGTTGTCGTCGTGGCGGCAAACAGCGCCCGGTCCTTCAGCTTGGTGGGGAAGGTGTCGAGCAGGCTCTGTATGTGCTGCGGGCCGATGGCCGCGTCCCTGAAGTCGTTGTAGTAGCCCAAGCCATTGCCGGCCGGGGCGGCGCTGTAGCTCTTGCCGGTGATGCGGTTGAACAGCGGCGTGTACTGCGCATAGAGCGTCTTCACCGTAGCGGTGGCGCTGGTGTCGCTGGAATAGAGCTTGAAGCCGGCATCGAAGGTGGGGAACTCGTTGCGCCACTTGTCGAACTGGAACGAGGTCGCCACCAGCTGCGGAAAGAAGCCCCGCATCGTCATGCCGCCATTGAGGCGGTCGAACGCGGTGAACCCGGTGGCGCCGTTCAGGCGCGTCTGCCATTCGCTGTCGGCAAACGAGGGCTCCAGCAGGTCTTTTTCGTGCTGCATCTTCACGACCAGCAGCAGCGGGTTGACGTTGTTCTCTTTCGCCGACCAGTAGATGATCTCCGCCGGACTCATCGACTTGGGCCTGCCGTCGCGCAGCTCGGCCCGCACTAGCTTGTTCGGCCCGGCCGAAAACAGCGTCGTGCCGACGTTGTCGGGGTCGGCGTCGTAGCCCGCGGCCGTCGCGAGCAGCGAGCACAGCAGCAGCGCTGCGCCGGCAAACAGGCGGCCCAGCACCTGCTGGACATTCCATGGTCGGGTCATCATGACTCTTGTCTGCTTTCCATCGGTTCCGCGAAGCCCGGGTGCGCCGGTATCGGTGCCGATGCGGGCTGCGCTCTTCAGTTGCATGGTCACTTGCCGGTAGTGGTGGCGGGCTGCAGGCTGCGCCGCTCGACCACGTAGTCGGCGCCCGGCTCGTGGCCTGCAGCGCTGGCGGCGCCGTAGCGCGGGGTCTGGCTGACCTCGCGCACGACGGCATCGCGCACGCGGTCGAACACGATGCCGCCAGCCGTCCAGTCGGGCACGCCCTTGAGCTGCTCCATTAGGTGCCAGGTGAAGGGTGAGTGGTTGCCTCGGCCCACGTCGTCGACGGGTTCGTTGCCGCCGGACGCCATCACCACCACCGCCTTGCGCGCCAGCGGGTCGTGCGGCACATCGGCGCGCACCGTGCCCAAGGTGCGCACCGCGTCCGGCCCCGCCAGGCTGCCCGAATAACAGCTGTCGGACACCACCATCACCTGCCGCGCCTGCAACTGCGCCACCAGCTGCGCTATGTCGGCGTTGGCCAGCCAGGTCGACGGGTCGTCGACACGGGCATCCGACGGCTGCCAGTAGCCCAGACCGGTCTGCGGTGCCACGGTGCCGTGGCCGGCGTAATAGATCAACACCGAGTCCTGCGGCCGCGCCTGCAGCACCAGGCGGTTGAGCGCACGCACCACGTCGGCACGCCGGTTGTCCGCGGTGAGCAGCACGGTGTCGTAGCCCAGCGCGCCCGACAGCAGTTCGGCCACCGCCTTCGCATCGGACGCGGCGCCGCGCAGCGACGGGATGCGCGGGTCGGTGTAGGCGTTGATGCCCACCAGCAGCGCCAGCTTGCGCTCGATCTGCGGCAGCGCCGCCTGCTGCACGGCACGCCGGCCCAGTAGCCGCCATTGCGCCGTTTCGGCCGCGCTCTGCGCCTCCTGGCGCAGAGCCTCGGTGATCAGGCAGATGCCGCTGTCGAGTTCTTGCACCGTCTTGCACGGCCGCACCGCGGCCAGCTCGGGCGCCTTGTCCAGCCGCGCCAGCGTGCCGCCGAACAGCTGCTGCTTAAAGGCCTGGCGCGCGGCCAGTTGCGCTTGCTGCTGCGCGCTGCTCATCGTCGCCAGCGGCAGGGCGGCAAAGCTGGCTTGACCGTCCGCGGGTGCCACGTTGGCCGACGCGTCCAACGCGCGGCCTTCCGCGGGGCTGGTGGTCTGCACCTCGGGCGTGACCGACACCAGGCCGCCGGCCAGGACCGACGGCGTTAAGCCGCCGGCGAGCGCCAGCGCCGCCACCGGGCCCGCAGCCGGCAGGCTGGCAGCAACGATGTCGCCAGTCAGGCGCGGTGCGTTGTAGCCCAGGATGGTCTTGCCCTGCGCATCGGTCACCTGCCAGGTGGTGGCGGCGTCCAGCGTGATGGGCTTGTTGACACCCACCGCGGCATCGGCAAAACGGCCGAGCGCGGTGCCGCCAAACGACAGGCTGTGCCCGGGCAGCAGGCCGGACGCCACCAGGCTGCCGCCGGGCTGCAGGCGCGCAGCGTCGAGCGGCATCGTGGCGCTGGCGTCGAAAGCCTTGGTGGCCTGCAGGCTGGTGACCGCGCCGGCCAGCAGGCTGGCCACCGTGGGCTCGTAGAACAACACGTTGCCGGGCAACGCGGTGATGGCGTTGCCTTGCGCGTCCCGCGGCAAAGCAGCAACCGCGGCACGGTCCATGCCGTACTGAGTGAAGGCGGGCGACAGCGCGCCCTGGCTCGACGCCGCCGGGTCGGTCAGCACCACGCCCCATCGGCCGTTGGGCGTGGCCAGTGCGCCTGCCCCGGCGTTGTTGACCAGGGCCCTGGCCATGATGCCCACGGCGTCACCACTGGCCGTCGACGACAGGCTGGCGCCGGGGCCGAAAGTCACCACGCCGCCTGCACCCGGCAGGTTGGGCCCGGCGGTCAGGTACACCGGGATGGCCAGCTGCACGGCGGTGTTGATGTTGATCGGGGAACGGGCACCGGCGGCGAACAAATCCAGTTCAGAGCCGACTGGCATGGTGCTAAACATATCCGTCCAGAGATTGGCGTTGTCGATGGTCATGCCAGCAGCGCCGATCGACTGCAGCTCCACAATTTCAGTGGCCCTGAAATGAGGAACTGCTGGCGCCGCCTGCGCAGGAGCTTCCGGCAGCAGTGCAAAACCGTCGGCCGACTTCAAGGTGATGCGCCGTGAGGCCGTCAACGTCCAGTCGCCCGCCACAGAAACAATCGCCGGCTGCAGAGGCGCAACGGGCGTGGTTGCAGAGATCAGCAGTTCACCATCCGTGGCGGTCACCTTTGCGGCAGCACCGGAGCTGAACCGCACCGCGCCCGAGCCGAACACCTGCACCTGCCCGCCTTCAATGCGGCTGGCACCCGTTGCATCAATGGCAACGTTTCGCGAGGTGCCGCGCAGGCCTACTGAACTTCCTGTGCTGACCAGCGAGGTGCCGGACAAGGCGATGCCGGTACCGGTGTCACTGACCCCTTCAACGCGGATGGACGCAGCAACGTTGGCCGTCAGACGGTCCAGCGTGATCGCCGTGCCTGCAGTGGAAGTCGTCAAGCTGCCGTTGGAGCCCTGGATGAAGAGCCCGCCAAAAGAAGAAGTTACTCTCGTGTCTCGTACGATCACCGGCTCAGATATCGGTCCCGCAGCAGGATGGGTGAGCAAGTTCAGTCCCTGGAGCGTAAGGTCCGACTGACCCAGGTAAATGTTGCGGCCTTCTATGTTCGTGCCGGAGTTGGCCTGCGTGATTTTGATGTTCACGATTCCCGTACCACCCGCATTCAGGCTTGGCCCTGCGTAGTCGTTGCTTAGGAACAGTCCTGGTCCGTTGTCGGGCCCCGCGATGTTGATCGAGGTCAGACTGAGACCGCCTTGGCTGTTGCTGCCCTGAGCTGAAATGCGTGCAGTCGAGGCCAGCGACAGATCGAGCGTGGGCGGGACCGGTATGGTGCCAGCGCCGAAGGCACCAGTGATCTCGACATCCGCAGCCGCACCGGCATTGGTCTCGCCGACCAGGTTGAGTTGACCTCCGACGACTTGGATGGCCGTGCCTCGGTAGCCGTCGTTGAACTGGTCGTAGATGACCACGCCGCGGCTTCCACCGCTGCCCCAGATCCTCAGGGTGTTGGCGGGCCTGCCTGGGGTGTCCAGCACCAGGCGAGACCCGCCGTAGATGAAGACCCCGTTCCTGCCACCTCCCCCTTCGATCAACATCGAGTCGGTGGCGGTAACCGTGCTGTACCGTACCTCGACGCCGCTATCGGCCCCCGTTGAACGTCCGGCCAGGCGAATGGCGCCGGCCTGCACCGTCGACTCGGAGATCTCCACGCCCCGCGCCCCACCAGAGCCGTAGGCCGAAAAACTACCGCCGCCCAACGTGATGGTGGACTGGCTGATGCTCAGCGGATTTTCGTAGTTGTCGCCAGCGGCAGTCGTATAGCCCAGTGCAAATGGCAGCACAGCGCTTTTAGTTGCGGAGGCCGGCCAGGGCAGAGATGTCGAGACCGTGCCACCCAGGCGCACATCACCGCCCCGGGTTGCAATCGTGCTGCCGTGCACCAATACGCGACCTGCGGTTCCAGACCCAGCAGCCTCGACGATCATCGTGAGCGGCGATGCTGTGGATTCAATCGTGGAACTGCGAATGATGACGTCCTGGTTCGCCCGGAACGTCAACGTCACGGGATTGGGCGGCGCAACGCTCAGGCTGTCAATTAATTGGATGGTGATGTTTCCGGCCTGCGTATTCGCGCCGCCGTTGCCCGTCGCCACCGTGACCGAGGTGCCCGCGTTCAATGCCGCAGCCAGACTACGCATGTCGAGGGCCGCGGTGTCGCCCGTGGAGCTGAAGTCCGGGCCCGGAGAGATGTTGTTCTCGGGCACATTGCTTATGAAGATGTTGTTGGGGTCCAGCAACCACTGCCCTGCGCGGCCGGCCGGCGCCGACAGATCCAGCCGGCTTGGTCTGGCGTCCAGCCAGCCGCCCGAGGTCTCGACAAAACCGCCTTCGCCACCCGCTGCTGCGCCCCGCGCGCTGAAGCCGCCATAGGCCCGCGTGGCCTGGTCGCTCCACAACACGATGCGGCCACCGTCGCCTAGCACCGTGGCGTCGGCCTGAATGCTGGCGCCGGGCGCCATGTAGACGGCCTGTGCGTTGTTCAGCCGCGGGTCGCGGCCCTGCAGGCCGCCGCCCACCAGCACCTCGCCGCCACCGGCAGCACCACTGGCATCGAGCCGCGCCATGTCCAGCAGGCCGATCTGCCGGCCCTGCAGCCGCAGGCCGCCACCCAGGCCCTGCTCACCCAGCGCCTGCACCTGGCCGCTGACCCACAGCGTGCCGTTACCGGCGTCCAGGTCCACCTGGCCCGCAACGGCGCCCGCACCGGCAGCGTTGGCGCTGGTCAGGCTGCCCTCGGCCAGCGTCAGGCTGTCGCTGGCTTTCAGAACCACCTGCCCCTGCGCGTCGAGGCCGAGCGCGTCTGCACGCACCACGCCCTGCTGGTTGACGATGGCGGCATGCAGGTCGATGCGCCCGCCGGCTGCGCGCAACTGGCCCAGGTTCAGCACCTCGCCGGCGGGCCGCTCCAGCTGCACCACCAGGTTGGGGGCGCCAGTGTCGACAAGTTCGATGCGCTCGGCGGCGAACAGGCCCACATGGCCGGCAGGCGCGTCGATGGTGCCGGCGTTCTCAACGCGGGTGCCGAGCAGCAGCACCTGGCCACCCAGGCTGCTGCGCAGTTCACCTTCGTTGCGCACGGTGCCGGCCGGCGCCGCGGCGCCGGCTGCAGTGTCGAAACGGTAACGTCCGGCCAGGAAGTCGTTGTCGTTCAGCCGCAGTGTGGACACCACCAGGCTGCCCACGTCGACCCGTGCGTCGCGGCCGAACAGCACGCCGTTGGGGTTGAGCAGCCAGACCTGGCCATTGCTCGTCAATTGGCCCAGGATCGAAGACGGCGCGTTGCCGGTGACCCGGTTCAAGACCTTGCTCTGCGCGCCGACCTGGTCGAAGTGCACACGCTGGCCACTGCCGATGTCGAAGCGCTGCCACTCGAGGATGGCACCAGGGCTGTTGCGCACCGTCATCTGCTGGGCATTGACCGTGAGCTGCGCCTGGCCGCTCTTGACGACCAGACCCGAGGGCAAGGCCCCCGCCGGCAACTGCGCCTGGGCCAGCGCCGGCGGCAGCGTGTGCAGCGCCAGGCCCACCCAGCACAGCGCCTGGACGGCGCGGCTCGCGGGTGTCAACGCCAAGCGGAGCGGGCTTTGCAGGCGTTCAGGGGGAATGGCGCGCAGGCCGGTGCGGTCAAGTCTCGGCAGGTGGGTTTGCATAGGGATGCGGTCCATGTCGATTCGGGGTCAGAAGCTGATCTGGAGACTGAAGTGGCCGCGTTGGTCGTGTCTGGCGGTTGCCAGGCCGGCCGTCAGGGCTTGTGCCAGGTCCAGCTGCGCCTGCCAGCGACCCTGCGCCCAGCGCAGGCCCAGGCCCACCGCAGCGGAGTGGCAGCGCTGGGTCTGGCCCAGGTAGGGCAGGCCACCACGGTTGTGCACCCAGCCGCCGTCAGCGAAGGCCAGCAGCCGCAGCTCGGCCGCGGTTTCGGAGGCTGCGGACGCAGGGCCGTGCGGTGGCGTTGAGAACCAGCCGGCAACCCAGGGCGCCAGGTTGGGCGTGCCCAGCTCCAAGCTGAGCTGCAGGCCGTCGTCGCCCAACAGTTCACGCTCCTCAAAACCCCGTACACCCTGCATGCCGCCCAGGCCCAACTGCTCGCCCGGAACCAGGGGGCCGTCGGCGGCCTGTGCATTGACGCGGCCCGCCAGGGTCCAGCCCTTGGGCAGCAGGGCCTGCAAAGAGCCCTGCAGACGCGCCACCGTGTAGCGCGGCTGGGCAGCCTCGCGCACCTGCTCAAAGGCCGCGGCGCCACCATGGGCGCCGCCGAGCGCCAGGTTGTGGTGCAGGCTGGGTTGCAGGCTGTAGCGCCAACCACCACCCCCACCGCCGCTGATCAGGTAGGCCAGCGACAGCGGCTGCACCGAGACGCTGGCACCCGCGGAACCGCACGCGCCAGCGGGCAGGCCTTCGATGCTGCACTGGTTCAGATACTGCCGCTCTTCCAGCGAGACGATGACACGCTGGTCGCGCTCGCCCCAGCGCGGCAGGAAACCCTGCAGCCGCAGGCCGGCGATGCGGCCACGGCCGCTGAACTGCAGGTCGCCGGCTGCGGTACTGCTGCGACCGGCGTCGGCGTCGGACCGGGCGGCATAGGCGTCGAGCAGCAGGTGCTGCTGGTAAAACGGCACCCGGTAGTTGCCACTGACCACGGCCAGCGCGGAAGGATGCTCGATGGAGGTTTGCAGTTCAGCCGCCACCAAGTGGTCGAGGCCGAACACGTTGGCCATCTGGCCGCCCACGGCGGCGCGCCAGCGGCCGTTGGCCGCCGCGCCACCGTTGTCGAGCTTGAAGTTCCAGCGCGCCAGCGGCGCTTCATGCACGTCCACCTCGGCCTGCACGCCACCCTTGGCCAGCCCCGGGCGCAGCAGCAGCCGCACCTGGTGCGCGGGGTTCTCGTTGAGCATCTGCAATTGGCTGTCGATGAGGTCCAGCCGCGGCGTCTGGCCGCTTTGCAGGTGCGACAGCGCAGCGCGGATCTGCGCCTCGCTGAACTGCTTGTGGCCGCTGACCTTCACCGCCTCGATGCGGCCTTCGAGCACCTCCACGCGGACCACGCCGCTGCGCACGTTCTGCGACGGCAGGTAGGCGACGACGCCGCCATAACCCGCGTCACGATATGCCTGCTGCACCGCCAGCGCAGCCGCGCTCAACTCCAGTGGCTTGCGCTCACCCAGCCAGGCGGCCAGCACGGCCTGCAGCATCGGCGTGGGCAGCAGCCGGTTGCCCGCCACCTCGAAGCGCTGCACACGCACCGTGGCCGGCACCTCGCCCAGCGGCGCCGGCGCCACGGGCGCAGCCGGGTCGGGCAGAAGCTGAAAACTCTCGACGTTGCGCTGCGCGGCAGGCGCGGCTGCGCTGGCCGCGCCCAGCGGCAACAGCGCCAGCAGGCTCGAGCACACCAGCGCATAGGGCAGTGAGCGCTGCAGCGCCCGCGTGGTCACAGCGCGCCGGGAGAGCCTAGCTGAACCCGCGTTGTGCAGGGTGCCGCTGCACCCACCCGCGAGGTCGCCCAAGGGCGCCGTCGAGTCTCTGTCTTTGGAACCGCTTCTCATCTTCACAGTCGTCGACGCCGATGCATCCGGCCCTGGTTACCTGTTTTTTGACCCGCAGCCACGCTTGCACGGTGGTGCGCCAGCGCAGTTCGCAGGGCTGGCCACGAGGGGATCGCGACCAGAGCCTGCGGGCTGCAGACCACTTATTGTCAGCAGCCTTGCCAGAGCTTTGAAAGTTAGCATGGAGCATGTCCAATCCGGTGGACGATCCAGCCCTTGCGAAAATCGACCGCCCCTAGCCAAAGGTCTGAATGCCCCAGCCCGCACCCACCCCCAGATCGACTGCCATAGGGCCGCCCCACGCCGAGCGCCGGGAGACCGTCGCGAGCTACGTCCTCAAGCGCCTGAACAGCCTGGCACTGACCCAGGCCCAGCTATGCAAACGGGCCGGCATGAGCCGCCAGACGCTGCATTCGCTCCTGCACGCGCCACACAAGCTGCCAGCACTGCAGACGGTGTTTGCGCTGGCCTCCGGCCTGAACGTGCACCCGATCAAGCTGCTGCAGTTGCTGTGCGACGACCAGATCCGGCGCTTCGGCGCACCTCCACCCCGGCTGCGTGGCGACCGTACGGCTTATGTCCGGGACGCGACCTACCCCGACGGTGAACTGGTGCTGCCCGGGCAACGCTTCACCAAAATCTGGGAGATCCAAAATGTGGGCACCGTGGCTTGGCGTGACCGCTACCTGCAGTGCATGGACGAAGAAATCGTCGTGTATGCGAGGTCCGGCGAGACACTGCGCATTGCGCAGACCCTGGAGCCGGTCGTGCAGCGCGTGCCCCTGGCGCCCACGCCACCCGGTGGCGTGGTCCAAGTGGCGGTGGAATTCATCGCACCGCTTGTCGCCGGCACCGTGCTGTCGTACTGGAAGATGGCCTTCGAAGACGGTCGCCTGTGTTTTCCGAAGACGCATGGTGTCTGGGCCAAGGTGCATGTCACCTCGCTGAGCGGGCTAGACGGCGACGACTGAGCGCCGATGCCGGACCCCGGCAGACCCATCAGCATGTTCGGCCCCAAGTCGCCGCAACCCCGCAACCTTGCTTTTCCCCGCTGTGGGCCGGTGCCAGCGCGCGCAAAGCCGCCACCAAAGGCCGCCGATGAAGCAGAGACCCTGAACGCAGCGTGCACAGCGCTGGTGCTGGTGGACTACCAGCAGCGGCTGATGCCCCAGATACCAGGGCGACGCCGTCGTGGCGCTGGGCATCAAGCTGGGCCAGGTGGCGCAGGCGCTGGGCGTGCCGGTGCTGGGCACCGAACAGAACCCTCGCGGCCTGGGGCCCAACGGCGATGCGGTGCGCGCGCTGTGCAGCCACACGCTGCCGAAGATGCATTTCGACGCCTGCCAAGACGGTCTGCTGGAGCACCTGGACGGGTGCCGCCAACCCGCACCGCGCAGCGTGGTGGTGGCTGGCTGCGAAGCCCACGTCTGCCTGCTGCAGACCAGCCTGGGCCTGCTGCGCGCCGGCCTGGACGTCTGGGTGGTGGCCGACGCCTGCGGCTCACGCCTGGCCAGCAACCACGGGCTGGCGATGCAACG
>JANOZF010000218.1:0-65251 GCA_031429255.1 Rubrivivax sp.
CGCGTGACGGTCCAAATGCCCCAGCCCCTCGGACAAATGGTTCATGTACAGGTCAAACCGTTTGCTTGCACCCATCGTTCCTCGTGTGAAGAATGAAGAGGCGCGTATAGTGCCATGATTTTATTGACACAGTAAGACTAATATGAAAGGCTGGAGTTGGCGCACCCCATGCGCACGCTTCACCCGGCGCTCTTCGTGCGCCCAGTAGTTGCCGCCTTGCAGGCGCAGACGAGTCTGACCGTTTATATCGTTGCCGCCTTGCGCCGCATTGCGTGACGAAATCAACCCCGGCAGCGCCGCGCCCTGTTTGATCAGGCGCAATCAGGCGCCAGTAGCGTTAGACGTTCCCGAAAGTCGCAAAGCACCCTCGGCCATGGCCGCCAGTTTGGCATAGACGATGTCTTCGTCAACAGCGCCAAAACCGGCAAAGGTACCAAAGCCGCAATCGCTGCCAGCGATCACGCGCTCGGTACCGACAATGTTGGTAAAGCGCTGCAAACGCTGCGCGACGAGCTCGGGGTGTTCGATGAAGTTTGTCGTGGTGTCCAGCACGCCTGGAATCAACACCTTGTCCTGTGGAATCTGCGCGCGCATGTCGCGGATGGTGGCCCATTCATGGCCATGGCGGGGGTTGGCGGTTTCGAAAAGCAGACCTTGCGGCTTGGCCTTCAGCACCGTGGGCAGGATGGTAGCCAGCGGCACGTCTTTGTGGTGTGGGCCTTCGTAGTTGCCCCAGCACACGTGCATGCGCACGCGTTCGGGGGGAATGGCCAGCAGCGCGAAATTTAATGCTTCGACATGCTGCTCGATGCGCTTGAGGTACGCGGCCTCGTCCAGATCTTTGTACATCATGTGCCGGCCCAGGCCCAGGTCGGGCGAGTCAATCTGCAGGATCAAACCCGCATCGACGATGGCGTGGTATTCGTGGCGCAGCGCGTGCGCCAAGGCCTCCAGATAGGCGTCGTCACTGTTGTAGTGCTGGTTGGGCTGGAACAACGCCACCACGCCAGGCGACGCCGAGTTCATGAACATCTGCGCCGCACCGTGCCGCGCGGCAGCGGCTTTCAGGTGGGCGATATCTTTGTGCAGCGGCTCCAGCGTTTTCACGGCAATCGGCCCCACACAGCAGGGCCGGCGGTAGTTGGGCGTGCCACCACTGCTACGCAAGCGGTCCATGAAACCCGGGTAGTCGGTCAGGTCGGCGGGCGTGCGGCGCGGGCTGTCGCCGTCGAAGCCGGTGTAGCGGTCCTTGATGTAAGTGGCGTAGCTGATCTTACTCATCTCGCCGTCGCTGACGATGTCCACGCCGGCAGCCACCTGCCGCGCCACGCAGGCGTCGATGGCGGCGGCCATGATGGCGTCGAAGCTTGGCTCGTCGACCGGCTCGCCTCTCTCGCGGGCGAAAATCTGGTCGACGACCGGTTGGCTGCGCGGCAGGCTGCCGACGTGGGTGGTCAGGATGCGGGAACTGCGCATTTGTTCAGCGCCGTCACAGAAACTTGTAGCCCAGCTTCACGCCGAAAGTGCGCGGAGCAGCCGCACTGTTTTGCATGGTGCTGCCGCCGCCCCATACAAAACGATTGATGACCAAGGTGTTGGTGGCGTTGTCTACGAAGGCCTGTACGTTGAGCGCGTCGTTGATCTTCCAGTTCAGCTTCAGGTCGGTCTTGGTGTAGGCACCTTGCTTTTCAGCTTCGACGTTGTAAATTTGACCGTAGTAACCGCTGTTGAAGTTGACCACCACCATGGGTGTGATGCTGCCCATGCCGCCCAAGCCGATGGTGTAAGCCGCAGAGACCGAGCCGGAACGCTCAGCTGCATAGGGAATCTTGTTGCCCGTCAGGTCGCAACCAAACGCTTGCGGCACGCCATTGATGCCGGTTCCGTTCACCAGCCCGCAGTTGTAGCCTGGTGCATACACGCGGGTCTGCCCCGCTGGTGCGATGGTCACGCCATTGACCACGGTGGCTGCCGTGCCCGGCGTGTCGATGAGCTGGGTGATGGCAATCGGCCCCGGCGCGTCGGGGAAGCTGGTGTACTTGGCGTCCAGCAGCGACAGCGTGGCGCCCAGGGTCAACTGGCGGTTCACGCGCCATTCGCTTTCCAGCTCCACACCGTTGGCCTTGGACTTGGCGGCGTTGAACAGCAGCGACGCTGTGGTCAGCCCCACCGGCACCTGGCGCTGCTCTTGCTGATCTTTGTAGCGGTTCACGAAGGCCGCCACGTTGAACTGCAAGGTGTTGTTCAAGAAGCGGTTCTTCGAGCCGATTTCAAGTGCAGCCACTTCCTGCGGGTTGAAGGTGCGTGTGGCCTCGGTGATCAGCGCCGTTTGGCTGCCATTGAAGCCACCCGAACTGAAGCCCGTGCTGTAGCTGATGTAGAGCAGTTGGCTCTTGTTCAGGCTGTACTCGGCGGCCAAGCGGCCGGTGCTCTTTTTGAACTCCACCGGGGTGTAGGTGGCACCGAAGAAGGTGTTGTTGCCCACACCGCCGCAGTTGGCACCAGGTGTCACCGCGCCGGCCGCGAAGCCGCCCACTGCGGTGCCGCAATTGGTGACGCCGGCGCTGCCAAACGCCGAATTCGGGGCAACCACGCTATCCAGCGAAGCAAAAAATGGGTCAGGTTGGGTCAGATCAGGGTTAACGGGCGTCCCTGCGTTGCGGTTGGCGAATTTGTACGTTTTCTTGTCTACGGTGTGGCGCACGCCGGCCGTGAACTTCATCTCGTTGGTGGCGGCAAAGCTCAGCTGCGCGTAGGCTGCATTGGACTCCGTTTCCGCGACCGCCGTGGTGACGAAACCATTGCCGGTGCTGCGGCGAACGACCTGGAACGCATCCACGTTGTCGGTCTTGTCTTTGAAATGGTAGAGGCCAGCGACGTAGCCAAACGGGCCTTTACCCTCAGACAACATTTGTAACTCTTGCGAGAAGCTCTTATTTTTGGTGCGCTCTTGGCTGATGGTGATCGCTTCGCGGGAAAAGTCTTGGTCGACCGTGCGCATCACCGAGAAGTCAGAACCACCGGTGATGGACTTAAGCGTGAAGGCATCAAACCGGTAGGACACATCGGCCGAGAAGCTCGTGTCGGACAATCTCCGCTGGCTCTGGTAGTCGTTTTCCACGCGCCACACATTGCCCGGACTGTAAACAGGGCGACCGATATCCGCGGTACTACCCACGGCGCCTGCAGGGCTCGCCTGTGTGCGTGTGCAATCGGCGATGCCGTCGGTTAAACCGCCACGGCCGTTAAGAGCGTAGAAGGTGCTGTTGAGCAGTGGCCGACAGGTGCCGTTCAGGTAGGTGCCTTTCTGGAAGTAGCTGAATTGCCCCGTGCCGTTGCCGCGTTGCTCGGTGTTATCCACCTTGAATACGGCATCGAACCGGTTGTCAGGTTTGAAACGCACCGACACGCGGAAGTAGCGCAGATCTTCGTCGAACAGGTCAGCGGCGGGATTGAAATCGTTCTTTACGTAGCCGTCGGACTTGTCGACCGCGGCGGCCAGGCGTATGGCCACCGTGGGCGCCACGGGGATGTTGCCGACGGCTTCCAGGCGTATGCGCTTGAAGCTGCCAAACAGCGCGCTGCCTTCGGCACTGGCAGTGCCCAGTTCGGGCCGAGCGGTGGTCAGCACAATGTTGCCGCCAAAGGTGTTGCGGCCAAACAGCGTGCCTTGCGGGCCGCGCTGCACTTCCACGCGCTCCAGGTCGACGAAACTGGCCAGGGCTTGGCTGGGGCGGCTTTTATAGATGCCATCAATAAAGAACCCGACAGGGGTATCAGCGTTGGCTTGAACCGCCTCCGTGCGCACACCGCGCATGGCGGGGCGCGCGTCTGCACCTGAACGCCCGAAAGTGAAGCCCGGAGTCAGACCCTCGAACTGCGAGATGTCGTAGATGTTGCGCTCGGCCAGCTTTTCGGCCGACAAGGCGGTGACGGACGTGCTGACCTTCTGCTGGTCTTCGATGCGGCGGGTGGCGGTGACGGTGATGGTGCTCAACTGGCCCGAGTCGGCCGTCGGTGCGGCCGGGGCGGCTTGTGCAAACACCGCACCGGCGCCCACCAAGCCCCACGCACCAAAGGCCAGCGCCATGGCGCGGGACAGCGGCGTGGCCATCAAACGGGAGGCATTCGTCATCTTGATTCTCCAAGCGCCACAGCGCAGAGTGGGGTTGGGGGAGGCGCGGCGCGGCGCTGGGCCGGCAGGGTTGCAAGCGTATGCAAGTCCGCGCAGAATCGCCTCGCGGGAAACCCTAAGCCGCAGTGCCGTGTGGCTTTGCATCGACAAACGGCCGCGCGAAGCCGGTGCACGAGCTTTGCACCCGCAACCCACAACCCACAACCTGCAACCTGCAACCGGACCCCGAGCGATGACGAGCAAAACCGATCCCACGCTGACACAAATGAAGGCCGATGTCTGGCGGTTGTTGCAGTGCCTTCCTGGCCCCGACACGGCTGCGGCGCTGCGCGAACAGATGGCGCCCGATGCGTGCTGGTTTGTGTCTCATCCCTTCAACGAGCTGGTCGGCCCGGCGGCAGTGGCTGAGCAGTTGTACGGCCCGCTGCAGGCGGCGTTTCCAGACTTGGAGCGCCGTACCGATCTGTTCTTCGGGGGCGAATGGATCAGCCCGCCGCCGGGTGTGGTCGGCCACGCGCCTCCCGAGTTGCGCGGAGAGGGATGGTGGGTCACGACCACCGGCCACTACCTGGGCACTTTCAAGCAGCCATGGCTGGGCATTCCAGCCACGGGTGAGCCGGCGGCATTGCGCTTCGGCGAGTTTTATCGTTGGCGGCGGGGCCCTGACGGCGTGGGCCGCATCACTGAAGCGCGGGTGCTGCTGGACATCGTCGACCTGGCGCGCCAAGCCGGGCGCCGCATCCTGCCGCCCAGCAGCGGGCTCGAATGGCTGGTGCCCGGCCCGGCCCCGCACGACGGACTGCTGCTGGGCCCAACCGACCCGGCGCTGGGCGCTGAAAGTATGCGGCTGACGCTGGAGATGTTCACCGGTCTGTGGCGCTTCGACGGCAAGAACCTCGACTCGATGGACATGCCGCGCTACTGGCACCCGAACATGATGTGGTACGGGCCCGGCGGCATCGGCAGCATGCGCGGCGTGGGTGGTTTCCAGCGCCACCATCAGGCACCGTTTCTGCATGCATTCCCTGACCGTGGTAGCCCCCATCACCTGCCCCGCGGCCACCGCGCGCGCGTCGCAGAAGGCCCTTACGTGGGCTCGACCGGCTGGCCCAGCGTGCGGGGCACCTTCATCGGCGACTACCTGGGCGTCAAGGCCACCGGCAAGCCCATCAACATGCGCGTCATGGACTGGTGGCGCAACGACGGCAAGTTGCTGACCGAGAACTGGGTCTTGATCGACCTGCCGCATTTGATGCTGCAGATGGACGTCGACTTGTTGGCCCGTCTGCAAGACTGATGAGTGATTGATGCGCGACTGACGCGCACGGATCGTTGGCGATGGTCGCCCTGCGGACTTTCGCGTGGCATCGCAATCGATCCGCTGCGACATCCGGGTTTTATCTGTGCATAGGCATGCAAACCCGGCTATACCATCTTCGCATGCGAGTTCTCGACGACACAGCCAGGGCGCACGGTGCGCTGCACCCTACATGAACGCCGCCGCCTGGAACCAGCTGCCTGAAGTGCGCTCGCCTGCCGGTCGAACCGCGGCCGCCGTGTTGGCCGAAGGACTGCGCCGCCAGGCACTGCCCGGTTTCGAGCCGGTGTACCGCGACATCGTCGACTACATCGTTCGCTGCACCCATCGCATCTGGGAACAGAAAGACATCGGCCTGTGCCGCACCCACTACGCCGAGAGCTGCGTGATGCACACCTTGAACGGCCCGAGCTGCGGCGTAGAAAACGTGGTGCAAAGCACGCTGTCGGCGTTGTCGGCTTTCGCCGACCGGCAGGTGGTAGCCGAAGACGTGATCTGGAGCGAAGACGCGCCGGGGCTTTTTTACTCCTCTCACCGCATCACCAGCCGTTCGACGCATGAGGGCGTCGATGCGATATACGGCGCCGGCGCTGGCAAAGCGCAGATGGCTACCACCGTGGCCGACTGTGTCGTGCGCGACAACCTGATCGTCGAGGAATGGCTGTTTCGTGACAACGCGCGGGCAGCCTTGCAGATGGGGCATTCACCGCGCGCGGTGGCTGCCGCGCAAGCCGATGCCGATCGTCTGGGCGACCCGGCGCGCCACGCCTGGCGACAGGCGTGGATCGACCGCGTGCGCGGCCATGAACGTCATGGGCCCGACGCCGACCACCCCGCATCGGGCCCGGCACGCTTGCTCGACGCGGCCTGGCGCGCCGACCTGTACGGCGAGGCCGCGCGCCAGGTATCGCCCAGCATCGAAGTCAGCTGGCCCACCGGCCGGTACGGCTGGGGCCGCGGTTACTGGGCCGGCTGCCTGCTGCAAATGCGCGCGCAGTTGCACCGCTTTGCCATGGCCATCGACCACTGGGCCGCGCGGCCGTTGCCGCATGGCGACGTGGCCGTGGCGCTGCGTTGGTCGGCCTGCGGTGTGCATGCCGGCACAGGCCCCTGGGGCGCACCGACCGGGCGCGAGATTCTGGTTGCCGGCAGCAGCCACTATGTGCTGCGCAACGGCCGCATCGTGCGCGACCAGACCATCTTTGACGAATTGGCCGTGCTGCGGCAGGTGCTTGGCGGCCTTGGTGCTCAAGCACCGCAGGAGGGTGTGCGGTGAATGAAGTCTCTCGCAGCGTCAGCACTGCGGCGGGCAGCAGCGCATGGGCCGTGCTGCAGCAGTTGCTGTGCGGACGGGTTGCGGCTGCAGACCACCTGGCGAACGCCTTGCGCGTTGAAGCCCATGGCTGCACCACATTCGGCCGCACAGACGCGATCGACCTGTTCGCGGTCCACCCGCTGGTCTTTTCAACCAATGCGCAATTCCTTGTGTCACCCCGGGCCCTCGCGGTCCTCGATGACACCAGCGATGGCCGCACCGTAGGTGCCTTTGCCGATCTGGTAGACGGCGTGATTGCGCGCCTGTGGGTGATCTCCGCCACGGCCGTTGATGCCACCGCCGAGCCGGCCGTGGAAGTTGCCCGTGACGACTTCATGAGTCAGCTGCGTCAGCGCTGCCAAGGCGATGCCGCCGACCACCCGGAGCTTCAAACTGGCACCTGGCCAGGCATCCTCGAGCTCGGCAGCGCTGCACTGGACGCGCTACAAGCGCCGTCCGCCGCCAGCAGCAGCCAGGTCTGGGTGATGCGCGCCTTTGGCAGCGGTGGGTGGGTGGCCGCGCTCTATCGCTTGCGCGTGCAGGCTGCCACGTTGCCGCGGCGAGCACACGACCGGCTGGCCTTGGCCGTCGCCCGTGTCAAAGATCAGAACGACATTGCGTCAATGCAGCCACGGCTGGCCATGTCAGATCCTTTACCCGAACCCGCGCCCGTGTTGTTGTGACACCCGCCGAGTCTCGACCTAGCCTCAGGAGAGAAGCCCTGTGATACGCCACCTCAAACGCGGCCAAAGCGCCGCCGCCCATGCCGACGCCGATGCCAAGGTGCGCACCACCGTCGAAGGCATTTTGAAAGACATTGAAGCGCGCGGCGACGACGCCGTGCGGCACTACTCGCGCCAGTTCGACCAGTGGGACCCGGCCGATTTCACGTTGTCGCCAGCGGCCATTGAAGCCGCCGTGAAGCAGCTGACGGCGCGCGAAGTTGAAGACATCCGCTTCGCCCAAAAACAGGTGCGCGGCTTTGCGCAGATTCAGCGCGACAGCATGCGCGATGTCGAGGTCGAAACGCTGCCCGGCGTGGTGCTGGGCCACAAGCACATCCCCGTCAACGCCGTGGGTTGTTACGTGCCGGGCGGCAAGTACCCGCTGATCGCGTCGGCCCACATGAGCGTGCTGACAGCCAAAGTGGCCGGCGTGCCGCGCATCGTGGCCACCGCGCCGCCCTACCACGGCGCACCGCACCCGGCCATCGTGGCCGCCATGCACTTTGCCGGCGCCGACCAGATCCTGGTGCTGGGCGGCGTGCAGGCGGTGGCGGCCATGGCCATCGGCACTGAAAGCGTAAGAGCAGTCGACATGCTAGTCGGCCCGGGAAACATGTTCGTGGCCGAGGCGAAGCGGCAGCTCTACGGCCGCGTCGGCATCGACTTGTTTGCAGGGCCGACCGAAACGCTGGTGATCGCCGACGACAGTGTCGACGGCGAGATATGCGCCGTCGACCTGTTGGGCCAGGCCGAACACGGCCCCACGTCGCCCGCGGTGCTGCTGACCACCAGCGAGAGGCTGGCGCACGACACGGTGGCCGAGGTCGAGCGCCAGTTGCGCATCCTGCCCACCGCCGATATCGCGCGCCAGGCCTGGGCCGAGCATGGCGAGGTCATCGTCTGCGACACCGACGAGGAGATGCTGGCCGAGGCCGACCGCATTGCCAGCGAACACGTGCAGGTGATGACGCGCGACCCCGACTGGTTCTTGCAGCGCATGACGAACTACGGCGCGCTGTTCCTGGGCCCGCGCACCAACGTCAGCTTCGGCGACAAGTGCATCGGCACCAACCACACCCTGCCCACCAACAAGAACGCGCGCTACACCGGCGGCCTGTGGGTGGGCAAGTTCCTGAAGACCTGCACCTACCAGCGCGTGCTGACCGACGAGGCCAGCGCGGCCATAGGCGCGGTGTGCTCGCGGCTGTGCCACATGGAGAACTTCGCCGGCCACGGCGAACAGGCCAACCTGCGCGTGCGCCGCTACGGCCAGCAGCCTGACTTGCCGTGGTACAGGCCGGTCGCCGCAGTATGAAAGGCGCCCTCCCGAGCCCCGTGGCAAAGGGGGCAGCAGCATCGTGCCGACCCTGAACCTGCCGCGCACCCCCAGCCTGCGCCTGGACGGCCGGCGCGCGCTGGTCACCGGCGCGGGGCGCGGACTCGGCCTGGCCTGCGCCGCCGCACTGGCCGAAGCCGGCGCCGAGGTGTGGCTCGCCGCACGCAGTGCGCATGAAATTCAAGCCGCAGCGGCGGCGCTGCGCGACCGTGGCGACCGCGCGCATGCGCTGGTGCTGGACGTGACCGACACCAAGGCCGCGGCCCAGGCCGTGGCTGCCATCGTCAATGAGCACGGGCCTTTCCAGGTGCTGGTCAACAACGCCGGCACGAACCGGCCCAAGCCCTTTGAGGAGGTCAGCGAAGACGATGTCGATGCGCTGCTGGCCTTGAATGTGAAGGCCGCGTTTTTCGTTGCCCGCGCAGTGGCCAGCGAGCTGAAAGCAGCCGGCCTGCCGGGCAGCATCGTGCAGATGTCGTCGCAAATGGGGCATGTGGGCGGCAACCACCGCAGCATCTACTGCAGCACCAAACATGCGCTCGAAGGCATGAGCAAGGCGCTGGCGCTGGAACTCGGGCCGCACGGCATCCGCGTCAACACCGTGTGTCCCACGTTCATCGACACGCCCATGACGCACGACTGGCTGGCGGCGCCGGCATTCCGCAGCCAGGTGCTGGGCAAGATCGCCATGGGTCGTGTCGGTCAGGTTGAGGATGTTATGGGCGCCGTGCTCTTTCTGGCTGGCGACGCGGCCGCCATGGTCACGGGCTCGGCGCTGATGGTGGACGGCGGCTGGACAGCAGCATGATGGCCCGTTCACACAACACGACCCCATCGCCACGCCACAGCGCCGACACCATGACCCGCCAGCGCGTGACTTCTTTCGATGTGGCCCGCCTGGCCGGGGTGTCGCAGTCTGCCGTCAGCCGCAGTTTCACGCCCGGTGCCAGCGTGTCGGCCGACACGCGCACCCGCGTGCTGGAAGCCGCACGCAAGCTGGGCTACCGGCCCAACGCCATCGCTAGCACGTTGAGCTCGCGGCGCAGCCGCATGATTGCGGTGGTGCTGTCGAACCTGCAGAACCAGTTTTACCCGGTTGTCATCGAAGCGCTTTCGCAGCGGCTGCAGAAGGACGGCTACCACGTGCTGCTCTTCGTGACCGAAACCGAAGACGCCGACGACCTGCTGGTGGAGTTGATGCGCTACCAGGTGGACGGCATCGTGATGGCATCGACGCAACTCTCATCCAGCCTGGCGCAGCAGATAGCCGACGCGCGCATCCCCGTCGTGATGTTCAACCGCACCAGCAGCAAAGGGCGCATCAGCACCGTCAGTTCAGACAACCTGGGCGGCGGCCGCGCGGTGGCCCACTTTCTGGCCGATGGCGGCCACAAGCGTGTGGCCTACATCGCGGGCGCCGAAGAATCCTCGACCAACCACGACCGCGAAAAAGGCCTGCGCGACGGCCTGGCCGAACGCGGCCTGCGCGTGGTGGCGCGTGCCGTGGGTAACTATGAATTCGAACGCGCGGCGCTGGCGACAAAAGAGCTGTTCGGCAGTCTGGTGGCCAGCCGTGAAAGGCCGGACGCGCTGTTCGTGGCCAGCGACCACATGGCATTCGCCGCCATCGACACCTTGCGCGGCGCCTTGGGTCTGCGCGTGCCCGAAGATGTGTCGGTGGTGGGCTTCGACAACGTGCCGCAAGCCGACTGGGGCGCCTACCACCTGAGCACCGTGCAGCAGGACGCCGTGCCCATGATCGAAGCCACCGTGCAGATGCTGCTGCAGCAACTGGAAGACGACGCTGTCACGCGCGACCATGTGGTGGTGCCAACGAAATTGGTGGTGCGTTCGTCCGCAAGATTGCCGAGATAAAAAATCGTGAACTTCCCCGTGAATGCCGCCGTAAACAGCACGCTACCCGGTTTCGACACCGAATTCACCAGCCTGGACGAGTACATCCGCGACATCACGGCGCGCATCTGGGAAGGCCGGCAAGTCGACACCATTCACCGCTATTACAGCGCCGACTGCGCCGTCATCACGCCCGGCGGCACCAGCCAGGGCGTGGACGCGGTGGTGCGCGGCACGCTGGAAACGCTGCACCAGTTTCCCGACCGGCGGCTGCTGTGCGAAGACATCGTCAGTGCCGCTAGCGCCAATAAAGCAGGGCATGGCTGGCTGTCGTCGCACCGCATCGCGTCGACCATGACGCACCGTGGCGACGGCATATTCGGCAGCGCCACCGGCAAGCCCGTGCAGGTGCGCACGGTGGCAGACTGCGTGTGCGCAGACAACCGCATCGTGCACGAATGGCTGGTGCGCGACCAAGGCGCAATCGCGCTGCAACTCGGCAGCACGCCGCACACGCTGGCGCGCCAGTGGCTGGCCAGCAAGGGCGCACCGAACCTGCCGCTGCGGCAACCACCGGCGCCTGCAACGTGGCAAGACCCGATGCACACCACGCCCGGTGCGCAGCTGTTGGCTGAGACCTACCGCGCGCTGTGGGCCGGCCAACTGGCGGTGCTGAAGCAAAGCTGTGACGAGGCCATCGCGCTGCAGTTGCCGAATGGGCAGGCGGCATTTGGTGTTGCCGCAGCCGAGGCTTTCTGGTTCGGCTACACGGCCGCCTTCAGCGGCGCCACGCTGCACATCGACAGCCTGGCCGAACGCATCGAGCCCGGTCGAACACCGCGTGTGGCGATGCGTTGGCGTTTGGTCGGCCGCCACACCGGTGGTGGGCGCTTCGGCGCCGCCACGCAGCAGCCGGTTGAAATTTTGGGCATAACCCACGCCGAGGTCGACCACGCTCGGGGCTGCATCCTGCGCGAATGGGTGCTCGTCGACGAGGTGGCGTTGTGGATGCAGATCCTCAGCCCTTGAATCGACCACAAAGACGAGCACGAGCACAGAAACGACCATGGCCCGCATCCAGCTGAAGAACATCGCCAAGCGCTGGGGTGCGACCACGGCCGTCGAGCCCATGTCGCTGGACATTGCCGACGGTGAATTTTTGGTGCTGCTGGGCCCCAGCGGCTGTGGCAAGACCACCACCAAGCGCATGGTGGCCGGGCTGGAAGAGCCGAGCGCTGGCCAGGTGTGGATAGGCGAGCGCTGCGTCAATCAGCTGGAACCCAAGGACCGCGACGTGGCCATGGTGTTTCAAAGTTATGGCCTGTACCCCAACATGACGGTGGCTGAAAACATCGGCTTCCCGCTGAAGATTCGCGGCCTGCCCGCGGCGCAGATCACACCGGCTGTGCACAAAGCGGCGCAGCAAGTCGAGCTGATGGACTTTCTGCAACGTCGGCCGAAAGAACTGTCGGGCGGGCAGCGGCAGCGTGTGGCGCTGGCACGCGCCATCGTGCGGCAGCCGGCGGTGTTCCTGATGGACGAGCCGCTGAGCAACCTGGACGCCAAGCTGCGCGTGACCATGCGCGCCCACATCAAGCACCTGCACCACAGCCTGGGTGTGACGACGATCTACGTCACGCACGACCAGATCGAGGCCATGACGCTGGCCGACCGCGTGGTGGTGATGAGCCGCGCGCGCATCCAGCAGATCGGCACGCCGCAGGACATCTACGAACGGCCTGCCAACCTGTTCGTGGCCGGCTTCATCGGCTCGCCGCCGATGAACCTGGTGCCCGGCAGCCTGCAAGGCGGCGTGTTCAGCGCGCCGGGGGTGCGCATCGAAGGCTTCACGGCGGCCAGTGTTGCGGCGGATCTAGCGGCCGATGCTGCGGCTGACGTGGCGAGCGTGGTGCTGGGCGTGCGTCCCGAAGACCTGGAACTGGTGGCCGCCGACGACACCACCGTCGCTGTCGCCGCCGAGGTGTTCGCCTTCGAGCTGACCGGCGACGCCACGCTCGTCACCATCAAGCAGGGCGACCTGATGATCACCGCCAAGGCCGGCAAGGACTGCCGCAGCGCCATCGGCGCGCGCGTGGGCATGCGCGCACGCGCCGAGTGCTGCCATTTGTTCGACGCCGGCACACAAGCCCGCATCGCATCGAGGGCCGGCGCATGACCGCCGTGGTGACCTTCCGCCGGCGCTCGCTGCTGATTGCCGCCGCGGCCACCCCCGCGCTGCTGCAGCACAGCGCGCTGGCGGCTGGGCAAGGCGCTGCGCCGGCCGCCGCGCCATCGGCCCTGTCGCCCAAGACACAGCCCTCGACGCCGCCCCCCGCCACGCTGGCCTGCGCCCACGTGGCGGGCAGCGGCGAGGTGCACCTGGTCGGCAACAGCTTCCCGGCGGTGGCGCACATCGCACGCATGGCCGAGGGCTGTGCCCGGCCGGGGCTTCGGGTCGTCTTCAAGCTGACGCCCCAGGCCAGCATCGACACCGAACAAGCCTTCGGCGCCGCCGGTCGTTCGCCTTTCGACGCGGCCATCGTCTCGATGGCGGTGTTCGCCAACCTCTATGCGCGGCGGCAGTTGCAGCCGCTGACCGACCTGGTACAGGCTTACGGCCCGCGGTACCGACTCGAAGAGCGCATGCTGGTGCGCGTGGACGGCGAGGTGATGGCCATTGCCTTTCAACAGAACACGCAGAACCTGTACTACCGCGCCGACCTGTTCGCCAAACACAAGCTTGCGGTGCCCACCGACTACGCGCAGCTGGTGCAAGCCGCGGCCGAGCTGAAACGCAGCGAGCGCAGCATCAGCTTCCCTATCGCCCAAGGTTTCGCCAAGGGCTTCGACTGCGGCACCGAGTTCGCCAACATCCTGGCCAGCCTGGGTGGGCGCTTCTTTCAGCCCGGCGGCGCCCAGCCTGCCTTCAACAGCGACGCTGGCGTGCAGGCCGTCGACGTGATGCGCAGCGTGATGCCTTACATGACGCCGAATGCTCTGGCCAGCAACGCCGACGATGTCGTCAACCAGTTCCAGCAAGGCAAGGCCGCCATGGGCGTGCTGTGGGCCAGCCGCGCGTCGCGCATGGACGACGCTGCCGCGTCGCGCGTGGTGGGTCAGATGCAGTTTGCGGCAGCCCCGGCCGCGCGCCCCGGCGGCCGCACCGCCGCGCACCTGTGGTGGGACGCGGCCGTGCTGCCCCGCAACAACCCGCGCCAGCGCGAAGCCACCTTCCATGTGCTGATGCAAGGCTTGAGCGAAGCCGCCGTGCGCAGCGGCAACGATCTGGGCCTGTGGGTGCGCTCGGTGTTCAAGCCCGGCCGTTTTGGCACCGGTGTGGCCCTGGCGCAGGCTGCCGGCGCACCGGTGTGGTCGAGCGAGCCGTTTTTCAGCCAGGCGCATGCCGAGGTGGGCAAGCTGCTGCCCGATGCGCTGGTGGGCAACCGCAAGCCGCAGGCCGTGCTCGACGCTGCTGCGGCGGCCTACCTGCGCTCGGCCACCGAAAAAGGCTTCGTCAAACCCGGGGCCTCGGCATGAAGCTGCGAAGTTTTGTCGGCTTCGTCGGGCCTTCGGTGCTGCTGATGCTGGCGCTGCTGGCGCTGCCGATGGTGATGACGGTGCTGCTGTCGGTGCGCAACTGCGCGCTGCAGATGGAACTCGTCACCGTGCAGCAGACAGGGCCCTTCGGCGCGCACGCAGTGACCACGCAGCGCGCGCAGGTCGACGCCGGCGGCAAGGCCGTGCAGATCTGCCGCTGGGTGGGGCTGGACTACTACCGCACGGTGCTGGGGCTGGACAAGGCGCCGGCGGCAGCGCAGGCGGGCACATCAGCCAGCCCGGCCACGTCTGCCGCGTCGCCCCGCTCAGGCGCAACCAGCAAGGACAGCGCCGACGCACCGCCAGAGTTTTTCTCGGCCCTGCGCTTCACGCTGCTCTACATCGTCGCCACCACGCCTTTTGTGCTGGGCGGCGGCCTGCTGCTGGCGCTGGCCATGAACCGCGTCACGCAGCGCTTGAAGGCGGTGTTCATCGCCGCTTCGCTACTGCCCTTCATCATCACGCCGGTGGTCGGCGCGCTGGCCATCAAATGGCTGTTTCGCGACAACGGGCTGGTGCCGCACCTGCTGGCCGGCGTGGGCGTGCAGGTTTTCTGGATGGCACAGGCCTGGTCGGCGCAGTTGCTCGTCATCCTGTATGGAATCTGGCACGTGCTGCCGTTTGCCTTCATCGTTTTCTACGCCGGCTTGCAAGGCGTGCCGCAAGACGCGCTGGAGGCCGCCACCATCGACGGCGCCACGCCGTGGCAGAAGTTGCGCTACGTGACGCTGCCGCACCTGATGCCGCTGGTGGTGTTCGTGCTGATGATGCATTTGATGGACGCCTACCGCGTCTTCGAGCCGGTGATGGTGCTGACGCAGGGCGCCTTCACCACCAGCGTGCAGTACCTCACCTACCACGTGCTGCTGCAGGAAGACAACCCGTACAAGGCCAGCGCGGCGTCGGTGCTGACCATCATCGGCATTGCGTTGTTGCTCATTCCGCTGCTGCGCAAGACCTGGCGCGAACAAAGGCAAGGTGGCTGAGATGAAGCACTCGCGTCTCGGTCAGACCCTGCTGTACACCGGCCTGGTGCTGTGGCTGGTGCTGGCCGCGTTACCCGTGTTGTGGACGGCGGTGATCTCGCTGCGCAGCTATGTCGATGCGTTTTCGGCGCCGCTGAAGTGGCTGGCGCCCGTCACCTTCGAAAACTACCGGGGGCTGTGGATCGACCGCGAGTTCTACCGAAACTTCGGCAACACCCTTGTCGTCACGTTGGGCACGGTGTGCATCTCACTGACGGTGGGTTGCCTTGCGGGTTATGCCTTGTCCCGCTACCGGGGCAGTCTGGGGTTTTGGCTGCTCATCGTTGCGCTCGTGTTTCGCGCGCTGCCGCACGCCACGCTGCTGCCCAGCTTCCATGCGCTGTTCGACGCCATCGGCATCCGCAACACCACCATCAGCCTGATCTTCGTGCTGGTGGCCATCAACCAGCCCTTCACCATCTGGATGTTGCGCAGCTTCTTCGTCAACATCCCGCAAGAGCTCGACGAAGCCGCCATGGTCGATGGCTGCACGCGTTTGCAAGCGTTCAGGCGCGTCATCATTCCGGTCATGTGGCCGGGCGTCGTGACCACGGGCCTGTTCAGCTTCCTGCTGGCCTACAACGACTTCATGCTCAGCTCGGCACTCACCAACGCTGACCGCATGACGATGCCGGCGGCGATTGCCAGCGCCATCACCGCCGAGAGCGACGCGCTGCTGATGCAGGGCGTGGCAGGCGCGGTCAGCATCACCATCCCGCTCATCATCCTGGTGGCGCTGTTCCAGAAGCAGATCGTCTCCGGTCTGACCCAAGGCGCCGTCAAAGGCTGACGGACCCCGTGACCACCGCCCGTGACCACTATTTTCAAGACCATGAACCTGACCCCCGCAGAAGTCCAGCGCCGCCACATCCGCCGCAGCCAGTACCGGTCGTGTGACGACGCTTTCATCGACGTGCGCCTGCCCGGCAGCACGCCCAAAGAGAACTACTCGATCATCGGCCCGGGCGTGACGCAGAACCCGGGGCAGGCGGTAAACCTGCGCGAGCCGCACGGCTTCAACATCGGCGCCGCCGGCCTGGCCCCGGGCATCACCAACAACCTGCACCTGCACTTCACGGCCGAGGTGTTCATCGCCTGTGAAGGCCGCTTCACGCTGCGCTGGGGTGCGTCGGGTGACGAAGGTGAGGCGGTGCTGGAAGAGGGCGACGTCATCTGCATGCCGACGTGGATGTTTCGCGGCTTTTCCAACAGCGGCAGCCGCCACGGTTTTCTGATGACGGTGCTGGGTGGCGACGACACCGGCGGCATCATCTGGAGCCCCGACGTCATGCACCGCGCCCGCGCTACCGGTTTGTACCTGGGGCGTGACAACCAGCTCATCGACGTGCCCGCAGGGCAGGCGCCGCCGCCCGACCACGCCCTGTTGCCCCTGATGCCTCCGCATGAAGTGGCGCTGCTGCGCCGCTGGTCTGTAGCTGAGCTGACGGCGCGCTGCGTGAAGCCGGCACAGCGCGATTTTCGCGCGGCCACGCTGGACGCCGTGCTGCCAGGCCACGGCTGGCAGCTGGCTCCAGTGATCGGCTGGGGACTGAGCCAACACCGCAACCACCAACCCGCCGTCACCGACCCACAGGGCTTTTCCGTCGAATGGCTGCGCGTGCCGGCGGGCCAGCGCAGCGCGCCTTTCTTCATTGACGAGACGGCGGTGCTGGTGCACGCACGCGGCCCGCTGCAGGTGGCTTTGAACAAAGCTGACCAGCTGGTGCTGGCCAACCCTGGCGAATGGGACACCCTGTCGTTGCCGGCGGGCTGCTGGCGGCAGTTCATCAACACCGGCTCGCAAGACGCCGAAGCCTTGCTGGTGGTGGCTGGCGACAGCCGCAAGACAGTGCATTTCAACAGCGATGTGCCCGCCACTGCGGCCGCGCTCGACACCACGCTGGACGCCGACGGCCGCCTGGCGCGACGCAGCCTGCTGCCGCCCGCGATGACGGTGTGAACGCAACGCCCCTGGTTGCCCTGCCGGGCACCCTGCTCGACGGCCACAGCCTGGCGGCGCTGCTGCATGGCCTGCCATTCACGACAATGGTGCTCGGCGAAGCACAGACACTGGACGCCGAGGTCGATCGCCTGGTGGCAACTGCGCCACCTCAGGCGGTGTGGCTGGGTCATTCGCTGGGCGGCATTGTGGCCTTGCACTTGGCAATTCGACACCCGCAAAGGGTGTCCGCGCTGGTGCTGCTGGGCGCTAACGCGCGCGCCGGGCGCGACAGCAGCCAGACGCGTCGCAACGCGCAGTGGGCACTGGCGCAGCGCCAGGGCCTATCGGCCCTGGTGCACAGCAAGCTGGCTGCAGGCTACGGTATGGCCGACGACGGTGTCGCATTGGCTGGTTTGGTGGCCCAGGCACAGACCGTGGGCTTGCAACGTTCTGTGCACCAGCTGGCCTACGCCCAACAGCGCCCAGACCTGCTGGCGCCACGCTTGGCCTTGCGCCTGCCGGTGCTAGCCATCAGCGGCGAACACGACAGTTTGTGCCCACCCGAGCAAAGTGACGAAATCATGGCCCTGGTAGCGCCGCCGTGGCCGGCAACGCACAACAGGCTGCCCGGCGCGGGTCACTTGTTCCCCGTGCAGCGGAGCGCGATGGCTGCCGCGCACCTGCACTCGTTTTTGGCCCGCCTGGCCATCCTGAAGGAGCCCTGCCCGTGAAGACCAACCGCCTGCTCGAACTTTTCAGCGCCGGCAAGCCCGCCGCGGCCGGCTGGATGAGCATCGACTCGGCCTATGCCGCCGAACTGGTGGGCTGTGCCGGGTTCGATGCCGTAGTCGTCGACTGCCAGCACGGCATGGCCGGCCACGCGCAAATGTTGGCGATGCTGCAAGCGCTGTCGCACACGCCGGCCGTGCCCATGGTGCGCGTCAGCCAGAACAACCTGGCCGAAATCAACCGTGCGCTCGACGCTGGCGCATACGGCGTGATCTGCCCATTGGTCAACTCGGTCGCCGAGGCCGTGGCCTTTGGCCGCGCGTGCCGCTATCCCATCGACGGCATGCAAGGCGATCGCTCGTTTGGCCCGGCACGCGGTTTGCTCGTGGGCGGTGCCGACTACCCGCAGCGCGCCAACGCGCAGATTCTGGCGCTAGCGATGATCGAAACACAGGCCGGGCTAGAGGCGGTGGACGCCATCGCCGCGGTGGCGCTCATCGACGGCCTGTTCATCGGCCCCAGCGACCTTGGCATCGCCCTCGGCCTGGGACCGGCCGCAGCGCATACGCACCCGGTGCTGGCCGCGGCCATCACCCGCATCCAGCAAGCCTGCAGCGCAGCCGGCAAGGTGACGGGCATTTGGTGCAGCAGCGCAGAGATGGCGCGGGACATGCAGACCCAAGGCCTGCAGCTCGTGGTGCCTGGGCACGACGCCATCTGGCTCAAGGCGGAGATCGCGCGCCGGTTGGCGTTGATTTACAAAGAGCGTCAACAGGCCTAACGGCCCCCCTTACATGATCGAACTGTCGATACGCGAGTGCGATCATTCACTTCCGAATTCGGGCACACCGGCGACGTGTCGCGGTAGTGCCGCACATACGGTCTGACCTGGGAACGGCGAGCAATCCTCGTCCCTACCGCGACCCAAACACAGCCTTCGTTCGCGCCTTGACATCCCCGTCGCTGGGTAGCAGAAGCAACGTTTGCCTTCCAGATGTCTGCAAAGCTACAGCTGAGGTGATGACAAGCAGGATGCCGTACCAGGTCGGGTTGATCTGCAGGTGCTGCATCGCGGGCAGGATGACGGGCGTGGTGATCAGGAGGATGGCGATCGACTTGAGGACCTTTCGACGGGCCTTGCGGACCTTCGATTCGTCAGCTAGGCTGGCCGCCACCCATGATCATGCCAACAGCACTTCGCGCCGATTTCGCCGATCTGGCACGTGCCGCTGTATGCGGGCGGCTCGAATGAAGCCGCCTGACGTCGCCGGCCAGGCCAGAACGCCGACGGGCGTTGGGCGCATCGTGCTGGTGTACGTGATTTCGGCCGGCCTGTGGACGGCGCTCTCCGGTGGGCTCGTTGCGCGGCTGGGCCCGGACCCGGCGTGGGCGGCGACAGCGGCCGCCGTCGCAGATGCAGCCTTCATCCTGGCCACTGCAGCGCTGCTCTACATGCTCGTCGGCCGCCTGCTGCAGCAGCAGCGACAGGCGCTGGGCAGCCCGCTCGATGCGACCCGCGATGCCGATCGCAGCTCAGCGCTGCTGCAGGCCTTGGCCGAAAGCTCGCCCGACGCCATCTTCGCCAAGGACAGGGACGGCCGATACCTGCTGTTCAACCGCGAGGCCGCGCGTGTGGTGGGTCGCACTTCTGAACAGGTGATCGGGCACGACGACCGCGAGATTTTTCCGCCCGAGCAAGCGGCGCTGCTTCGCGCCAACGACCAGCGCGTGATGGCGCAGGACCTTCCGCTGACGTTCGAGGAGGAACTCGACACCGCCGTGGGCCGCCTCACCTTTCTGGCCACCAAGGGTCCGTTGCGCGACGCCCGGGGCCAGGTGGTGGGCCTGTTCGGCATCTCGCGCGACCTCACCGAGCGACTGGCAGCGCAGCGCAGGCTGAGCGAGGGCGAGCAACGCTATCGCCTGCTGTTCGAGTCCAACCTGCATGCGATCCTGGCCTACGACATCGAGACGCTGCGCGTGCTCGCGGTCAACGACGCCGCGCTGGCGCACTACGGCTACTCGCGCGACGAGTTGCTGGCATTGACGGTCGACGCACTCTGGGCCGCCGAGGATCGCGACCGGCTTCAAGACTGGCTCCGGGCCCTTAGCGACGAGACCAGCGCCGATGGGCGGCGTGCCGGCATTTGTGTCCATCGCAGCAAGGACGGCGGCCTGCTCGAGGCTGAAGTAGCGCGCAGCGCGTTGGTGCTCGACGGCCGCCGCGCCGTCCTGCTGCAGGCCGACGACGTGACCGACAAGCTCAAGCTCGAGCGGCAGCTGGCGGCCGCCCATGCGTCCGACCTGGCCAGCCGTGACCTGCTGCGCGATGTGCTGGCCCGGGTCGACGACGGCGTGCTGGCGCTTGACGTCGAGCAGCGCTACACCTATGTCAACAGCCGGGCGGCGCAGCTGTTGGGACACGCTCAACCCGACGACCTGCTGGGCCGCCACATCTGGACCGAGTTCCCGCAGATCGTCGGTTCGAGCTTTCATCGCGCCTACGAGCAGGCCATGAGCACGCAGCGCTCGGTGGTGGTCGAGGAGTGCTTCGCCGCCGTCGGGCGCTGGTTCGAAGGCCGGCTGTACCCGTCGCCGCAGGGCCTGTCGATCTACTTCAGCGACATCACGGCGCGCAAAGAGGCCGAGAAGACCATGCGCCTGAGCGAATTGCGCTACCGCCTGGCGGCCACGCATGGCCAGGTGTGGGACTGGGACATGAGCAACGACTATGTTGAGTTCCCGACCGGCTACTGGCAGCTGATGGGCCGCGAGCCGCCGCCGCCGCAGGAAGTGGTGGCCTCCTTCACGGCACTGATGCACCCCGAAGACCGGCCGCGCTGGCGCCAGGCGCTGCGCGAGCATCTGGCGCGGCGCGCGCCCTACGATCTGGAGTACCGCGCCCATCATGCCGATGGCGAGTGGCGCTGGTTTCACACCCAGGGCCAGGCGGTCTGGAACGAGCAGGGGCACGCCACCTACATGGCCGGCACCACCTTCGACATCACCGAGCGCAAGCGCGCCGAGGCGGCGCTGCGCGAGTCTGAGGCCTACCGGCGTAACCTCTTCGAGCAGCTCGGCGACGGCGTGCTGCTGCTCGACGTCGAGCATCGCATCCTCGACGCCAACCCGCAGGCCTTGGCGATGCTGGGTTATGAGCGTGACGAACTGCTGCGATGTCTTCTGCCGGACCTGTTGACTGGGTTCGAACGGCCGCGCCTGGCCGGCGTGGTTGCAAAGCTGATGGCCGGCCAGGCGCAGCTGGGCGAGTGGGAGCATCTGCGCAAGGACGGCAGCCACTTCCCGGCCGAGAACAGCGCACGCATGCTCGACGTCGGGCGTTATGTCGCGGTGCTCCGCGACATCACGGCCCGGCGCGCGAACGAGAGCGCGCTGCTGACGACGCAGCTCGAATTGTCCGAGCTGACCCAGCGCCTGCTGACACAGGAAAAGCTCACCACGCAGCGCGTGGCCCAGGCCCTGCACGACAACCTGGGGCAAACGCTGGCGGTGGCCCGGCTCAACCTGGATGCCTGCATGGCCCTGCATGGGCCGGTGATGCCCGTACCTTTACAGCAGCAGGGCCACCGCATCGCTGCGCTGCTCGACCAGGCGGTGCGCGAGGTGCGTCAGGTGCTGACCGAGTTGCGCCCGCCGCTGCTCGAGGACCAGGGGCTGGCTGCGGCGCTGGACAACGAGATCGGCGCCAGGGCCGAGGTTGGCGGCGCCGACCTGCTGCTTGAGTTGAGCGACGGCGCGGCGCGTCAACGCTGGCCCGCCGAGGTCGAGTACGGCGCCTTCATGGTCGCCCGCGAGGCCATCGCCAACGCGCAGTTGCATGCCGGCGCGTCGCTGGTGCGCGTGCTGCTCAACGGCGACGAAGGCGCACTCAGGCTCGACGTGATCGACGATGGCGCGGGCATCACCGTGTCGCTGATCCGGGGGCGGCCGGGCCATCTGGGCATCGTTGGCATGCGCGAGCGGTCGATCGCCATCGGTGCGCGCTGCACGGTGGGCCCAACACCGGCTGGCGGTACCCAGGTGGCGTTTTGTTGGGAGGCGCGCAAGTCATGACCGAGATCTACCTCGTGGACGACCACGCGATGTTGCGCGACGGGCTGCGTGCGGTGTTGAATTCTGCCGGCCATCGCGTGGTCGGCGAAGCGGCCGATCCGACCGCGGCACTGGCCGACATCATGCGCCTGGCGCCCGCGGTGTTGATACTCGACCTGCACTTGGGCCCGCATTCAGGCTTCGAACTGCTGACGCAGTTGCAGCGGCGCCGGCAGGGCATCCGGACCATCGTGCTGACGATGTCGGCCCAGCCGCGCCATGTGGCCGAGGCGCTGCGCCTGGGCGCCTTGGGCTATGTGCTCAAGGGTGCGCCGGCGGCCGAGTTGCTGGCCGCCATCGACGCCGTGCTGCTGGGCCGTCGCCATCTCGGCGCCGATGTCGCCGACCTGGCCGTGCAAGGCCTGACCGCAAGCGACGACGCCGCCGCGCTGGACACCCTGTCGGCGCGCGAACGGCAGATCGTCACCCTTGTCGTCCGCGGCCAGTCCAGCGCCGAAATTGCCGCGCTGCTGCATCTGTCTCCCAAGACCGTGGATTCGTACCGCAGCCGCTTGATGGCCAAGCTCGGCGTGGCCGACGTGCCAGCGCTGGTGCGCTTGGCCATTCGTTGCGGGCTCATCGACGCCGACGAACCCTGAGCACGCGCGCCGCAGGCGGCGACTGGGCCCGAACTCGGATCGGTGCAAACGGCGCCTGCAGCGACGCCGCCCGACACAACCGCCCGGCAGGGCGCGTCAAGAACTCCCCGCAGACCCGAACGCGGGCGCTGCCTAGAGTCAAGGCAACCGGTTTCATGAGTTCGTGCCCGTGGGGTGCGCTGACCGGCAGGAGCTTGATATGCAGCCCAACCCTTCTGACCTTGACGGTCGACCAGGTCGACCCGGTCCGAACCTTTCGCTGACCTTCCATGTGATGCTGGTGGTCGCCGACATCGAGCGGCACCGCAGCCTGCGCGATAGAGTCGCGCTGCAGCTGCCACAGGGCGTCGTCGACAGCGTCGACACGGCGCTCGAGGCCATGCTGCGCGTAGCGCGCAGGCCGCCGGAATTGCTGGTGCTGGACCTGGCGATCGGCGGCGCGCTGGCCCCTGCGCTGATGCGCCATCTGGCCCGGCTCTCGCCGTCGTCGTCGTTGCTGGTGTTCGACGACATCGAGCGCCGCATCGCCGGTGCCGCCTACGACGTCTGGCCCTGGTTCGAAGCCGACGCAGTCTTTCAGCACTGGCTGAACACCCGGCGCCCGCCGGCTGTCACCTCGAACTGACGGGAAGCGACCATGATCACCGCTCCCCTGGCGCCGGACGAAGCGGCGCGCCTGCTGAAACTCGTCGAGCTGAATGTGCTGGATACACCGGCCGATCCGGTCCTCGACGGTCTGGTTCGAAGTGCGGCCGCGATAGTTGGCTGTCCGATCTCGCTGATCAGCCTGATCGACGCCGAGCGCCTATGGTTCAAGGCCAAGGTCGGCCTGAGCATCGGGCAAACGCCTCGTGGGCCGGCGCTCTGCGCCCACACGATCCTTGGCAGCCAGTTGTTCGAGGTGCCCGACACCACGCTGGACCCGCGCTTTGTCGACAATGAACTGGTCACCGGCGAGCCGCATGTGCGTTTCTATGCCGGTGTGCCACTGGACTTCGATGGCCACAAGCTCGGCACCCTGTGCGTGATTGACCAGCAGCCACGTCGGCTCAGCCCCGTACAGCGAACACTGCTGCAGGACCTGGCGCAGGCGGTCGAGCATTGGATGCGGGCCTCACGTCAGCACCGCCTGTTGAACGAGGCCGAGGCTTATCAGCGCCTGCTGTTCGAGCAGCTTGGCGACGGCGTGCTGCTGCTCGACAGCGCGCACCGCATCCTCGACGCCAATCCGGGCGCCCAGGCGATGCTGGGCTACGGGCGCGAGGAGTTGTTGCGCTTGCGCCTGCACGACTTGCTTGCCGAACACGAGCACGAGCACCTCGATCAGGCCGTCAGCTTGACCATGGCGGGTGCGAACGAGCCGTCCAAGTGGGAGCCGGTGCGCCGCGACGGCAGCCGCTTTCCGGCCGAGGTCAGTGTGCGCCCGCTGGACGGCCAGCGCCGCGTTGCCGTGCTGCGCGAAATCAGCCAGCATCATCCGCAGGATCAACAATTGCGCCAACTCGCGCTGGCGGTCGAGCAGAGCTCGGAAAGCGTCGTCATCACCGGCCTGGCGGCCGACATCGAGTACGTCAATCAGGCCATGATCGACAGTTCGGGCTACCTGCGCGAGGAGCTGATCGGCAGCAACTCGCGCATCCTGCAGTCGGGCCGAACGCCGCGTTCGACCTACCGCGCGATGTGGGCCCGGTTGCGCAGCGGCCGGGCATGGAAAGGCCTGCTGTTCAACCGGCGCAAGGACGGCAGCGAATACGTCGAGTTCGCCGTCATCACGCCGATACGCCTGCCGCATGGACGCATAACGAACTACCTGGCGGTGAAGACCGACGTCACTGAGACGCGGCGCATGCGCGACGAAATCGGACAGCACCGCGATCATCTCGAAGAGCTGGTCGCGCAGCGCACCGCCGAGCTGGCACAGGCCAAGCAGGCCGCCGAAGCGGCCAACGAGGCCAAGAGCGCCTTCCTGGCCGCGATGAGCCATGAGATCCGCACGCCGATGAACGGCGTCGTCGGCATCGTCGATGTCCTGCGCCAGTCAAGCCTGACGCTGCATCAGGCCGACCTTGTCGACACCATCCGCGAATCGGCCTTTGCGTTGCTGGGCATCATCGACGATGTGCTCGACTTCTCCAAGATCGAAGCCGGCCGACTCTCGCTCGATCGCGAGCCGGTGGACCTTCGGCGCCTGGTCGAGGGCGTTTGCGACGGCCTGCAGCCCGTGTCCTGCGTTCGCGGCGTCGGCCTGGCAGTCTACGTCGATCCGCGTCTGCCCGAGTGGATCAGCGGCGACGCCTTGCGCTTGCGCCAGATCCTGGTCAACCTGCTGGGCAACGCGATCAAGTTCAGTGCCGGGCTGGGCAGGTCTGGTCGGGTCAGGCTGCGCGCCGAGCCCGACGCGGACGGACGCTTGCGCCTGCAGGTCAACGACAACGGCATCGGCATGACGGTCGAGGCGCAGACTCGCATCTTCAAGCCCTTCGTTCAGGCCGAGCGCCTGACCACGCGCCAGTACGGCGGCACCGGGCTGGGGTTGACGATCTGCGCCCGGCTGGTGGCGTTGTTCGGCGGCACGATTGAAGTCAACAGCACACCGAACGAAGGCGCCACCTTCACCGTGACGCTGCCATTGCAGGCCCACGACGGCGAGCCGGTCGCCCGGCCTGCTGGCGAACCCGCCCTGCCGCCGCTGCTTGATCTGACCGGTGTGGACTTCCTGGTTCTGCTGCACGATGAGCAACAGGCGTCGGATTGGTGCACCTACCTCGTCGCCGCCGGCGCACGGGGTCGCAGCTGGCCGGGAGCGCCGGGCCCCGCGCAGCGGACGCCACCGATGGCAGGCGCGTCGGCGCAGTCCGTGTCGGTCGCGATCGTCGAGGCTGATCTGGAGAGCGAGGCGAGGGGCTGGCTCGAAATCGCCGGCGTGCCCACCACGCTGCCGCTGGTGCGCGTCGCCAGCGGGCGGCGGCGCGTCGCGCGACGGGTCGGCCCCGGACACGTGGCTCTGGACGCCGACGGCATGCACCGGGCCGCATTGCTGCATGCCGTGGCGCTGGCCGCAGGTCGTGCCGAGCCGCAGACCGATGTCATGACCCTGGGCTGGACGGACGGCATGCGGGCCGCGCCAAGCCGGGAAGATGCGGCCGCCCAGGGACGGCTGGTGCTGGTGGCCGAGGACAACGTCATCAACCGCAAAGTGATCCGCCATCAGCTGGCGCTGCTCGGACTGGCCGCCGAGGTCGTCGACGACGGCGTGCAAGCCTTGGCCCGCTGGCGTGCCGACGTCGGCCGTCGACACTACGGCTTGCTGCTGACCGATCTGCACATGCCCGGCCTGGACGGCTACGAGCTGGTCACCACCATCCGCGACGAAGAGAGCCCATCCTCGCGCCTGCCGATCGTGGCCCTGACGGCCAACGCGTTGCGCGGCGAGGCCGAACGTTGCCGAGCGGTCGGCATGGACGACTACCTCAGCAAGCCCCTGCAGCTGGAACAGCTGCAGGCGACGTTGGCGCGCTGGCTGCCTGCCGCCAGCGACAGGCCCGCCAGCGTCGATGTCGGTGCCGACGCGCGGGCCGAGCCGACGCCGTCACAGGCATCCAGCGCTGCGCCCTTGCCGTCATTCGACGCAGCGGTCCTGCGCCGCTTGCTGGGCGACGATGACGCCCTGTCAGTTCAAATCCGCCAGTGCTATCTTCTCAGCGCCGATGTGGCGGTCCCGACTTTGCGCCATGCGGCGACAGTTGCAGACTGGCCTGCCGCCGAGGCGCTGGGGCATCAGCTGAAGTCGGCCTCGCGTTCGGTCGGCGCACTGGCCATGGGCGAGTACTGCGAGCAGCTCGAGCGCGCGGGCCGTTTGGGCGACGGGCCCGCCGTGGTGGCGCTCGTTCCCCGATTCGAGGCTGAGCTCGCCGCCGTGACGGCGGCGATGTCCGCCTTGGGCGACGGCGATCGGGCCTCGGTGGAGACGGCGATGCCAGGGTCAAGCGCGGCCTCGACGGCCCACAACGCCAAGGCCGAGGCCTGCGTTGTGCTGGTCGACGACGAGCCCGTCGAACTGCAGGTCCTGCAAAGCCAGTTGGTCCGGCTGGGCGTGGCGTCGGTCCAGGCCTGTGGATCGGGTGCAGCCGCGCTCGAATGGATGGAGGGGCGCGACACCTCGGCTCTGCTGCTGCTGCTCGATCTCAACATGCCGGGCCTGGACGGGGTGGAGATCATGCGGCAGCTGGCCGACAGGCACTTTGCGGGAGCGCTGGCACTGGTCAGCGGTGCCGATCCGCGCGTGCTGGAGACAGGCAGCAAGCTGGCGGCGGCCTATCAGCTCAACGTGCTCGGGCACCTGCACAAGCCGGCTCAATCGCAGGCACTGCAGGTGCTGATCCAGGGCTGGCACGGTTTCATTCCCGCGCTGGCGCGTCAGGGCGTCAAGGCCTACGGGCCGGACGAGATCGGTCGTGCGATCGAGGGCGGCGAGCTGCTGCTGCACTACCAGCCCAAGGTTGCTCTGCGGGATGGCGCTTGGATCGGTGTCGAGGCGCTGGTGCGCTGGAACCATCCCGTCGATGGACTGGTGTTTCCGGACAGCTTCATCGGTGTAGCCGAGTCGAGTGGCCTGATCGATGCCCTCACCTACAAAGTGCTGAGCCAGGCGCTGGCCCAGTCGCGTCGCTGGCGCGACAGCGGACTGGCGCTGCGCGTGGCCGTCAACATCTCGATGGACAACCTGCGGCGTCTGGACTTCCCGGAGTTCGTGCTCGACGAGGCGGCTTCGCACGGCGTGCCGCCCCAGGACCTCGTGCTGGAGGTGACCGAATCGCGCCTCATGCACGACCTGCGGGCCCCGATGGACGTCTTGACCCGGCTGCGGCTCAAGCGGATCGGGCTGTCGATCGACGACTTCGGCACCGGGCATTCGTCGCTGGCACAGTTGCGCGACATCCCCTTTGACGAGCTCAAGATCGACCGTGGCTTCGTCCATGGCAGCCGCGAGCAGGGCACCCAGCGCGCGATCTTCACGGCCAGCCTGGAGATGGCGCACCAGCTCGGCATGACCGCGGTGGCCGAAGGTGTGGAAGATCGCGCCGACTGGGACTTCGTGCGTGCCGCGGGCTGCGATGTGGCGCAGGGCTACCTCATCGCCCGGCCGATGGCACCCGATGCCTTGCCGGCATGGGCGGCGAGCTGGCGGCAACGTTGCGAGAGCCTGTGCGGCACAGTTGGCGGCCAGGGGGCCACACAGCACGAATCGGTGGGGGCGGACCCGCTGGCCGATTGAACGCAAAGCGCAGGCCCTGCACGGCGTGGTCCCTGTGCACACCCAACCCGCCATAGTTGCCGGCTCGGCGCGGCGTTGGTCGCCCAAGGGCTACAGTGCGCCGACATCGTGCTCGGCATCGCATGCCGCGCCACTGCCACCTTGCAGCCGCAAGCCGAAGCGGCCGGTGCCCGCCTGGCGCAATGGAGGCTCGAATTCGCCGACTCGCTGCGCATACGCTCGGGCCGCTGCCGGCCAGTCTGTACCTACAGCATCGCCTTCGGCCTTCGGTCTTCGCGCCGGCCAGAGGGTGCTGACGGTGCAAGGGAGCGATGGCGTGGGGGACGGGCTTCGATCAGAAGCCGTGCGCCGACATCAATGGAAGAAGTTCACAGGCCATCCCGTGCAGCCGCGCCTGGGAGAGCCGCTCACAATCAGGCTCTTTAGCCATTAGTTAGTGATGACCACCAACGCCCAGCGCCAAAGCCAAGATGGATGCCGATTTCATCTTGCGCTTGCTGGCCCTGTCAAGCGCTATGAACCAGCCAAGGTAGCTCTCCAGGTAGTCGGTCGATACACCCCTGAACCTTGCAATCCACCTCTTGAGTCCACTGTGATGCGCGTTGACGTTTTGGATGTGCCAAGGCCCACGCACACGTTCCCCGGCGCTCAGGTTCAAGGCCTCGTGTTGCACGCCCATGTCAACAGCAGCAGCTGCCATAGACGCCGAGCCGTCGGTACACAGAATCGCGTCGCTGTGGATCCGGGGCTTGAGCGCTTCGCTCACACACGCCTTGGACACCGCTTCCAGCAAAAAGTCCGCCGTCGCACCCGAGCGGTCCCGCGCCACCAGAATCGGAATCTAGTCCATGCCGCGATCCTTGCGCGTCGCGCGCCCGCCGCGCTTGCGGGACTTTCGGCCCGGGCGCTGGCCTTTGCTGGAGCGCAAGAAGAAGGTCTCGTCAGCCTCAACCACTCCGCTCAGCTCTGGCGCCTTCACCGACTTCGCCAATTGCAAGAACCGATGCCGCCAGCGGAACGCCGTCGTGCCAGCCACTTTCAGCGCAGCTGCAGCCTTGTTTACGCTCAAGCCCTGCAGCAACACATCCTGCTGCTGCAACCACTTGGACTTCATGCGCAGCCTGGCCAGGGGTGTCGTGCTCAGGGCGTTGAACGTGCGCAAGCAGCCACGGCACTTGTACCGCTGCAGCCCGCTGGCGCTGCCGTTTCGAACGACTCGGGCGCTTTTGCAGTGCGGGCATGCCAGCACATCACCAAGACGCGACTCCACGAGCGCAAGCACCTCACGTTCACGCCCTCCCGCCGTCAACGCGGACATCAACTCCGTCCTCTGGCACGGGGTCAGCCGCGTCACCGACATCAGCAAACCCTTCAACTCCGCTGCGTCCATCACATGCTCCTACCTGCCCACAGTGCGGGGAAGTGCAGGTACTGTGACACCCAGGTAGCTCATAGCGTGAGCCAGTCACCAATTAACGCTCAAAGAGCCCAAAATGGGGCGAAGCCCTAGCGCCTGATGGCCAGCGTGACACGTCGTTGGCGCTCAGCTTGAGCGAGGTGTTAGGCCACACGGCGCTGCATGACTCAGCGGCCACTCGGGTAACGGTGGTACATGAAGAACTGCGCGTCTTTGCTCCAGCCTTGAGCCTCATAAAGTGCTTGACCGGGCTCGTTGTCACTGGCGACGTTCAACGTGACGCGAGCGGCCCCGTGAGCCCAGGAGTAGCCCTCCAGTGCAGCCAGCAGCATTGAAGCCACGCCCTTGCGGCGCCCCTCCTCGTGAACGAACAGGTCGTTGAGGATGAAAACCCTTGCCAGCGAAGTTGACGAGTAGCTTGGGTACAGCTGCGCGAACCCTAGCGGCAGTGAGTCTTCGTATGCGATGAAGACCACGGATTCACTGTGATCGAACCGAGCCTGGAGAAAGGCGCGGGCGGCCCGCAAGTCACTGTCTTTGCCCTGAAAGACGCGGTACTGATCGAACAGTTGCGCCAGTTCCCGGAGGTCGGAGAAGACAGCTTGGCGAACGGTGATTCTGCTCATGTACTGAGATAGGTGGCGGGCTGCAGGAGTGCGTTTTGTGTGGCCTAACGTTAGAACTACGCGGGCTACAGTGGCAAGCCGCCAGGCCCCGGATGGCGAAAATTTACTGCGTACCGCCGGCCGGGGCCTGGCGGCTTGCCGTTGGCGCTCCGCTTGAGCAAGGGATTAGACGCCACAGCTACATTTCGTGTATTGACGGAGCTACGGGGCCGGTACGGTGCGCGGTTTTCCCTTCTCGACAATGAATGTGGCCACAGTCTTGGCGACGGAATCTCCCACGTTGCGGGTTTCGTGGACCACGCCTTGGGGATTGTGGTATGCCTCGCCTGCCGTGACGCGGCGCGCATCTTGCCCTTCGATGCGAAGTTCGAGTGTGCCCTGAAGCACGACTGCGTATTCATCTCCTGGGTGAGTGTGACGGCCAGTAGTGGCACCAGGCGCGAATTCGATGGAAAGAATGACTGACTCCTTCACGCTGTCACCGCTCACAGTAGACCGTAGTAGCGGCTTGGAGGAGACTCCGACTGACTGCGCGTTGGCCCTCGGAGCAAGGCTCCCGAGCGCGAATGCGGAGAGAACGGTGGCGAGAACGACGGCTGCGATACGCATTTGTGTCTTTCTGTGGTGGGGGGGGACTCGGATCGTACTTGTGGGTGTGTGTTCAGTCGAAGTGCAACGCGTCGTTGAAGAAAGACGCTTACTCAGCAGTCAGAAACATAGGCGACAGATGGGTGCCTAAAGAACGAGCGGACGAGCTCGGGGGCGTCGGCCACTTCTTGCAGCTTCGCATCCACTCGATCCTTCAGCTTCTCGCCCTGGCGCAGTGGGTTTCGCGCCACCCCGGTTCGCTTGGCGTGGCTCCACACCAACTCGTCCGGGTTGAGGTCCAGGGCGTAGCCGGGCAAGAAGTGCAGCGTCAATTGCCCCCCGGTTTCGGCCACGTACTGTTTGACCACGGACTTCTTGTGTGCGGGCAGCCCATCGATGACCAAGTGCACCGGACGGTCGCGCTCGCTCATCATGTTTTTCAGCAGCGTGACGAACAGCTCGCCTGTGAGCCCACCCTCATACGTTTCGAACCAGAACGCTCCCTTTGAGTTGACCGCCGAAGCAGCCGAGATCGACTGCCGCTGCCCAGCGCGGTGCACAACCGGCGTGTGCCCCCTCGCAGCCCAAGTCTTGCCATGCACGGCGTCGGCCCGAAAACCCGACTCGTCCCAGAAAAAGATCTCGGCCTTGGTGCGCTTTGCCTTGCGAGCGATGGCCGGATAGGCTTCGCTGACCCAGCGCTCGATGGCTTGCGGATCGCGCTGGTAGGCACGCTGCAAAGGCTTCTGTGGCGTCAGCCCCTGGCGCGCCAGCAGCGCACCGATGCTGGCCAGCGACAGGCTCAGGTCGAAGCGCTGTAGCACCAGTTCCCGCACGATCTTGCGCGTCCACAGTCCGAAGTCGAAGCCGTACTGCTTTGGGTTCTTGCCGTTGACCCAACGGAACACTTGGCACTCCTGGGTGGCCGTCAGCGTGCGCGGTCGGCCCGTCGCGCGCTTGGAGCGCAAGGCCCGGGCGCCCTTACCGCGTCCGCTGGCTGCGGCACGGACCTTGTACGCCCAGGTGCGATGCATGCCAAACGAGGAGGAAACCGTCGCCGGTGTCTCACCCTCACGCATGCGCTGCAAAGCCAACATACGCATCTCTTCGAGGGTGTTATGCGCCACCGTGCGCCCATCTCGTTTCATGACTTCGGATTACAGCAACCAGAGCAACCGCAGTCAACAGAGTGTTCCCTAGGTTACTGACCGATGAGTAAGATCGACGTGAGTTGCCTATTCATTGCTACCGCCTTGCTTCCGATTTGAGTCCCCTGTCGTCACACAAAGTGCGCAAAGACCCACTTTGTTGTTCTACGAGCTGCCCGACGCGCTGGCCAAGAAGTCCAGCGTTAACTCGCCATATGCTCGCTAAGCTATATCTTCCCTGACTGACAGCGTGCAACGGCCCTTGGGATGCGAGTCAGTGATGCGGTCCTGCGCTGCGAGCTCCTGAAGACGCTCATCCCAGGCCGATCAGTCGATCTCGACGCTGCGCGCGGCCACGAAACGGCAGCCCAGCACCAACGCCCCAAGCTTCAGATTGGGCAGCGTAGCCGCGTCGGCCACGCTGTGCACCACGGCCACCAGCATGAAGCGTTTGCCTCTGGCCAACGCGGCAGAAAAGTTGACGTTGAAGCTCACCGTGCGCGACTGCCTGGCGTCCACCGGCTCCAGCGGGGAGCGCAAGGCGTTGGCCGTTGATTCGTCGGCAAATGCCCAGCCGCCGGCCAACGCGGGCAGCGGCCCGCCGTTCTTCAGCAGGTTCTCGACGGCCACCGTCCATGCGCAGTCCACCAAGGGCAACGACACCGGCGTCTCGGCCGTGATCTCGCGGCGCAACAGCGTCACCCTCACGTCGGCCGGCAGCGCGGGCGTGGTGTGCCGGTGGTGCACCTGCACGTGCACCCGCGCGTGGCAGCGGGCCAGCAACTGCGCGACGGGTTTGCCGGCCGGGTCGCGGTCCACCAGCAGTTCGTGCAGGTCGGCTTCGGTGGGCGACGTCGAATTCCAGGGCTCGGCAAAAGCCTTCGGCGACGCCACGTTCGTGCCGACGCGCGCGTCCCAGAAGGCCTTCAGCACCGCGCTGCTGCCGCCGTTGACTGCTTTCAGACGCGCTTCGAACTGCAGCGTGCGCACACCTGTGGGCAGCACGAGCGGGTCGTCGGCGTGCAGCGCGGTCTGCAGCACCCAGGCCAGGTATTTGTCGGGCTTCAGCGCCTTCAGCGGCCCGGGCGCGGCCACGAACGCGGGCGGGCGCGAACCGCGTTTGGGCAGCACGCGCAGGTCGGGGCTGGCGTGCCAGCTGAAGGTCTTGACGAGCGGCGGCACGCTCGTCGGCAGGCTCGGGTCACCCAGGTCGACAGGCGCTTCGCGGCGGTTGTCGAACGCGTGCACGCGCACCAGCGTGCGCGCCACGGCGGCGGGCGTGCTGAGGTCGACTTCCCACACGCCGCGCGCCTGCATGGCGGCGCGCAGGGTGCGCTGGTTGGTGCGCGGGTTGACGGCGATGGCCAGGTCCTGCACGGCCGCTTCGGGCAGGCCGTTGGACATCGGCTCCCAGGCCCACCAATGCGGCTGCGTCTTGTCGAACACACCGCGCCACACCCCCACCGCCGTGCCGACGTAGACGACATTGCGCGGCGGCGCCGGGTCGACCACCACGACATAGGCGGGCGCGGGCACGCTCTTGGCCGGGTTGACGGGGTTGTTGCGCAGGCCGGTGGCGTGCCACTGGCCCGTGCCGTCAAACCACCACAGCGTGTCCATGGCCGGCTTGCGGGGGTCGCCGGTGGTGGCGACATAAAACGTGCCGAAGCTGCCTTCCCGCGGCAGGTGGCTGGCGATGTCGCTCCAGCTGCCCACCTCGGGCAGGCGCGGGCCCGGCGAGGCCACGGTGACGGCCACGTCGTCGTCCTCTTTCTTGCGGTGGCCGCGCACCTGCAGCACCTCGCGCGTGGCGCGCAGGCCGCCGGTGGCGACAGCAAAAGGGTCCACGATCAGGTCGTGCACCAGCACCGCGCGTTCGCACAATGTGAGCAGGCGCGACTCGTCGGCCCAGCGGTTGGCGACCACCCGGCCGCGAAACTTGTCGTGCTTGCCGGCGGTCAGCACGCAGGCGTCGGTATCCGGGTTTTGCGCACCCGTTGCCAGCGGGTCCCGCAGGCCCGGCAAGGTGGCCCAGGTCTGGCCCCAGTCGCGCGACAGCCAGACCCGCGTGGTGCCGATGGCCAGGCGCGATTCCGCGCCGACGCTCGTCTTGATGGCGTCGGCCCCGGAATAGAAACCGGCTTCCGTGTATTCGTCGTTCTGGTCGGTCGTGGCCGGGACTCGGTCGATGGGCGGCACGCTGGCGGCGCTGCTTGAGTTCCAGGTGCCGTTGTGGGCCTGCCCGATGACGTCGTGCGGCGGCACAGGCCGGTACACCACCGACCCGCCATCGCCAAATGAAAAGCTGGTGCGGCGCCAGATGTTCACGCCCACCCGCTCGAAGCTGCCGTTGTCCTGCACACCCACCACCACGTGGCCTTCGCTGCTGGGGTGGGTGGCCACGTAGCCGCATTCCAGAACGGCCAGACCCTGGTTGCGGGCGATGAAGCTGTGCGTCACGTCCACCTTGTTGACGCCGTCGCCTTGCAGGCTGCGGAAGACGCCGCCGTCGCAGCCGATCCAGATCTGCGTGCTGGCGTTCTTGCGCACGAAGCGCGCGGCGTGCACGTCGGCATGCACGCCGTTGCCGATGTAGCTGTCGTCGGCGGCGCCGTTGGCGTTGTTGGCGGGGTTGAAGCCGAAGCGGTAGGAGCCGACGACCAGCGTCACGTCGGCGTAGTAGAGCGATGCGCTGTATTCGCCGTCGGACAGCATCGACGCGCCGCCCAGCAGCAGCCGCTCGGGGTGCGTGGGGTGGACGGCGATGGCCTGGTCGTAGTCGTCCTGCCCGTCCAGCAGTTTGGGCGGCACGCGCTGCACGGGCTTGGGCACGTCGGCGTCCAGCCGCCACACGAGGCTGCCGCTGCCCAGCACGTAAACCACGCTCGGGTCCGACGGCGCCACGGCCAGTGACAGGCGGCTGGGTGCGTGGTTGCCGTTGCTGTCGGTCCGCGCCAGGTTTTGCAGATTCACCGGCGTGAAAGGGCCTGCGAGGCCGTTGCTGCTGACGTACAGCGCCGGCGCCGCCGCGGTCTCGTTGCGCACCGCCACGTACAGGCGGTGCTGGACGCCGCCGGCCAGCTTGACCCAGGCCACGTCGGTGCAACGCAAGGGCGGCGAGCCAGCGCCGCGCACCAGCACTTCGGAGATGGGCGACCACAGCGCCGTGGGGCCGCCAGTGCGCGTCCACAGGCCGGCGCTGCTAGCGGCGACGAAGGTGGTGACGGGCGCGGCCTGCATCGGGTCGGGCACGATGCGGTAGATGCCGAGGCCGGCCAGGTTGGTGGCTTCGCGGTCCCAGCGCGAATCGTGGACCGGGATCGCGGGGTCCGCCGGGCCCACCGCGCGCAGGATGCCCACGCCGCTGGTGCGCGCAAACGGCCGCCCGCGCACGATGGGCTCAAGCTCGCCGGTGCCGACGAACACCTCGTCCAGCTTTTCGTCACCGCCGGCGTCGAAGCGCACGTGCAGGCAGCCGCAGGTCAGCGCGCCCGAGGGCCTGTCGATGTTCGCCGCGCTGGCGATGGTGTTCCAGCCGCCCAGCGGCCGCCACGATTCGCCGCGGTCGCTCGTGTACCAGACGCCGCCGTTGGCCGCGCCGGCGTAGCCGCGCACGCCGTCGTCGGACATCCACAGGTCGCGGATGCGCCCGGCCACGCGCGGCCTGCCGCCGGCCTGGCCGCCGAAGACGACCGTGGGGCCGATGGGCAGCCAGAGGTGGTCTTTCGCGGCGTCGGGCGCGGCGCGGGCGCCCGGCGCGGCTGCGGGCGTGGCGGGGCGCGAGCGTGCGCGCAAGGCGGCCTGCATCGACGCGCCGTCCACCACGCCCGCACGCTGCGCGAGGAAGGCCTGGCGGTCGCCGGCGCGTTGCCGCCGGGCCTGCTTCGCTTCCTGGCGGGCGGTGCCGGCTTCGGCAGGTTCAGGGGCTGCGTTCGCTTGCAGTGGCTCGGCGGCTGGCGGCTGAGCCAGCGGCGTGTTCAGCGCCGTGTTCAGCGCCGTCTTGGGCGACGTCTCGGGCGGTGACTTCTTGCGTGTGGCCATGGCGCTTCAGCCCCCGTTGCCCGTGCCGCCCGTGCCGCCCGTGCCAGCAACGCCCGCCACTGGCGCGATGCGGATATAGCCCTCTTGCACCTCGTGCGGCAACTCAGGCAGCAGCGCTTCCTGCGTGGCCGCCAGGATGGGGTCGTCCTTCCAGGTGCCAGGTGTGTCGCGCCGCGTGAATAGCTGGTCTTTCGGGAAGGCCGATATCTTCGGCAGGCGCACATTGCCCGGGTCCACCAGCACGGGGCCGATGCGGGCCGACGGCGCCATCACCGAAAGCCCCGGCGACACCCATTCGCGCGCCAGTTGCAGCGACTTGCGCGGCAACACGCCGCTGGTCAGGTGCACCTTGCCCATCGGGTGCATCAGCAACGTCAGCGTCACGGTGCGGCCGAAGCGCAGCGTCAGTTCGTCCTCGGCGACGACAAACGGGTGGTCGATAGGCCGCAGCGCCGGCACCACCACCGCGCGATCCAGCCCCGCCAGCTGGCCGCGCAGGCGGCCGGCATCGCGTGCCAGTTGCGCCACCACCTTGTCCACGACGTGCACGTGGTCGTAGTCGTCGTCCACGAAGTACGCCAGCAGCGCGTCGTCGGCCCGCGTGATCTCACCGAGGCGCACGGTGAAGGCGCGGTCGGCCAGTGCGGCCATGGCAACCGCCGGGTCCAGGCCGGCGTCGGGCTGCACGTCCAGCGACAAGCGCGCGCGCACCACGGCAATCGGCCGCCCGACGAGCCCGGCGATGTGTTCGGTGCCCATCGAGGCCAGCGCGTCCACGCTCCACAGCGTGGTGTCGATGGCGCGCAGAAGCGCCGACAGCGCGGATTCACTCGGCTGCACTGCACCGGCACGCGCGCGGGCGTCTGCCGTGACGGCACCGGCGGCCACGTAGCCCAGGTGGCGCGTCGTGGTGCCCAGGCCGTGCAGCGGGCCGGCGTCGCCGGGGCCGTCGCGGCCGGGGGCCATTTCCCACACCACGCCGCCGCCGATGGGTTCGTGCGTCAGCTGGCCGAGCGGCGTGCCGGCGACGTCAAAAAATTCGAGCGACTCGTCGATGTGGTCGGGCAGCACGAAGCCCGCCACCGGGTTGACCATGCGCGTGGGTTCGACCTGGTCGACGTTGGCCTCGGCCGGCGTGGGCCCGTCCGCGCCGGGGTCGACCAGGCGGAACATCACCCGCGCCGGCAGGTTCAGCCGCGGCGCCAGGCGCAGGCCTTCGCCGGCACCCACGGCGGCTGGCGCCACGGCAATGCGCTGCGGTGCGTGCAGCTTGGCCAGCGGCACTTCGAGCGTGCGGCCGAAGGCGTCGACGATGCGCGCCCGCGCCAGGCGCAGCACGCCGCCGCGCAGCCACAGCGGCGGCTGGCCGTTCAATTGCGGCGGGCCGAGTTCCTGCGTCACGGGGTCGCGCAGGCGGGCCAGGCCGCCGTCGTAGCGCAGGCCCAGCAGCTGTTCGCGCAGGCCGTCCAGGCTCGTGCTGACGACGTCCAGTTCTTCCACCGCGGCGGCGATGCGCCCGAGCGCGGCTTCGGCGCTTTCGCTGGCCTCGCCGCGGCCGTCGACATCGCGCAGGTCTTCTTGTTCCAGCCACTGGCGGATCGACAGCGACAGCGTCGTGGCGGTGCCGGTGGTGAGCACGCTGCGGCCTTGCAGCGTGCGCGCGGCGGCAGGCTCGGCGCTGCCCGGGCGCGGTTCGTAGTCGACGCTGCCCAGTTGCCAGCCCGTGAGCGTGTCGTCGGCATGCAGCTGCAGTTCCCATTCAAGCCACATCGGCACCCAGGGCTGCGACCAGGCAGTGATGGCCACGGGGTCGGGGTCGACGCCTTTGACCATCGAGAAGCGGCGCAGCTGGTCGGCGATGCGGTCGTCGTAGGCGCTGCGCGTGCGGCCGCCGACCATCTTGACGGCGCGCGAAAACGCGCCGCTCTTGCCGTCGTACACCGCGTCGGTGCTGCCAAAACGCAGCGCGGCTTCGGCCACCATGCGCTTGGAGGCCGCCGCCGGGTTGACAGCGTGCAGCCGCGCGGCGGTGCTGGCCACCCACTTGGCCAGCCACGGGTTGTGCAGCAGCGCTTCGCGGGCCAGCAGCAGGGCTTCATCGGGCACGGCCGCGGTGCCCAGGCTGGGCAGCAGTTCAGCGCCCGAGACCACTTGTTCGATGGCGCTGATCACCTGCGACGGGTAGCGGCAGTGCAGCTTCTTGTCGTCCGACGCGCCGCCGTCGCCGCCGTGGCGCAGGCTGCGGCCCACGCCGCGCACGGCAATCACGGGCTCCATCGGCACGTACAGGCGCGGCGCGGGGCGGCGCACTTCGCGCACGGCGGGTTCGGACCGGCTGCTGCGGCCGTGCTGTTTGTCGTCGGTGCTGCGTTCTTTTTCGGTGCGGCCCCAGCCGCCCATTTCTGCGCGCTGCGCTTCGTCGCTGGCGTGCACGCCGATCTGCCGCTTGGTCTTGCCAAACGTCAGCCGCGTGCCGACCGGCCCCTTGCCGGTCGCGTCGCCTTTCAGGGCGGCGGCGGCCGAACGCGCCATGCCGCGCGCCTGCCGGCCGGCCGCGAGCGGGCCGGATTCGGCACCTTCCAGCAGGCGGTCAATGCCGCCGTCGCCACCGGGCCGGCTGGCCAGGCCGGCGGCGTGCTCCCATTCCTGGATGTCGATCATCCCGTCCTGCGAATCGACGCGGTCCATCAGGTGCCCGGTGAAGGCGCAGAAGAGCCGTTCGTATTCACGCCGCGCCGCGGCGTTGGCGGGCTCCAGGCCCGTCGCGACGATCGCCGCGGCCACGTCGGCGCCGTGTTCGCCCCACACCGCGTCCACCGCGGCCGGCGCGGGGCGCGGGTCGGGGCCCACGGCAAGGCGCGGCCCCGCGCGCACCGGCACGCCGAACACGCTGCCGTGCAAGAGGCAACTGCGCGGCCAGCTGGGTTCGCTGTGGATGACCTTGGACGCGCCGTCGGCGAGCGTCGCGCTCATGGGCTTCAGGCCGCCCTTGGCCTGCAGGGGCTGGGTGGCGTCGTCGACGCTGTCGAAGCGCTTGCCGAAACCCGTGGCCGGCTGATAGCGCGTGGCGCTGCGCAGACCGAGCGACGCGCGCTTGTCGGCCATCACGGCGCGGTCGGTGTGGGCGCGGTCGTTGTTCTCGCGGTCTTGCACCAGGGCCCAGTCGAGCTTGCGCAGGGTTTCGTGCAGGCTGGAATCGGTGTGGGCGGCATCCAGCGGGTCGAGTGCGGTGTCGCTCCACCAGCCCATCACGGTGTAGCCGATCTGGTCGGCCTCCACGCCCGCCGGCGCCAGCGTGGCCAGGTCTTCGAGCTTGTCGTGCAGCGCAAAGCGGTTGATGGCGGCGTCGTAGATGCCGCTCCAGTTCAGCGACCCGCCCGCCGAGCCGTTCAGGTCAGCGCGCGGCACGGTGCGCATGGGCGGTGAATCGCTGATCGGCGCGGGCCAGTTCTGCAGCGCCACGACACGCCCGCGGTCGGCTTCCAGCACCCAGCCGCGCACGGCCGGTTGCGTGGCGCCTTTGGGCACCATCAGGCGCAGCACGAGCCAGCGGTCGGGCAGCGGCGGCAGCGCCAGGCGGTTGCCGGCGCCGCGCTCGGCCAGGCTGCCGCGCAGCAGCGCGTCGGGCATGGCCCAGTGCAGGTGCACGCCGGCCGGGCGCGGCGGGCCGTCCTGCAAATACGGCGTGGCCGGCTGCGGGCTGGCGCCGTCGGCGGCGGTGATGGACAGCGGCAGCCGCACCATCGGCTCGGTGCTGCCGGCGGGCACGAAGAGCGCTTGCACATCCACCGGCACGAGCACGCGCGTTTCGCGCGCCAGGCTGGTGTCGAAGCTGCCGACGGCCGCCACGTCCAGCCCCAGCCGCGCCAGCGCCGACCAGCGCTCGCCGAGCACGATGCTGATGGGGGCTCTGGAGGCGGGTGCAGCGGGTGCCGCGGCTGCGGCTTTCGCAGCCTGCGCGGCTTTCGCGGCTGATGCGCTCTTCACGGCGGTCTTGGCCAAGGGGGCTGCTCCTTCGGGTGCTTCAGGTGCGTCGGGTGCGTCGGGTGCAACAGCTCACAGGTGCGCCGTGAAGCGCTGCCGCATCGTGGCCACGTCGAGCGTCGGGCGAAACACCACGTCCAGCGCGGGCGCTTGCACGCTGGGGTCGCCAAAGACCTGGCGGTACGGGAAGCGCAGCATCTGCACCGCGAATTCGGCGCTGTCGACCTTGCCGTCGTCCGTCATGTTCGTGCCCGGTGTCCGCACCAGCGCCTCGTTGAGCTTCGCGATGTCCAGCACGCCGGGCGAACCGGGGCGGAAGGGCACGGTGACGTCCACCTTCTGGCCGCTCGGCCTTTCGACGTCGAGCGCGGTGCGGCCGTTGCGCGCCACAACGAAGGCGCGCAGGCTGTTGGGGTTGCCGCCGATGGCTTCCAGCCGCGCGCCAAACTGAATGCCCTGGCGCGGTTCTTCGATGTGCACCACCGCCGGCACGCCGTCGAACAGCACCAGCAGCACCGCCGGCGCCAGCCGCTCCATGCGCAGCACCTTCAGGCGGCGCGGGTCCGATTCGTCGATGGTGGCGTCGTCGGCGGTGCCCAGTTCGCGGTCATAGGCCCGCACGTGCAGCCCCGGCCAGCCCGACACCGCGCGCGACCGCAGCACGAAGCCGGTGACCGTGCCGGCCACGCCTTTCTGCACCGGCTCGCCGCCGGGCAGGCGCGCGCGGCGCTCTTCTTCGTCCACCTCGTCGCGCACCGTGGCGTAGAGCGCGGACAGCTCGGCGCGGTCGCTGGAATTGACGGTGCCGACGCTGAGCGCGCCTTGCACGAGCGCGTCGGTCCAGGCGCGGTCGAGGTAGAAGAAGCGGATCGATTCGCGCGGCAGCAGTTCAGCGTCGGGCACCAGGTAGGCGAAGGGCACGGCTTGCAACAGCCGCAGCCGCGCCAGCCAGCCGCGCAGTTCGTGCGGCACGACGCGGTTGCCAAACAGCGGGTCTTCGCCCTGCGTGGCCGGCACGACGGCGCCGATGGTGGCGAAGGCCTTGTTCATCGCGTAAGCGGCATCGATCTTGGCCATGGCGTGGGTCCTGTGCGTCTTTCTGGATCAGCGGCGGCGCGCGCGGGTGGCGTCGTCGAGCAGGTCGTCGAGCGCATCGCGTGGGCGCGGTGCGGCGGGTGCGGCGGGTGCGTCTGATGCCGCGCGGTCGGCGGGCTTGGCGGCTTTGCCACTTTTGCGGGCCTTGGCGGCGGGGGGCTCGGCGCCTTCAAGGCCCCGCAGGAATCCGCCGTCCACCGCGCGGGCGATGCGGCTGACCGCAGCGTCCAGCCCGGCGTGCATGCGCTGCGCGTCCGGGCCTTCCACCAGCGGCGTGTCCTGCCGCGTCGTCTTCAAGGGCACGGCGGTGGCGCTGAGTGCGGCCACCGTGCCGTCGGCCCGGCGCATCTGCTTGACCTGCGCGGCCGAGAAGCCGAAGCCTTCGGAGATCAACCGGTCAAGCCCGCCGTCGCGCGCATACGGCAGCTCGCGCCCGGGCACCGTGAGGGGCCGCGTCGGCGCCAGCACCCGCGCCGGGTTGGCCGCGGCGGACATCACGAGATGGCGCGCCAGCATGTCGGCCAGCGAACCCTGTTTGCCGCCCGCGGGTGTGCGGCCGATCAGCCCTTTGAGCACCGACGAATCCTTCAGCGTGTCGGCAAAGGTGCGCGCCCGTGCGGCGCCAAATTGCTCACCACGCCAGGCCATCAGCGCGCGCACGATGGACGGCTGCGACAGCGCCGTGAGCCGGCCGATCTCGAACGCCGCGGCCAGCGACAAGTCTTCGCGGCCGTCGGGGATGCTGCGGCGCAGCTGGTCGCTGACGTGCGCCAGCGGCAGGCGGCCGGCGCTGTCTGGCTTGTCGCGCTGCGTGGGGAAGGGCGTCAGCGGCCCGCGGAACCAGGCCCGCACCTTGTCGCCATGCCGCGTGAGGTGCGGCAGGCCGACATGCCCGGTGGGCGCCACTTCGACGGGCGGGCGCGTGGGCGGTTCGTTCGACGGCACCTTGGGCGGCGCACCGGGCACGGGCAGCGCGGGGTCGGTGCCGAGCAAGTCGACCTTCAGGTCGAGCATCAGGCTCTCGAAACCGCCCACGCCGTTGACCGTGAACGACCAGTGCGCCAGCACCGGAAACTTCAGCACCTGCAGGCCCGGCAACAGCGGCACAGTCTGCGCCAGGTTGCCCCGGTAGCCTTCCAGCATGCCGTCGCGCACCAGGCGGCCGGCCTCGTTTTGCGACGAGGTGAGCGCGATGGTTTCGATGCGCGCGGTGGTGGTTTGCCACTGCGCGGCCTGGCCCTTGGCGCCGCCGGATTGCACTGGCGGCGTGCTGCGGGTAGTGGGCTCGCGGTCCAGTGCGCCGCCGATCGCAGCGCGCGGGGGAGCGCCGATGGGCGCTGCGATCACGGGCGCTGCTGCAAACGCCGCGGCCGCGTGGTGGCTGCCGCCCATTAGCAGCCGGTCGGGGTCGGCGGCGAGGGCGTAGGCCGGTTCCTGCTTGAAGTCGTACACCAAGGTCGTGGCGATGAAATGCGACACCGGCGGCGGCGGCTTGGCCAGGTTTTCAAGCTGGCCTTCGACGTTGATGAGCGCCGCCAGGTAGCGCACGGGCTTGTTGCGCGTGCGGTCGTACTGCGGCAGCCGGTTGGCGATGACGACGCCGAGAAAACCGTCGTCGTCGCCATTGGCCAGTTCGGTGTCGTTCACGTCGACTTCGCGCACGTGGGCCAGCAGCGCGAGTTCTTCTTTTTTCGGGAACACCTTGTTGACCACGTCCTGCGTCACCGACAGGCACACGCCGGTGGCCACGTCGTTGGGCCCGGCCAGCGTGACGCCGGCCGTCACGCACTGCGCAATGGGCTGTTCGCCCGACAGCGTGCCCTCGCCTTCGGCGATGACGACGAGCGCCAGCCACGGCGTGTCGGTGACGCCGGGCGCGGGCTCGCGTTCCCACGGCAGCGTGCGGCGCTTGATGACGATTTGCGGCAGCCGGTTTTCATAGGCGCCCACGCTGTTGGCGGGCGGAAAGGCCGAAAGCAGCTGGTCGGGCGGCAAGCGGTAGCGCGGCGACGTGACGCGGATGTGCGTTTCCTGCCGCTCCACGCCTCCGAGCGGCTGCAACAGCGGCGGCGCGCTGGGTTGCGCCGGGTCGGGCACCTTGCGGTCGAGCGTGACCTGGCCGCTGAGCGTGTAGTCACCCGCCTTCAGCGGCGGGTTGGCCATCGGGCGCAGGATGAATTGACCTTTGGCGGGCATGCGGTTCACTCCGGGGTCGGCTTGCTGCGCGGGGTGCGGCGGCGGGGCGCGGCGGGGGCCTTTGTCGACTTGGCGGCCTCGGCGGGTTCGGCCACCGCGCTGACCTTGCTGACCTTGCTGACCTTCGTGGCCTTGGCGGCCTTGGCCACGTTCCTCGGCGGCGCGGGCGGTGGCGAAGGCGGCGGCGCAGGCCGTGCGTCTACCCACGCCGCCAGCACCGCGCCTTGGCGCGCGTTGGCGCCCGCCGCGCCCAGGCCGGTGTCGGCCTGGCCCGTGGCGATGGGCCCGCGCACCAGCACGTCCAGCGTGTCCTGCGCCAGCAGCGCGGCAAAGGCGTCGACCGACACGCCGTCCACCGGCGCCACCACGCCCACCAGGTGCCAACCGTCTTCACTCGCCACGCCGACGCTGACACCACTGCCCACCGGCACACCGTTGGCCGCCACGTCGGGCCGCAATTCGTACACCAGCGCCACGCGCTGGCCGCGCACCACCAGCACGGGCGCGCGCGGTTCGCCTTGTTCGTCCAGCGGGCGGGTGGCGCCGGTGATGGACAGGCTCAGGCCGCGGCCTGCGCCTTTGTCGCCGCCCGCTCCGAGGTTCGCGCCGGTGGGGTCGTCCAGCACCACCGCCAACACGGTCAGCCGGCGCGCAAAACGCGTGCGGACGATGGCGGTGCCCTCCACCAGTTCAGCCGCACGCATCCAGCCCGCTTCGCGCGCCAGGCCGCGCTGGCGCACGCCGCGCAGGCGGCCTTCGCACTGCACCACGGCCTGCGCCGCCAGCGCGCACTGGTGGCCCATCATGGGCAGCATGGCGCCGCTGTGCCAGCCGTCCAGCCCCGCGCGTTGGCGCGCCGCCGGCACGCTGGCCGCCACCGCGATGCGGTGCGTGCCGCGCGGCACGGTGACCATGCCGCCGCCGTGCGGTGTGCCGGGCACGCCGGTTTCCACGTCTGCCAGCAGCGTGCCGCCGTGGCCCAGCATCACCACGCGCGCGGTGCCGGCAAAGACGTGCAGCGACGGCCGCGGCGCGGTGTCGTCCAGGTCGCGCGCGGCGTTGGGCATCTCGAACACGGCCGCTTCGCCGCTCTGGATGGAATAGCCGGCCGGTATCGCCGCGCGCACGCCGGGTTTGATGTCCAGCATGCCGTTCAGCCGCGACAAGCGCGCCTGCACGTCCCGCGTGGCCCCACGCCCGCGCACGGCCGCCAAAGGTGAGCGTGCTATGCGCGACAGCGGCACGCGGTCGGACGCGACCACGGTGCGCCCGTCGCTGGCGCCGCGCGTGCCGGTGACGAGCGTCAGAACCGCCGGAATCGCCGGGTTCAGCCGCGCGCGCACGGCGTCCAGCAGCGGCGGGTCGTCCACCTTCGGGATGTTTTCTTCCAGTTGCCCGAGCGTGACCGTCGTGCGCGCCACGACGTGTTCGGTTTCGTCCAGCCCCATGCTCAGCACGCCCACCGCGCGCGGCCGCAGCACGCCGGTGTTTACCGGCAGCGGGTCGCGCGCTTTCACGAGCGTGACGGGCGTGGTGGCCGGCGCCAGGTCGGCCAAGCCTTCGCTGAGCGAACCCAGCCGCGGCGGCGCCGCGCGCAGGCCGCGCAGCGCCGCCTGCGCCGTGCGGCTGCCGCCCGCGCGGCGCGACCACAGCGCGGCAATGCCCAGCACCGCGTTGTCGTCGGCGGCCACCGGCAGCAGCCCGGCCAGGCCGCGCATCGCCGTCAACTGCACCGCGCGTGCACCCGATTCGCTGACAAAAGGCAGCGGGTGCCGCGTGCGCGGGTGCGCCGCCGTGGCCACCGCGGTTTCGACGCGCTTGTAGTCGATGGGCGCAGTGCCGGGCGGGATGTCGGCCACGGCGGTGAGCGACAGGCCGTCCATCGCGACGATCACCTTGCCCTCGGGCACCTTCGGGTGCGCCGGGTCTTGCGGCGGGCCCCACACGCCGTACGGGAAGGACGGCGACAGGCTCTCTTTCGCCACCAGTTTGTCGAGCGACGCCGCGCCGCTGTCGGCACGGCGGATGGTGAGGCGCAGTGCGGTGTCGACGTTGGCTTCCTGCATCGGCGCCACACCCAGCGCGTGGCTGGGCGTGCGGTCGATGGTGCGCGTGCTGCCGATGTGGATGCGGCGCACGGGCACGGTGCTGGTCAGCGTGATTTCGAATTCGGCGAAGACTTCAAACGGGTGAGCGGCGCTGCCGTCGGCGGTGCCGGTGTCGGTCGGCCCGCCGGGGCCGGTGCCCGGCGTGACCGAGCCCTTGCCGGTGATGGCGGCCAGCGCGCGCGCGGTTTGCGGCGCGGCCAGTTCAAGGTACTTGGTGACAAAGGCGTCCCACGTCAGCGGCGGGCGTGGCTGCTGCGTGGTGTCGCCGAATTCGACTTCGAGGTCGACCGGGCCCACCGAGAAGCGCGCCAGGCCGTGGAACTGCGGCCCTTCGACCATGATGCTGGCGGTGAGCGAGACGGAGATCGTGATTTCGCCGATCCAGACGTCGATCGTGACGCCGGCGCTGATCTGCGCGTAGGCGTCGACCCGGAAGTGGAACGGGTCGAAGAAGACGATGCCGTCGGCCCCGAAGATCACCTGCGCCCAGGCCGGGCCGAAGCGCGCCGACACCTCGACGCGCATGCCGGCCATCAGCGCTTCGGAGGTCAGCGCGAAGTAGGACTCGCCCTTGATCGTCAGAAACGGGCCGACACGCCACTGCAGCCCCAGGCGCGGCACGACCGGGTAGCCGTCGCGCTTGAACTTGGGGTGGTAGCCGCCGATGGTCAGCACGAACTGCCCGGCGTTGGGGCCGGCAAACCAGATGACGAAGGCAAAGCCGCCCGTCAGGCGCACGTCGGGGTACAGCAGCCACGAGTTGTCGGTGAGTTGCGCCTGCACCCACAGCACGCCTTCCTTCGACGAGAAGCGCGCCACCAGCCCGAGTTCGATCGACACCAGCGGCGCCTGCGGGCGCGGCAGCGCCATGCGCGCCAGGCCCATCAGCGCCACTTCCAGCCCGTCGCCGACCTGGATCGACACCACCGCCACGCCGTCCACCAGCGCGAAGCTCGTGAACGACAGGCCGGCTGCAAACCAGAAGCTGCCGCGCTTCATGGGGAAGAAGCCGCCCAGGCGGATCAGCTCGGCCATGGGGTCGTCGCTGGGCTTGGCGGACGGGTCCAGCGCCTTGACGAGCGGATACTGGTCGAAGCGCGCCATGTCGTCGGGCAGCTTCAGTTCGCGGTTGATCCCGAGGCCGCCGCCAACGCCCGTGAGGAAGAAGGCCGGCGGCCCGCCGATGGGCCCGTTGACCGCGCCAAAGGCGAAGAAGGACGCGAAGGTTTCGTTGCCGACGCGGCCCTGGCCGTAGCCGCCAAACACCGACAGGCCATACACCGCAAAGCGCCCCATCAGCATGCCGACGTACTGCGTGCCGTTGCCGTCCGAATACTTGCGCAGCCCGCCTTGCAGCGTGAGCCCGGCCATGTCGGCATTGAAGGCCAGGCCGGCTAAATCCACCGCCCAGCGCGACGGGTCGAACACCGACGCGTCCGAGCGAATGGTGTGCGTGAGCTGCAGGTCGTCCACCGCCGCGTTCAGGCCGAAGAGCGACACGCGGCCGTCCAGCAGCAGCGATATCTTCTCGACCGCGTTGTTTTTCTCGGCCACACCGAAGCCCACCTGTTCGATGTAGATGGGCCCGAAGCCGCGCTGGATGCCCACCCACCACGGGCCTCCGCCATCACCCGCGCGCAGGCTCACGGCCACCGGCAGCGCGCCGTGCTTCTGCACCGCCAGCGCGGGGCTGAAGGTGGGCGCGAGCTTGTCCTTGCCTTTGCCTGCGTCGCCCAGCAAGCCTTGCGCGACGCCGTTGCCGCCTTCCTTGGCGCCCGCCCCAGCAGGCGCCACCGACAGGCCCGACAGCTGCAGCTGCGCGCCACCGGCCTTGCCGTCGGCCGCCACCTTCGCGTAGACATGCAGCGCGATCGAGCCGAGCGTCAGCGCGTCCAGCGCCAGCAGCGGCTTTTCATTTCGCGCAAACCGCATGCCGACGCCGTTGACCGACAGCGCCGGCTCGAAAGCAAACTGGCCGACGGCCGGGCCGACGCGCAGCATGTCGATCACCAGGCCGTCGGGCGGTGAACCGCCACCACCCGGCAGGCGGATCCAGCGGGCGTCGGTCTCCAGTGAAATCGTCAAGTCTTGCGATATCAGCACCGCTGGCTTGGGCAGCGCGAGGCGCAGGCCGACACGCTTGGCGCCGCCGCCGCCCACCACATCGGCAGCAGCCAGGCCGATGCTCAGCGCACTGTCGATGGTGATGGTGGGCGCGGCCTGCGCCACGTTCAGCGCCAGCTGCTGCAACCGGCCCAGCAGCAACGCCGGCTCGAAGGGCTGCGCCACCAGCGCGGGTGGCAGCGGCGCGTTGTCTTGCAGCAGCACGCCCGCCAGCATCTTGCGCACGGTGTTTTGCGCGTTGGCGCCGACGCGCTTGGTCAGCAACGCCGTGACCGCGCCCGTGCCCATGACGAAGGACGCGACCATGTCGAGCACCGCTTCCAGCAGCCCGAGCGCGACCTTCTCGGCGTCGAGGTGTTCAATGCCGGTGTCGATGAGCACGAGGTCCACCCGCGAGCCGATCAACCAGCGCACGCCGACGAGGCGGTTTGCCGGCAGCCCGAGCGTCAACGCCGCGCGCCGCCCCGCCGTTGGCGCGCGGCCGCCCGACACCGAGAAGGCCGGGCGCAGCAACGCGCCGCCGACGTCGAGCTCGGCCGGGCCGAGGTCCACCGTCAGCTCGGTGAGGCCTGCGCCGTCGAGCGCGATGCGGGCGTGCGCCTGCCGCAGCACCGGCAGCGATGCCAGCGTGCCGTCCACCACGACGGCAAAGGGCGACGGCGTCACGTCGATGCGGAAACCGCCGGCCACCAGCCGCACCGCGTTGCCCACGAGCGTGGCCGATGCGCCCGGCGGCAGCACGCCATGCAGCGCCTGCGCCAGGCTGTTGAGCGCGGCCGTGGCCAGCACGGGCAGGCGCGCGGCCAGTTGCGCTGCGGGGTCGCGGCCCCAGTCCGCAAGCGCTGCGCTCTGGAAGTGGCCGGCGCTGCGCAGGCCCATCGCGTCGCCGAGTTGCGTGACGAGCACGCCGACTTCGCGCTGCGGGCTGGCTGCGGTGCTGAGGCCGGCCAGTGCGTCCAGCACCATCGGCAGCGCCTGCGTCACCGCTTGCTGCGCGGCGGCGGCCGCCAGTTGGCCGAGGCCGGCGGGGTTCGGGAAAAGCGCGATGTCCGAGCCCGCCGTCGGGCGCAGGAAGAGCGTGAGCTGGTCCCCGACGACCACGTGCACGGCAGACCTCCCCGCCGCACCGCCGGCCAGGCCGACGAAGAGTTCGACACCCGGCCTTGCCACCGCGCTGCCGCTCAAAGTGAGCTGAAGGCTGCCGCCAAACGCGAGGCGTGCCAGCGCACCATTCGGCGCCGTGAATTGCGTCGAATCCAGTTCCAGCGCGATGCGCGCGCCGGCACTGACGCTGGACGCCTTGAGCACGACCCCGGGCGTGATGCGCCAGGCACCGGCATCACCGGGCAAGCTGACCAGCGGCTTGAGCGCGTCGAAGAGCTGCACCAGGCGGTTCGGGTCGAAGGCCGATGCGGCGGCAGAAACCCCCAGCGCCGCTTCATGCCGCAGCCATGCGGCCGGGTTGGCCAGCAGCGCCGCCGGCAGGCGCACGGCGCGCTCGCCTTGCGCGTTGGCAGCGCCCAGCAGGCCGACGAGCGACAGCATGGCGTCGATGACCGGGCGGGCGCTGTCGTCCAGCGCGCGCAGGCCTTGCAGCGCCTGGCGCAGCAATTCGGCCGGCAGCAGTTGCACGAGCGCGCGTTCGACGGCCGCGGCATCGGGGTTGGGCCAGAGTTCCACCGCGTCCGGCAGCGCCGCGCCGGGCCGCTGCCAGCCGACCGACAGGCGCAGCGCGCGGTCGAGTTCGAGCCGCAGCGCGCCGGTGACAGCCGTGGTGGCGCTGGCACCGACGCTAAGACCGGCGTCGGTGATGCCGTTCGTGTCGAAGCGCAGCCGGCCCTGCCAGCCGACCCAGCCGAAACCGCCCGCGCCGGCTTCGGCCTGCGCGGCAATGTCCACCTGCCACGGCGCCAGCCGCAGCCGCGCGGTGAGCGGCCCGAGCGCCAGCGCCAGTTCGTCCGGCGGGCTGCCCGGCAACGCGGGCGCGTTTGGCCACAACGCGCGCAGGCCCAGCGCCAGTTCGCTGCGCGCGGCGGGCGTGGCCAGGGCCGTGCGCAGGTGGTCCAGCGGGTCGTGCAGCAACTGTTCGATCGCAGCGGGCACGCTGCCGCCGGCGCCGTCCATCAAGCCCAGCGCGCGCAGTGTGGCGGCCAGGCCGGCGCTTGCGGCGTCGGCCTGCGCGGCCAGTTCCTGCGCAAAGCTGGCCAGCAGCACGCGCGCTTCGGGCAGCAGCGTGGTGGCGGCGTCGAAGCCTTGCGCGGCCAGCGCCTGCACGGCGGCGCTGGGGTCGGCCATGTCCAGCGCCATCAGGCGCCAGCGTTCGCGCGTGATGTCGAAGACCCGCGCGTCGTGCAGCGTGATCCAGGCATCCGCCGGTGCGGCCGCGCTGTGCAGCGGCACGCGCAGGTCGAGCCCGATGCGGCGCAATTCGTGCGGCCTGGGCGCGCCCGCGCCACGGCCGGGGTCGGGCCCGCCGACGAGCCAGCCGCCCGCGCGGCCGATGCCCAGGTGCACGCGCAGGTCGCGCGGGGTCACCAGGCAAAATGGCGCGAGCGGCACGCCGGTCAGGCGCAGTTCCGCCAGCACCATGTCCACCTGCCCGTCGACCCGCAGGCTACCGCTGCCCGCCGCCGGCGCCAACCCGGCGCGCAGCGCCAGCACCAGGCGGTCGGGCAGCGCGTCGGCCGGCGGCGGCGGCGTGCCGCGTTCGGCCGAGCGCAGCCGCACGGCCGCGGCCACGCCCGCCGTGAGCGCGCGGCGGATGGCTTCTGCGGACACGTCGCCGTACAGCATGTGCACCGCCAAGCCGACACGCGGGCTGGCGAGTGGCGTGGACGGCGGGCGCAGTTCGCGCGCGGGGTCGTCGCTGGCGCTTTCCCTTTGCAACGCATCGACGAGGCCGCGCAGCAGGTGCAAATCCGCGCTCTCCAGCGCGTCCGTGTCGGGCGGCGGCAGCAGGCGCGCCAGCAGGCGCAGCGCGTCGGCACCGGGCGCGGTGTCCAACGTGGCCATCGACACCGGCGACAGCGCGGTGCCCGCCGTCACCAGCGCGGTCACTGCCACGACGTTTTCAGCCGCGCGGCGCGCGGCGTGGCCAGCGGCTGCATCCGCCACGATGACCAGCGGCCCGGGCAGGCTGGCCAGCAGGTGTTCTAACCGGTCGGCCTGGCCGAGCACGCCGTCGACATCGCCCGTCGGGCGGCGGCAGGCGTCGCGGCCGCCCAGGCACACGAACCAGTCGCCCACCGCGGGCAGCGGCAGCACGAAGGCCGACGGCGCCAGGCCCGGCGCGGTGAGGTCGACTGCGCGGCTCGCGGGCACGTCGACCCACGGTGCCGTGGCCGCGTTCGCGCCTGAACCCGCGCTGACCACGCTGACGTGCACCACCGTGGGCGGTGCGGCGTCGAGCAAGTCTTCGAGGTCGACCGCGTAGACGAGGTCGCGCTGCGCCACGTCGGGCAGGCGGCGCACCTGCACGCCCGCGGGCGGGTCTTGCGGCGGCACGACGCAGCCGTCGCTGCCTTCCCAGCGAGCCTGCAGTGCGTCGAAGCCAACGGCCACGGCGTCGCGGCCGGCCAGCAGGTCGGCCACGTCGACTGCGAACCCCGACAACTGGCCGAGCACACGCGCCAGTTCTGCACTGCTGCGCGCGGCGCCGTTGGCCGACGAAGCCAACAGCAAATCGGCCACCGCCGTGATGGACCGCGGCGGGCCTTGCGGGCCCAGCCAGGCCAGCAACTCGGCCGACGCCGCGCCGCGCGCGATGGGCAGGCGCCACGGGTCGTCGGGGTGGCCGCGGCCTTGCAGCAGGCCCGACACACCGTCGCGCGTGCCGGTGAGCAGGTTGGACAGCAGGTTCAGGCCGCGCTGCAGCACTTGCGCGTCGGCCTGGATGGCGTCGCGCAGCCAAGCCCGCAACGCGCCTCGCGCGTCCGTCGCAAAGTGCTGCAGGCGCAGCCTTGCGCCGGGCGGGCCGACACGCCCGCCCTGCTCGCCCGGCGCGCCGCTTTCTCTGCGCACCCAGCCCAGCAACGCCACCAAGTCGTCCAGCCAGGGCGGCGCGGCGGCTTGCGCCAGGGCGGCCAGCAGTTCTTCCAGCGCGGCCCAGCCGGCGGCGTCGAGCACGATGCGTCCACTGGCGTCCAGCCGCGGCACGGGCACCGGCAAGGCATCCAGCCCCGCCACGCCGCTGAGCGCGAGGCCAGGGGCCTGCACATCCACCTTCAGCCCCGCCGTGGGCGACCACGCGGCCACCACCGCCACGAAGTCGGCGCTGAGCAGGGCCGGGCCGATGGGGATCACGGCTTCGTCGCGGCCGCGTGCACGCAGTTGCAGCGACGCGTCGACCGCCGTCAGGAAGCGCGCGGACGGTTGCGCGAAGTTGATGTCCACCAGGCGCAGCGCGATGTTGGTTTCGAGCCGCGTGCAGCGCTGGCCGATGGTGTCGACGACGAAGCGCATCGCCGGCCCGATGACGAAGTGGTCGCCGTCGACATGCGCCTCGATGGCCACCGGGCCGGCCAGCGTGAAGCGCCAGGGCTGGCCGATCTGCCCGGTGCCCGAGACGTTGACTTGCGACGCCGCGTCGTCGGCGATCAGGTCGCGCAGTTGCGCCAGCAGGGTTGGCACTGCGGCCGGGTGGTCGCGGAGCAGCGCGCGCCAGTAGCCACGCAGGGCGTCGAGCGGGTCTTGCAGCAAGCGGCCCACGTCGATGGGCACGATGCCGGGCGGCACGGCCGGCGGCGCCACGCCCAGCAGCAGGCGCAGCGCGGCCGCGGCGGGGCCCAGCAGGGTGAAGACCGCGTCGGCCATGTCGCTGAACACCGTGGCGCCGACCTGCGCCAGGGCCTGCGGCGACGACAGGTCGAGCGTGCCGTGCGCATGCCCGGCAATGCGCACACCTTCAGCGGCCAGCAGCAGCACTGGCTGGCGTGCGCCGTTCAGCGCGATGCCGGCGCGCAGGCTGTCGACGTGCAGCGCGGGCGGGCCCGCCACGTCCAGCAGCGCCGTGCCGCCGGCCGCCAGGCCCAGCGCCAGGTGCAGCGACAGCGATGGCAGCGCCAGCGCCTGGCCGCTGCCCAGGTCCAGCCGGCACAGCACGGCCTGGGCGCGCAGGTGCACGCCGGCCTGCGCGGGCCAGACGATGGCCACCGTGGGCTCGACCCGCACCAGGCCGTTGGCGCCCGGCGTGGTGGGCACTTCAAGCGTCAGCTGCAACGGGCCGATGGGCAGCGTGACGCGCGTGCCGTCGGTGTGCGTGGTGTTGCCCGTGAGCAGCGTGGACAGTTCCGCCAGCCACGCGGCGCGCGCGCTGGAGCCCAGCACGCCGCCGAGCCAGCGCGACAAGGCGGGCACGCCGTCGCGCGCCAGTTCAGCCAGCGGCAGCGGCGTCACGGCGCTGCCCTGGCGCAACCCGAGCAAGCCGGCCAGCGCCGCCAGCGGCCCCGCGGGCAGCGCCGCAGCCTGCGCCCGCACGAGGCCCAGCACGAGGTCGAGCGCGGACGCTCTCAGCGACGCCAGGTCAGCCACCGACAACGACAAGTCGGCCGGCGCGGCCGCACCCGGCATCTGCAACCGGCGCAGCTTCAGCGCAAAGCGCGGCGGCACGCCACCGTCCGTGGGAATGGTCAACGCCAGCGCGACGCCCCCCAGGTGCGCCGCACCGGGCGCCGGCGCGGCGGGGGTGGTGGTGATGTCGACTTCGACCGTCACCGTGCCGTCGGCCGTGCCCAGCAGCAAGGGCGACGACACCGAACGGCCGGCCTTGGCGGCACGGAACAGCGGCACCTGCGCCGACACCGACGCGGCCGGGTTGTCGGACGACACCTTCACGCCCACACCGATGCCGACCCAGTCGGTGGGCCTTTCATCGATCACGAGGTACACGCGCGCCAGCGGCGGCTGCGCCCGGGCGATGGGCAACCAGACTTTGCCGTCGGGGCCGGTGGTGCGGTCTTCGCCGGCCAGCACCTCGTCGATGAAGGCGATGAGGGCAGCGCGCTGGCGGTCTTCGGCCAGCATGCGCGACAGGTGCTTGCCGGGGTCGGACAGCCAGTCGGCCCGGAAGTCACCGCTGGACGTGAGCCCCAGCGCTTCGGCCAGGTTGCCCACCACCCCCAGGTCGTTGGCGGCCAGTGCCATGGGCTTCAGGCCTGCACGCGGTCGAAGGCGTGGCGCGCCAGCGGCCGCACGGTGACGCCGTTGGCGCTGGCCACCAGGTCAGCCGGCAGCAGCGGCGCGCCGTCTTCGTCGCGGCCGGACTCTGCCGCCAGCGACTGCACCAGGCTCAACAGCGACTGCCACAGCAACGCCAGCAGTTGTTCGCCCCACAAGTCCACCACCAGCGCCGGCCCGCGCGGCCTTTCTTCGGTGGTGACGAGGAGCCCTGCGGCGCGCCGCGGCGAGCCGACGAAAAAAGTCACGTGCACGTCGGCCGTCGCGAGCGGCGCGCCGGGTGCGATGAGCTCGTCGCAATAGACCGGCAGGCTGATGGCAATCAGGCCGTCGCCGAGCACGGCGCGCAACTGAATGGGCACCACCAGGAGCTGGCTGCCGGCATGGCGCCAGATTAAGACCCCAGGGCTGCGCGCTGTGGCACCGCCCGCATCGGCAACCGCCGCGCGCAACAGTGTCTGGAACTGCACCGGGTTCACCTGCACGGGCTCACCCGGTGTGCCCGCAGGCAACGGGTTGAACTGAAAACGCTGCGGGTCGATGATGCGCAGTAAGCGGATCACGGCGCGCGTGTCCTGGCGCACGCTTGCCTGGCTTGAGAATATCGACGGGCCCAGCCTGCTGGTGCTGCGGGCCTTTTTCATGCGCCGCTCATACGCAGTTCACACGTAGTGGAACGTGGTGCACCCGGCTCGCCTGCCGGCGTTGCCGAATTCTTCAGGTGCCGCGGTGACAGGCCGAGCAAGTGGGCCGCATGGGCTCATGGTAGTTTCTCAGGAAGTTTGGTCAGGCGAGCCCTTTGTTCGCCAACCCCAGTGTCAAAATTCTGCGATTTACTCTATCCGCATCGCCAGCGGAACAACATCCCTAGGAGCGTGGGCGGCAGAAAACTGCTGACTTCACATCTTTGATTAAATTGCCAGCGCTTGGCGCCGTTTCCCTCCTCGAATCGTCCATATGGGAGCTGTAGTCGCTGTTGGTCATCTGTGAGCACTCTCTGGCAGCTGTTTTGGGCTCGATTTCTCTCATCTTTTGACCTTCACACCGCCTGCATGGCACCCATGCGCCGCAAATTCAGCGCCATGCACACGAGCTTGAACTCGGCTTGCACGCGGTGCAGTTGTCGGTTTCCTTTCAAGCTGTCACTTTCAACCTTTCATGTTGTCAGTGATCCGGTGACTTCGCGGCAGGTTTGCCTATGCTTCTAAGAAGAGTGCTCGCTCCCATGACGTCTGGGGGCCAAAACAGACGCGCAGCCTGTTCTGCTCCTTTCATTTGGCACAACCTTTCATTTGGCCCCTTCAAGCTGTCATAACCTGTAGAGCAACATGTAGCTTGCGAAATCCGCACCTCCCAACCGCCCAGCAGGGAAACTGTGCTCTGTGACTTGGCCAGCAGTCTTGCGCTGACATGATGAAAGGGTCAGTTGTGCCAATTGAAAGAGCAGAAGTGACAGAGTGAAGGGAAACCGACACCAGGTCTTTGGGGGTTCGCATCGCGTCGGTGTGGGCTCTGCGCGGGAGTCTGCGCAATCCTAGGCGGGCCGCTGATTGCACGCCCGCCGGGCGAGATGCCGCGCAACCAACGGGTGGCTCGGCAGGAGCCAAGACGGCCAACGCAGACGTCTCCTGCCGTTTGCAGTCTGGCCGTCCCAACACAGGTGAGGTGTCACGGAGCGATCTCGCAAGCAACTTTACGACAGGCGTTGAAGGCTCAGCGCAACTGCGCCTGGAGTTCGCGGCGCAGCTCATCAGCTCGCCCGGAGAGTCGCTGCCATTCCTTGCTGCAGTGCTCGTCGATGAACACCAACGACTGTGCGCGCTTGATCTCCTCCAGAACCGGCCCCACGCGGGCCAGTTCCACGATCAACGCAGCCTGCGTCGGTTGCGCCACTTCGATCTCGCGCCGATGCACTGGCAGGGCGTTAATCACATGCACGACCGGCCCGGGCCGCTTGTCGGTGGCCCTGCGCGCCGATTGCTTCGTTACTCCGATTGGCGTGACCGCACTGCTGGTCCGTACCGCGGGCAGGATCGCTGAGACCTGAGGCTGCGAGGCAACCCGCGAGGCGTCCACCCTGAACACCCGAGGGGCCTGGCTCGCCTGCTCGCCGCAGCTGCTGGCAGCGGCCGTTGGCATGCCGGTTGGAGCCGCACCGACCACCAGTCGCGCCTTTCGCACGGTGATTTGCGCTTGAATCGACGGCGCCGGGTTGAACGGAGGAGCCGTAAATGCGGCTTCGGCGGCCAGCCGGGCGGCGCTCATCGGTGCAGTTTGCAAACCGCTGCCTTCAGCCGCCAGGGTCATCCGATGTTGCTTACGGTGGCGACCGGTTCTTCCAGGAGTGGCATTCTGTGTTCGTTGGCCCAATTGCACTGATGTCAACCCCATTCCTTGGTTCCTTGGTGATGATGGGTGCCTCGAATCGCCCAGACGAAACCGGCACACGCGTTTGCAGCCCCCTGGCCCGTCTCTATTGGCGACGAGAGCGCAATATGCATCCATCCGGGGGTCAAACCCGACGCTCAGACCTGTTGGCGGCTGTGTGTCAGAAGAACTCTTCCTGCGCCCCTGCCAAGCGCGCCTGCAGCCTGGCCACCGCTGCGGCCGGGCTTGCGCCAGGTATGCCGTCGCGTCCGCTGCCGCGCTCGATCCAGTCAAGCTTGAGGGCCTCAAACACCGGCTGCCAACCCTCACCCTTGCGCAGTTGTAGCGCCGGGTTGGGCAGGTAGTGTCCGTTGCGGGCTCGGGCCCAGAGCTTGCGCGCGGGCTTATAGGCGCTGTCGATTTCGGCCCGTGCCAGCACTTGGTTGAGATAGCTGCGTTTGCGGCGTTGCTCACGCCACAAATGGGCGGGTAGGTTTTCCAGGATCTGATGCAGCTGCTCAGCAAAGTAGCCGTCGCCATACTTCCAGTAAGGCTGCGTCCTGAAGGCGCACTCCGACCACTGCGTCTTCAAGCCGGCCAGCATCAGTGTCAAGACCCAGTACTCGCCCTGGTGGCGTTCGATGCGAACCAGCCGGCCATCGACCTGCACGTCAATCGCGGCGGGTGCCAGCAGCTCAAAGACTGGCGCCCATGCGCTCTTCGCAAAACCCGGGTCTTCCATCGCACGGCTCACCGCCTGCTGCCAGGCCGTCAGTCCAAACCCGTCTTCAGCCTTCGGGTCGGCACCTTTGGCCAGCAGCGCTTGCACCAGCGGTGCGTTGCCCGCCCGGGCAGCCAGCATCAGGGGCGTGGCGCCCACCGGTGACAGGTGGTCAACGGTGTGCACGTCACACAGGCGCAGGATGTCCTTGAAGTTCTTTGCCGCGTAGGGTTGCAGATGGCGCTGTCGTACTGTGCTCACAGCGCGCAAGGCCAGTTGTTGTTGCCGGGCGTGGTCTATGGCGGGCCGGTACATCATGGCGGCGTGGTCGAGCAGGCCAAACCTGAGCGCCGGCGCCAGGGCGCGGGCCGGCTGGAAATGGACCTCGGCCAACTGTTCAACCCACACCTGCTGGCCATGCCACAGCGCGTAATCCATCAGCGTCTGCTTTTGCTTGGCGCTGGGGTTTTTGGGGTCCAGCGCTTTGGCCGCCAGGTCTTCGATCAAGGCCCGACTCCAGGGTGTCCATGGCACCGGTTTGCCTTGCAGGAAGGTCTCACGGATGGCTTTGGCCTGCTCCTCTTTGCCCTGCAGTTCGAGCTTGCGCGCTTCCTGCGCCCACTCTTCTTTGCTCGACGCCGGTGTGGCGCCGGTGCGCACCTCACCCGCCTTCAGACCGAGCAGGTCGAACACCGGGTGGCCGGTGTCGGACTCGATGAGGGTCAGGCTCTGCACCGCGCGCGTCATCGCCACGTACAGCGCGTTGACGTAGAACTTGTACAGCTCCAGCGACTTGTCGCTTTTGTCCTTGGCGCGGCGGTATTCGAGTTCGTCGTGCTGCAGGTCTTGCCGCGTCACACCGTCACACACCTCGGCATAGGCGGCGCGCTGACCAGAGACGATGCCCATCAGCACCACATGCGGGTACTCCAGTCCTTTGGCCTCGTGCACCGAGAAAATCAGCGGCGTGCGCAACAGCAGGCGCGCGGCCGCTTTGTCCTCGTCGCGCAACACGATCACTGCGTGGCGCGCGGACAGACGGGTGGCGGCGTCGATCTGCTTGACTGCCGCTTCGCGGGCCTGGATCAGCGTCACCTCTCCAGGCTCGGCCGAGGTGCTCTGCACCAGGAAGTTGCTCTCGCGGTCGATCGAGCCGAAGCGGGCCTGTTTGATCTTGAGCAGCGTGTTGGCCAGTTCCGTCACCGCTTGTGTGTTGCGGAAGTTGGCCTGCAGCACGTGCAGTTGCTGGCTCTGCGCAGCCGCATGACCTGGCCCTACCAGGCCGTGCCAGAACAGCGCTTTCACCGCAGCCCAGCTGAAGAAGTTGGGGTGCACGATCTGGTTGGAGTCGCCGCACAGCAGGAACTGGCCCGGTGCTTTCAGGCAGGCCAGCACCAGTGCAAGCTGCACGCTGGTGAGGTCTTGCACCTCGTCGATGACGATGAAGTCGTAGCTGGGTTGCGCCCGCGCGCGCCAGTCGTGGGCAGCGAGGTTGAGGTCGAACTGATCGGTCTCGGCCAGCCACTGGCGGTAGCGGCCGAAGAGCGCATGTGCGGTTTGGCGAGCGGCCGGGGCGAGCAGGCTTTGGCGGGTGCCCAGCTCCAGGTACTGCGGCAGCGTCAGAGGACCACCGGCTTGTGCACCGATGACGCCGCGGAACTCTTCAAACAGCGCATGCGCGTCCAGCTCGCCCAGTGCTTTGGCCGCCGCACGGTGGCGATCGAACCAGCCGCTGAAGCTGTTGAAGTTCAGCTCACGGCCGGGTGGCACATGCAAGGTCTCCAGGAATTCACGGTAGCTCAGGAACTCGACTTCCTGGTCCGGGTTGTCGTAGCCGTAGGCGTCATACAGCGCGCGCGCCGACTGCGCCAGATAGGCCGACTGGGTGACGTAGAGCACGCGGCCTGAGGCTTCACGCAGCTTGGCCAGCGTGACGGCGGTTTTGCCAGATCCCGCCGAACCCACCAACACCACGGGCGCCGGCAGCCGGCGCACGGCTTCTTGTGCGTCATCAAAAACGATGGGCTTGTCGAGCAGTTCAAACTCCGCGCGGGTGGTGTGCAACCAGCGCAGGGTCAGCGCCTCGGCGCTGGACTGCGCCGGCTCGATGTGTGGCTCACGCTCGATCTTGGCTTCGTCGACCAGCGCACCCCGCAGGAAGCGGGACTTTTCGTAGGCATGGTTTTCAATCACCTCCAGCGCCAGGCACACCGTCTGGCCACCGTGCTCAGCAAACTGCAGCAGCAGCCGGTTGCTGTGGTCCAGCTTGGCACGGTAGTAGCCGCCGGTGTGCAGCTTCTTCACGTCCGGGGTCTTGAAGTCCCCGGCTTCGATGGCCGCGCGCACCTTGGCAAACGCGGGTTTGACACGTCGCAGGTCGAGGTCTCGGTATTGCAGCAGGCGCATCAGCGTGGGGATTCAGTGAAGTGGTGAAGTTAAGTTGTGGAGTTGGCTTGCGAATTCCGCTTGTGAATTCCGCTTGTGAAGCCCGCTTTTGAATCCCGCTTGTGAACTGCGCCGATGCACTGCGCTGACTGGCGCAGTTGCGCAGTGCCTGCAGAAACCGCCATTGCGCGTCACCTTTTCCAGAACGCCTCGACCGCCTGCATCCGGCGCCGCTTCTCGGTCGTGACGTAAACGGTGGTGGTGGCCAGTGAGGCATGGCCCAGGTTCTGCTGCGCAATCTCGATGGGCATGCCGCTGGCGATGGCGTGACTGGCGTGGGAGTGGCGCATCCAGTGGGTGCTGGCCTGGCGGAAGCGCTCGGCGCCTCTGGGGTCTGCCTTCATATCGCCCCTGTCCGCCCCCTGCCCTGTCTGGCGCTGCAGCACGTCGGCGCAGTCGGAGAAGAAGGCCTTGAGCTGGTCGTAGAAGGTGGTGGCTGCGATGCCTTGTCTGGGATCAAAGGTCTCACCGGTGCTCAAACCCGGGGCGCGTTGCGCCGCGTCGCTGGCTTTGCCCAGCAAGTGGGCGCCCTGGTTGCCGATGTTCTCGGGGTCGGCGTCCAGTCCGCGCGACTCCAGGTAGGTGGACAGCCTGTTGACCACGTCGATCGGCACCGGCACTTCGCGTTCTTTGTGGCCCTTGCCGATGACGCGCAGCATCCAACCCTGCAGGGGTTCGCTGTCATTGGCGTCGGCGGGGTATTCGACCCACTGCAGGTCATCGACGGTGGCAGCCACCACTTCCGACAAGCGCAGGCCGGTGGCGTAAAGCAGGTGCAGGCCGAAGCTCAGCCGCTGCTGGGTCGAGCAGTCCTTGAGCTGGGCCAGTTGGTTCTGAATGAACTGCCACTGACCGATGCTGAAGCTGCGCCCGGTGTTCACCTTCGGCGCCGAACTCCTGGGCACGCTGACGGCCGACCACGGATTGCCCATCAGGTAGTTCTGGTCGACCAGGAAGCCGTACAGGTTCTTCAGGATGGTGACCGCATGGCGCTGAGCCGACGGCGACAGCGGTCCTTCAAACGGCCGCCACAGCGGCGACCAGCGCTCTCTGCCGCGATCGCCGCACCAGCGGCTGCGCGGCTGTGGGTCGGCCAGGAAGTCCCTGTATTCGATGCAGTCCTCGTTGCTCATCGAGGACAGCGCTTTGCCTTTGTGGGTGATGGCCCAGAGCAGGAAGCGCTCGGCTTCCTTGCGGTAGGCGCGTTGGGTGTGGGACAGCGACTGCAGCCAGTCCAGGCCCTGCTCCACCCCGGTGTCGCGCTGGCGGCGGCGGGACTGCAGGTGGGCTTTTTGATCGGGGCTCAGTCCGTGTTTGGATTTCAGCCAGACGAGGATGGCCTGGTAGTCGTTGCTGGCCTTGAGCAGGCATTGCGACTGCGGGCGCCGGTACATTCCGTGGGTGCCGTCCAGTTCGCTGGGTACTACAAATTTCTCCAGCGGGCGGATGTCGGTAGAAGGTGCCACGATGGCATTGAGCTCGTGGCGGTAGAGTTTGCTGCGCGGCAGCGCCACGTGGCGGCCCAGGCGCAGCTCGGCGCTGTCTGGGTTGCTGTTTGTGTCGGTGTGGGCCTGATCATGCAACCACTCAACGATGCGCTGGGCCTTGCCCGAGCCCAGCGCCTTGACGCTGGCGTACCAGCGCCGGCCCACGCCGTTGATGCGCTCGACCAGTTGCGCCAGCGTGAAGATGTCGGCGGCCTCGAGGTGGCTGGCCAGCGTAGGGTTCAGCCAGGCCGCGACCGAGTCCCCAGCGCGCGGGGCCTGGGCGACCAGGCCTTCGAGCCAGCGCAGCGCGTCGAGCTGTCGTTTGATGAGGCGGGATCTTCGGCGCAGGCGCTGGGTGGCTTTGCCGTACTGGCCTTCGTAAGCGGCAATCTGATCCGCCTGGGATTCGTCCTCCAGGCCCTGGGCCTCCGCGAAGGCCTCCAGGCTGGGCAGTTCGAGCGCAGGGTCGGCGATGCGGGCTGCATCGATGCGCAGCAGGCGCGCCGTGCCGTGGCGGTCCTGGCGTTTGGCGGCGGCGGCGAACTCGTTTCGGATCCAGCTGATGGTGGCGCGCACCACGCGTTGGTCGGTGCCTTCACCCTCGACGTTGAGGTACCTCTCCCAGCTCTCCCGGGGATCCAGGCCCTGGACTACGGAGCGCATGAAAGCGAAGTGGCCAACGTGGAGTTTGCGCGCGCGGGCTGCGCTCGCCGTCGCGCGCAACGATGCCGCATCTGTCGCTGCCACATTGGCCACTGCCGCATCAACCGCCCCCGCCTGGTCCATCGGTCGCATCACAGACCCATCAATGCAGACTGGCCGGATGCATCACCCCGAACCGGCCTGACAACGCACCAAGCGGCTTGTCCAGTGTCCAGAGCTGTGCGCCCGGCGTGATCAGTGTCGATGCCAACAAGATCATGGCGACCAGTCCGCATCCCTGGCCATAGAGTTTTTCGCGTTCGATGAAATCGACAACCTCGGGCAGGCTGGCCTGCTGGGTTGGTTGCAGCAAGCTCAGGTCTTGGAGCGTTTGTGCCCGCGGCGCCGGTGGCGTCCCACAGGCGATTTCGGCCCAGACCATGGGATGCGAGAAGACCAGATCCTGTTCCAGCAATTCGATCAACGCGTCATTGCGCTGCCGGAAATGGTCGACCCACACCGATGTGTCGACAAGCACCCCTTTCATCTCGATGGCTCCGAACGCCGTCTGGGTACGTCTTGCATCTTGGGCATCGCCGCGCCGAGGCCGGCAAGGCGCTTGGCAGCCTGCACCCGGACAAACGTCTTCATCGCTTCCCTGAACAGATCGGCTCTGTCCATGGACGGGTCAGCGACCTCCAGCGCTTTGGCATACAGGTCATCGTCGATCGTGACTGTCGTTCTCATGAGAACTCCGTTCATCAATGATGATGCCATTGTGCATCTATTTTCGCATCAGCGATGTTTCAACGCCGGCGTCAAATCGCGTGACCCGCACCACGTTCAGACGCGGTGGTCATAGATGAACCGCCGCACCTTGGCCGCCGTGATCTGGACGTGCTCGGCGTGCGCCGGGTTGATCAACACGTTGTCCTCTTCACCGATGATCACGGAAGGCACCGTCAGCAAGGCGGTGGCGGCCCCCTTGAGCCAGGCCGAGCCGGCGTTTCTGGAGACCCGTCCTTCGGGGATGGCGTCCCATCCGACCGCTGGCGGCCGATTCAGCACCGTCCTGGCCGCCCAGACTGCATCGGGCACGTCGATGAGCACCAAGAAGCGGTTCCAGGGTAACGCACCCCCCTTGCCAAAATGCGCCCGCGTCTCCCAGGCCGCCAGCGAGATCGAAGTGGAGGCGTAGGTCACCCGTTCACCGGGATGGTTCCAGCGCGCGCCGGCTACGGCGGCACCTTTGCCGCTCAGGTCGTCGGCGCTCCAGGCCAGCGTGTCCGAGGCGACCCGCCACAGCTGCACGGTCACGCCGGCAGCCCCCCGCGCATGCGTTCGATGATCTGCTCCAGCGCGCGCTGACCTTCAGGGTTCCTCAGCATCTCCGCCGGGGTCTTGTTCCTGAGTTCCGCGAGCGGTTCCTTGAGCCACTGCGCCACCCAGGCCTCCAGGTCGAAGGTGGCCAATCGCTCGGGGTCACCACTTTCTTCCAGGGCCCGCTGCAGCGTGGCCAACACACGCAGCAGGCCCATCACCCGCTGACCGGCCGCTTCGGGCAGTGACTCGTGAGCTTCGTCCTTGCGCTTGAAGGTGGTGGGCGCCACGCCGATCACTTCCAGGACCCGTGTGACGGACTCGTTGGTGGCGCCGGCGATCAGATCGACCATGACGGTGGGCACACCCATTTCCACCGCCTCAAACAGCACCACATCGTCGCAGGCCATGACGCGCTGCACCAAGGTCTGCATTTCTCTTCGCCAGACGGCCCGGTCGGCGGTTCGCCGGTTCACGGCCGTGTTCCAAAAATCTCGAGCGCCCAATGCCGGCTTGCTGGACGCTTTTACTCGGCTTGGGCGATGTGCCGGTGTCTTGGTCAGGGCTGCGGCAGGCATGGGTTTATCCATTTGGTGGTTTCATTTCCACCAAATGGTATTCCACTTGGTGTCGCAACGGGTGGCTTGCAGTGGCAGCAATGCCACCCGTAAGCAGGCGCTTCGCCGGGTGTCACGTTCAAGGCAGCCGGCCTCAGGAAGTCGGCTGCGTGGCTTCCAAGCTGGCCCATTCGTCAGCGTCGACCCACTTCTTTCAGTTCTTGAATGGTCACTCCGTCACCGAGATCGTGACCGGCTCGAGTTTGGCGAATGCGATTCGCAAGTCCTTTGCCTGGGGCTGCACCTTGGTTTGGCTTTTGGGTGGACGGCGCGGTGGCCTTGGGGCCTCGCACCTTCAAGGCTTGATCCCTGCCTGCCACGGCTGTCGCAGCTTTCACGGGCAGTGTTGCGGCGGCTTTTCTCACGGTGGGCATGAGCGTGCTCTCAAGGCTCCAGCTGGGTGAATCGGCCACGCCCCAGGAGCTTCTTGAAGTCCTTGTCGAAACTGACCAGGTGCTCACCGAGCTGCTCCACGGCTGCGGCCAACCAGGCGTCGGGCAGTTCGTTGGCACTGAGCGACTTGTCCATGCAGTGCTTGCGAAGGATGGGCCACTCGGGACCCAGTGTCGCGAGTTGCACACCCGGCGCCGCCAGGATCGCATCAACAAAAGCCACCGCATCGGCGATGGGGGTTGGCGTCTTGAAGATCTTCGGATTGGTGACGAGGCGCAGCAGACTGGCCAGGACCATGGGCATCACCGTGACCACAGCGCCGCTTTGTGCGTCCCTCACTGCGCCCTCCAACCAGGCCAGTGCCGTCTTGTGATGGGGGTGGTCGCTGCGCGACGCGGCGACCAGGACGTTCACATCAGGCGTCATCGTCCAGCGCGTCCAACATGGATTTGTTGCTGCTTGGATTGACGCCCGCAACCAGACCACCCTTGCCTTTGAAGACTGGCAAATGCACAGCAGCCTTTCGGCGCGGGTTGGTCTGCGCCCGCAGCCGCAGTTGCAGCCCCTCTTCAATCAGACGTGTCAAGGTCGTCCGGTGCTGTGCAGCCAGCACCCTGGCGTCGGCCAGCAATTGATCGTTGATGTCGAGCGTCGTCTTCATGCGGAAATCATACAGATATCTGTATGGACTTGCGACTGACCTTCATGCTGCCAGAAGGTGTTTGGTGGGCATGTGATGAGCAGCTATCCACAAAGCGAACTCTCAGACCGCATGGGGGGCGCTCTTTTCGAACCAGTGTGAGATGGCGTGGCCATTCCAATGCAACCCGATGTGGCCGACGGCGCGGGCATTGCTCAAGGCCCTGGGTTTGAAGACCGCAGCACACTGCCCCTCAATCCTGCGCACGCTGTCGTAGACCATGCCCGGGCTGCCGCTGGCGCGCAGCGCGCGACCCAGGTCCTGCGCGGCGCCGTAGCGGTTGGGGTCCACGATTGCGGACCTCTCGGCCCCCTGCCCTCGCAGGTAGTGCAGCTTGTCCATCAGGTCGGCCTGTATCCAGCGCAGGTCAATGTCGATGGCGTCTTCCCCCGTGCGGGCCAGGAACAGGCCCCGGTGGTGGCTGACCTCGGCCACCGCGGTGTCCAGGCTGTCGGCCGCGTAGTGGACACCCCAGCTGCCGTCGCTGAAGCGCGAGCCCAGCGGGTTCAGGTGCGTGAAGGCCGCCATGATCAAGGTGGCACCCGGGCCGGCGACGCGGTCGGCGGGCGGTACCAGGCTGAGCTGGCCCAGTTCCTGGCGTACCTGGTGGTTGGTCAGGGCCTCGATGGCGAACACCACGTCGAGGTCTTCCTGTGCTGCGACTTCGTCGTACAGGCCGACAGTCGGGAAGCGCGTGGCAATCAGCTGGTGGCACGGCAGCCAGGCCACCGCGCTCTGGGTCAGGCCGGACAGCGCACTGTTACCCCAGTTTTGGCTCAAGCCTTGCCCCCGCGCTCCGCGTCGAGGTACTGCCGCACGACGAAGAGGTCGGCCACCTGCCCGCCCATCATGCGGTCCAGTGCCGAGCTGCCCGCGAGGAAGGGTGCGGTGTTGGGTTTGCGGATCCACTCGTTGGCGCGTTCAGGCACCGGCAGCAGGATCTGCAGCGCGCCATAGATGCCGAACAGGTAGGACAGGCGTTCGAGCACATGGCGGTCCAGTGGGCCGACCTTGCCCTGCTTCCACTGGTACAGCGTGGTGCGCGCCACGCCCAGCAGCGTCAGCTGTTCGGATGTGGTCAGCTTCCACGCATCG
>JANOZF010000219.1:0-37469 GCA_031429255.1 Rubrivivax sp.
GGGGTGGCGGGTGCCTTCGCGCCGCTGGCCCGCCACTGCAAGCCGAGCGCCAAGCGCAGCACGCAGCACGCAGCACGCAGAACGCAGAACGCAGAACGCAGAACGCAGAACGCAGAACGCAGGGCGCAGGGCGCGCAAAGAGAAAAACGGCGAGCAATGCCCGCCGTTTCGTTTTCCAAAGGTGCGCCAGCCGCGCTCAGCGTGCCGCCATCAACTCAGCGGAACAACCCCAACCGCTGCGCTTCCAGCGCCGCCTCGGCGCGCGAGCTCACGTTGAGCTTGCGGTAGATCTGCTTCACATAGTCGGCAATGGTGTGCCGGCTCAAGCCCAGCTGCACGCCAATCTCGGGCAGCGTGTAACCCTTGGCCACGCGCAGCAGCACCTCGCTTTCGCGGTCGGTGAGGCTCACGTTGGGCATCGAGTTGGCGTTGACCTGCGGCTTGGCCTTGGCGCTGAAGTAGGCCATCACGCGGCGCGCAATGCTGGGGCTCAGCGGCGGTTCGCCCTGGCTGATGCGATGCAACTGCTCGGTGATCAGCTCGCGCGCCTGTTCTTTCAGGATGTAGCCGAAGGCGCCAGCCTGCAACGCGGGGAACAGGTGTTCGTCGTCGTCGTGAATGGTGACCACCACGCTCTGTGCGTCTGGCTGCATGTCGCGCAGCCGGGTCACCACATCCACGCCGCTGCCGTCGGGCAACCCCAGATCGATCAGCGCGAGGTCGAATTTGACCGCGGCCACCATCTCGATGGCATCGTGCACGCGTGCGGTCTCTGAGATGGTCGAACCTGGAAATACCTGCAACACCAGCTTGCGCAGCCAGGCTCTGATCTCGGGCAGGTCTTCAAGCAGGAGGATGGTTTTCATGATGGGTGCGGAAGGCACTGCGTGCGATTCGATGTTATCGGCCGCGTATGTATTCATCATGAGCTCTCCATCGAACGATTCAGTGGAATCGTGAGACGTATCACGGTTCCATATCCGGGGCCACTCTCCACCAGGCATTGGCCCTCCATCTGCTTGGCGCGGTTCTTCATGCTGGCCAGACCGTGGCCGCGGTCGAGCCGGCCTTCCACCTCCGCAGAAATGCCGCTGCCGTCGTCTTGCACCACGAGCATGAAGTCGCCCTCTGTTATGCCTGCGGTGACCGAACAGCTGGTGGCACCGCTGTGCTTGATGATGTTGCTGGTGGCCTCGCGCAGGATGCGCGTGGTCTGCACATAGGCGCGGGCACCCAAGGTCTGAGGCAGGTCCTCGGGAGCCTTCCACTCGGCCTCGATGCCGGCCTGCGCCAGGCGCGAGATGACTTCGGCGCGCCAGTCGCCCAGCGCGTCGGCCAGCTTCACGGCCTTGCCGGTGAGGCCGCGCACCGACAGGCGCATCTCTTCCAGCGCTTCACGCGCCAGCGTCGAGATGCGCTCACTTTCGCTGGTGTGCACGATCGTCAGCAGCTTGGCGCCCAGGTCGTCGTGCAGGTCGCCCGCGATGCGTTTGCGCTCGCGTTCGGTGACCTGTTCCACACGCAGCTCGGCCATCTGGCGGAAGTTGCGTTCGATCTCGGCCGTGGCCTCGCGCACCCGTTGCTCCAGCACCGCCTTGCCTTCTTCCGCGTGCTGCAAAGCGCGGCCGTGCTGTTGCACCAGGCGCAGGCCCACCAGCACCACCACCACCGGTGCCACCAGTTCGGCCACCTGTGCCGCGAACGTGGGTGCGCGACCCCATTGCACCGCAGCTTCGATCAACGCGGCCGCCGTGGCCGCTGACAACAGGCCGCCCATCACCCAGGCCGAACGAGCGCCGCTCTGGCTGCGCAGGTACCACAGGGCGGCCGCAGCCACTTCAATGGCCAGGATCACGTACCAGATGGTGGCCACTGCGTTCAACCGCCCCGGGCCCGCCAACGCCAGCGTCAACGTCAGCAGTGCGCACTGCAGCGGCAGCCCCACGTCGGCCCAGCGCCAGCGTGCGCCGCTGTAGCGCAGCAGGAACTGCACCGCAGCCCAGACGATGAAACCCAGCAAGGCGCAGACGAAAAACTCGGCGCTGGCGTGGCTGGTAGGCACGGTGCGCATCCACATGCGCGCGCTCACGCCAGCCCAGCCACGCACAGCGCGCCAAAGTAGGCCAGATGGCTTTCGCGCCGGTTGATGAAACCCAGCACGAACATGAAGCCGCCCATCAGCACCAGCGTCGCACTCATCGCCTGCGGCGCGGCGATCTGCAGCGTGCTTTGCATGCTGTATCGCGCGGCCAGTTCCGACTGCGGCGCCACTATCAGCTGCGAAAGCCCACCTGCGCGCTGGCGTGAACCGGAGGTGGCCAGCGCAAAACCACTGACCTTGATGTCGAGCAGGTTGGTGGTGTCTTTCAACAGCGCGGTGGGCAAGGCCAGCAACTGTGGGTGGTTGCAATCGTGGATGCTGCGCGTGCCAGCCGGTGCGGTGAAAGCCGACGGCACCACCCCGGCTGAAGCCGGATTGGCGCCACTGGTGTGCAGCAGGTTGCCGTTGAGGTAGACCTCCAAGGTGCTGCACACATGTTCAATATAAAGCGACAGCACGTCGCCGCTGGGCAGCTTGGCGGGCGTCGTGAACTCGGTGCGGTACCACAGGCTGCCGGCAAAGCCCGGGCGGGACAGCGCCCATTCGTCGGGCAAGTTCACTTGCCGCGTGCTGGATTCGGTGGGAAAGCGGTCGCCGCCACCACTGACTGTCGTGGCCTGGCGCAGCACCAGCACATCGGCGCTGGCGCCTGGCGCCCAGGCCAGGGCGCACAACAGGGTCAGAAGGGCAAGCAGGGCTCTCAACATTCGCAGGGATGGGGCAGCAGCGTTCGGCGCCGGGCGCTAACCCGGGTATTCATCAGGGCGACGGCAGCCGGGCCAAGGCCGGGCAACAGGACCGGGTGATTCTGCACGCCACTGCGGAGACCGCTGACCCCTATGAAGCACTGCGACAATGGGTGCTTGTGCGTTTTCTGACCGACCGTCTTGATTCGACTCCATCGTTTTGACCCTGATGACAACCGGCGACTGGCCCATCTGTGCGGCCCGCTGGACTCTCATCTGCGCGACATAGAAATGGCGCTGGCGCTGAAGCTGCAGCGCCGCGGCGCCGAGTTCCGCATCGAAGGCACCCGCGCTGCGGTGGACCAGGGTGTGGCATTGCTCGATGCGCTGTACCAGCGGGCCGGCTCGCCGATCACCACGCAAGCCCTGCAACTGATGCTGGTGGACGCGCAGTCGAGCCCTGCCGGTGCGCTGCCGCCTGGCGACGACGCGCGGGCGCTGGTGCTGCACACACGCCATGCCGACCTGCGCGGGCGAACGCCCAACCAGACGCAGTACCTGCACCAGATGCTGGGCCACGACATCACCTTCGGTATCGGCCCTGCCGGCACCGGCAAGACCTTTCTCGCGGTGGCTTGCGCGGTGGACGCACTGGAGCGCCAGGGTGTCCAGCGCATCGTGCTCACACGTCCGGCGGTGGAAGCTGGCGAGCGATTGGGTTTTCTGCCCGGCGACCTGGCGCAGAAGGTCGACCCCTACCTGCGGCCGCTTTACGACGCGCTGTACGACCTGATGGGCCTGGACAAGGTGACGCGTGCTTTCGAGAAGGGCCTGATCGAGATTGCGCCGCTGGCCTTCATGCGCGGGCGCACGCTGAACCATGCTTTTGTCATCCTCGACGAAGCGCAGAACACCACCTGCGAGCAGATGAAGATGTTTCTCACCCGCATCGGCTTCGGCAGCCGCTGCGTCGTCACGGGCGACGTGAGTCAGATCGACTTGCCCAAGGGCGTGGTCAGCGGCCTGGTGGATGCGCAGCAGGTGCTGGCGGGCGTGCAAGGCATCGGCTTGACGCATTTCACGGCTGCCGACGTGGTGCGCCATCCGCTGGTGGCGCGCATCGTGCAGGCCTACGACCGTGCGCAACAGCTGGCCGACGAACAGGCCCCGGCCCAGGCCCCGGCCTCGGCAGCGGGCGGTGGGGCTTTCGGCATCGCCCGTGCGCTGGGCGCGCGGGGCGGCCGCTGATGGCCTCACGCACGCGGCCCGCGGTGCCGCCCGCGCCTGGAGCCGCAGCCCGGCCAGGCACGCCACGGCCGTCGCCGCAACGGTCGCTGCGACGGTCACTGCAACGGTCGCTGCAACTGTCGCTGCAGTTTGCCGACAGCAGCGCGCGGGCTCATCTGCCTCGCCACCGCGTGCAGCGCTGGTTGCGCGCGGCGCTGGCGGGGCCGGCGCAGATCACGGTGCGCATCGTGGGCCATGACGAAGGCCTGGCGTTGAACCGCGACTTTCGCGGCCAGGATCACGCCACCAACGTGCTCACATTCGACTACGAAAGCACGCCGGTGGTGGTGGCCGATCTGGTGTTGTGTGCCCCCATCGTGGCGGCAGAAGCGCAGGCGCTGGGGCTGCCGCTTCAAGACCACTACGCGCACCTGCTGGTGCACGGCGCCTTGCATGCCCAAGGCATGGACCACATCGAGGACGACGAGGCGCTGGCGATGGAAGCCCGCGAATCGGTGCTGATGCTCGGGCTGGGTTTTGCCGACCCGTATGCGGACCAACCGCAACGCAAGAAGGCGGCGCTCAAGCGCCCCGCAACGCCGAAGGCGACCCGCTGATTCAGACCGCAGAAGCGTCCCGCTTCGCGGGTGCCGCAGCGGGCCTCATGCGGCATCCTTTCGTGCCGTCAACGCCCTTCAGAGCGGGTGCGTCGCGATCTTGAAATCGGGGTCTTCAGCGAAAGCCGTGATGTGAAAGCCCAGCCGCGTCATCAAGCGCAACATGGGCGAGTTGTTGGCCAGGATCAGGCCCATGATCTCGCTCAGGCCCTTGCTGCGCGCCACGTCCATGATGGCTTGCATCAGCCGCGCACCCAGGCCATGGCCCTTCATCTCGTCGGCCACCAGCAGCGAGAACTCGCAGCTGGTGCCGTCGGGGTTGGCCACGTAGCGGCTCACGCCGATGATGCGTTCGGTCGTCACCGGGCTGCCATCTGCTGCCAGCGAGTGTTCTTCGATCACGGCCACCATGGCCATCTCGCGGTCATAGTCGATCAGCGTGAAGCGCGCCAGCATGCGCTGCGGCAGTTCGTGCAGCGCGCTGGCAAAGCGGAAGTAGCGACTCTCTTGTGACAGCCCGCGCACCAGGGCCTGCAGCATCTCGGCATCGTCGGGGTGGATGGGACGGATGCGGTACACGCCGGCCCGAACCTCGGTCGGCGCGCCGTCGCCTTCTGGCGCCCTTGGCTTGAGCGGCCATTCGCGTTCCAGCCCGGTGGGGTAGGGCAGGATGGCCAGGTGGTTGAAGCTGCCGGGCGCCTGCGCCGCATCACCCACCACCACGCGCGCATCCACTGCGATGGCGCCGTTTTCGTCGACGATCACCGGGTTGATGTCCATCTCGCGCAGCTGCGGCAGCGCGCACACCATGTCGCTGATGCGCTGCAGCAGGTCTTCGATGGCGGCCACCTTGGCCGCCGGTGCACCGCGCCACTCGGCCAGCATGTCGGCCACGCGCGAGCGGTCGATCAGGCTGCGGGCCAGAAACTGGTTCAGCGGCGGCAGCTCCATCGCGCGGTCGTTGATCAGTTCGATCATCGTGCCGCCGGCGCCGAAGGTGATGATGGGGCCGAAGGCTTCGTCGGTGGTCAGGCCGACGTAGACCTCGCGGCCATGCGCAGGCTTGGCCATCGGCTGCACCGTGACGCCGTTGACGCGCGCGCCGGGCTGCGCGCGGGCCACCGCCTGCAGCAGTTCCTGGTAGCGGTCGCGCACCTGCGTGGCGTTGTGCACGTCGAGCACCACGCCCTGCACGTCGCTCTTGTGCGTGACGTCGGGCGAATCGATCTTCAAGGCCACCGGATAGCCCAGCTGGCTGGCAATCAGCATCGCTTCGTTGGCGGTGCGGGCCAGCATGGTGCGCGTGACCGGGATGTGAAAGGCCGCCAGCAGCGACTTGCTCTCCAGCTCGGTCAGCACCTGGCGCCGTTCGGCCAGCACGTTTTCGATCAGCAGCCGTGCGCCTTCGGTGTCGGGGGCGGCGCCATGCGACAGCGGCGGCGGAATCTGCTGCAGCAGTTGCTGGTTGCGATAGAAACTGGTGATGCTGTACAGCGCATCCACTGCGGCTTCGGGGGTGCGAAACACCGGCATGCCGCGCGACGCCAGCAGCGCGCGTGAAGCCTGCGCGCTGCGCTCGCCCATCCAGCAGCCCAGCACCGGCTTGCCGGCTGGCGTGTAGATCTCGGCGATGGGTTGCGTCAGTGCCAGCGTGTCCACGCCCGCCTTCGGCGCGTGGATCAGCACCACGCCGTCGATGCCAGGGTTCTTCAGCACCGCCTGCAGATGCTCTACATACTGCGCGCCAGTGCCGTTTTCACCCAGGTCGTCCACCTGCACCACCTTCAGACCCAGCGTGTCGGCCCAGTCGGCCGCCAGCACGGCAGGGCCGCCGCCGTTGGTGATGATGGCCAGGTTCTGGCCCACCGGCCGAAAGCGCGAGGCCAGGCATTGCGCGGCCGAAAAGAGCTGTGTGAACTGGCGCACCCGCACCACGCCGGCGCGGCGCAAGGCGGCGTCGAACACATCGTCGGCGCCGACGATGGCGGCCGAGTGCGTGAGCGCTACTTTCGAGCCCGCAGCCTGGCGACCGGCCTTCATCACCACCACCGGCTTGGCAATGGCCGCGGCGCGCAAGGCGCTCATGAAGCGGCGCGGGTTGCGGATGCCTTCCATGTAGACCAGGATGCTCTGCGTGGCGGCGTCTCCGGCCAGGAAGTCCAGCACCTGGGGCAGGTCGACCACCGTGTTGGCCCCCAGGGAAACCACTGCCGAGAAGCCCACGTTGTGCATGCCGGCCCAGTCGAGCATGGCCGACGTGAGGGCACCGCTCTGCGACACCAGCGCCAACGCGCCGGTGGCTGCCAGCGGCCCCAGGCTGCTGGCGTTGAGGCCCAGCGCCGGGCGCTGCAGGCCCAGCGTGTTGGGCCCGAGCAGGTGCACGTCGTAGCGTTTGGCGGTTTGCTGCAGTTCCAGGCACTGCGCCGCCGCCAGACCACTGCACAGCACCACCGCAGCGCGACAGCGGATGCGGCCAACGATCTCTAGCGCGGCGCCGATCTGGTCGGGCGGCAGGGCAATCAGCGCCAGATCGGCGCGCGACTGCGCCAGATCGGCCAACGTGCCGGTCATGCCGATGTCCAGCCAGGTCACGATGCCCTTGAAGGTGCCATCGGAAAAGGCCTGGCGCAGGCACTGCGCTTCGCGCGTGGGAGCTTCGGTGCTGCGGTCGCCGGCAAAGACGACAACCGCCTTGGGTGCGAACAATGGGGTCAGGAAGTGACGTTCCACGGGGATGTCCAGTTCAGGTGCAGATGCCCGTGTGACGCAAGCGCCGTCCCGGGTATCGGGTTCTCCCTAGGATACGTCCGATGCGGTGGCTCTGCTGTGACGCTCCCAAGGTGGTGAACGGGGCGTCGTGATAGAGGATCTGGCCAGCCGTGGTTCACCGGTGGCCTGGGCGCTGCTAACGCGAGGGTCTGGGCGGCGGGTGAGCGGCCTTGTGGTGCGCGGCGGCCCGACGGGCCAGCACGGCCAGGCCCAGCACCATCAGCACGGCGGTGCCGGGTTCTGGCACGGGTGCGGCCAGTGCTGCGGCGTGAACGGGTATCAGCCCGCCGCCGGCGCCCGCCACTGGCAGCAGCGGCGAGATCGGCTGCGCAGGCCCGGTGGGCAAGCTGTCGCCGAAGGAGCCTCTGCCATCCAGCGCCACCGGCCCGGGCTGGGGCAGGGCCACCACGGGTGGAACATAGGCTGCATCGGCACGGCTGCCGCTGGTTGCGGCGTGAGGTGCGGCGTGGGCTGCCGCGGTGTCGGGGCCGATCAGGGTCATGGCCTCAGGCCCTGTCCATGTCAGCCCCTGAGCTCCATTCCCAGGCGTCGGGCCGGCACCCGGTGCTTCGAACTGCAGTTCGGCATGCTCAGGCAGCAGGGCCGTAAGCTGGGATGCTGATGCGCCACCGCCTGCTTCGTCAGCAGCGCGATCGGGCGCGTTGACGCCCCGCATCGACAGCACCTGCTGGCGCTGGATGCGGCTGACGTTGCGGCAGACCGTGGGCACGATGATGCAATGCGCCCCTTCGCAGTACACCAGGCCGCGCTCCTCGGCCTGGGCGGCCCAGCGCTGGCGCGTGACCTTGCGGCACAGGCGCCCGTTGCCGAAGTGCATGTCGCGGATCTCCGGGCTGTAGCGCTGGCCGCCGGTGATGTGGTCGCGGCCGATGACGGCGATGTCGTCATAGTGCCGCTGCGCGATGCGCGATTTCAGCGCCACACGCGTGGACGCTGGAATGTCGGTGTAGTGGTCAACCGCGGCCGCAAGTTCGCCGAGATAAGGGTTGGTTCCCGGGCTGTCCCAGGAGCAGGAGGGCAGCGTGGTGCTTGCGGATGTGGGTGCCTTGGCGCTTGCGGGCAAGGCCGGCCCAAGCGCGGCCACTGTCAGCGCCAGGGTCCACGGCAGCGCCCACTTGCAGACTGGCCGAGCAGCCTGCAGCAGGTTCAGCAAAAGCGAAGTCGGGTTGGGTGGCAAGGGATGCGCGGGCGGCATCACGGTCGAAGGCGCAGGTATTTGTGAGCGCCCACACCCGCGATACGCAGGCCCACTTTGTTTCAATTAGCTTCAAAGTATACGCAAACGGGGGATTGACAAAAAAAGTATTGATATGAAAAAAGCTCATTGATTGGCGCATCACGTGTCAATCCCGGGCCGCTTGTCGCGCATCGACGACATGGGCCTGCGGATACAAGCCCCGCTCGCGCGCCATCAGGCGCACCAGGCCCAGCAGACCGTCCATGAAGGGGGTGGGCTGGCCCAGGTGCTGACCGATCTCCCGAACCGCCCCCAGCAGCGCGTCTATCTCCAGCGGCCGTCCGGCCACCGTGTCCTGCAGCATGCTGGTGCGAAAGCTGCCCAACTTTCGCGTCACGGCATGGCGGTCTTCAGGCTGTTGTTCGATGGGCACGCCGAAGGCGGCACCGATGGCTTGCGCCTCGCGCATCACCGCGCTCATGAAATGGCGTACCAGTTCGTCGTCCAGCATGCGGTCGCTGACCGCGCCGGTCAGCGCCGACACCGGGTTCACGGTCATGTTGCCCCACAGCTTGAACCACACGTCGCGCTGGATGTGTGGCGACACGGTGACCGCCACGCCCGCCTGCGTCAGCAGATCGGCCGCGGCTTGCAGCGCGCCGTCGGGCGTGGGTTGGCCTGCGCCAGCGGGGTTGCCGGTGGCTCGTCCGATGATCAGAGCGTTGCCATTGACGTGTTGCACCACGCCCGGTGCCGGGCTGGCGCTGGAAAAGTGCACCACGCCGCCCAGCACGCGCCGGGCCGGGATCAGTCTGGCGATGGCGCCGGTCGGGTCCACGCTGTGCAGCGCCAGGCCGGCGCAGGGGTTGCCGGCGGGCACGCCGCCTTCGAAGAACCACCAGGGCACACCGTTCATGGCCGTCAGCACCTGCGTGTGGTCGCTGCACAGGGCCGCCACGGCCGGTGCCGCAGCCGTCAGCGCGGGCGCCTTCACGGCCACGATCACCAGGTCCTGCAGGCCCAGTTCGGCGGCGGAGTCGCTGGCGTGCAGCAGCACCGTGCTCTCGCGATCGCCTTCGCGCAACCGCAGCCCGTGCTGGCGCAACGCCTGCAGCGTTGCGCCACGGGCCAACGCCGACAACTGCACCCTGCCGGGCGGCAAGCGTGTGCCCATCCACCCCGCCAGCACACCACCCACGGCGCCCAGGCCGACGATGCAGACTTTCATGTAAGCGCTCCCTGCCGCAAGGCGGCACTCTCCGCGCACCCACCGTGGATGCGCCGGGAGCGAGCGTACAGGGTGACGTCAGCGGCCTCGCCTTCGGCTGGCGTTCGGTTTCTTCCGGACCCGCACGTCCCGCCTCAGCTCGTCCGCGTGAAATCGCGGTCTCGCCTTCGGCTGGCGTTCGGGTCCTTCCGGACCCGCACGTCCCGCCTCAGTCAACTTTTCCGATGCGGCGGACGGCTTGCGTCATCTGGCGCGCGTCGGTGTCCCAGTAGGCCTGGAACTCGGGTGCGTCCAGGTATTCGATGGGGCTGCCAGCGCGGTTGATGATCTGCACCACTGCGGGGTCATTGGCCACCTTGCGTGCGGCGGCGCGCAGCTTCTGGACCACGTCGTCGGGTGTGCCTGCCGGTGCAAACAGCGCCGACCATTGCGAAAAAGTAGCGGCATGGCCCAGTTGCGTGAGGCTCGGCACCTCGGGCAGCGACACCAGCGGCTTGTCGCCCCAATGGGCCAGTGCACGCAGACGGCCAGCCTTGATGTAGGCCGCCACGGTGCTGGGGCCGCTGGCCACGGCGTCGACCTGGCCGCCCAGCAGCGCCAGCAGGGCCGGGCCGGCGCCGGTGTAGGGGATGTGCGTCATGCGGAAGCCGGCGCTGGCTTTCAGCATCTCCATCGGCACGTGCATGGTGCCGTAGTTGCCCGAGCTGCCATAGTTGTAGGCGCCGGGCTTCTTCTTGGCGTCGGTGACGAATTCGGCCAGCGTCTTCCAGGGCGCGTCGGCACGCACCACCAGCACCGTGGGGTCGGCCGTGAAGCGCGCGATGGGCTTGAACTGGTTCAGCGCAAAGCTCGGCTTGCGGCCCAGCAAGGTGTCGGCCTCGGGCAGGATGGAGATCGACGACAGGCTCAGCAGCAGCGTGTAGCCATCGGCCGGCGCGCGTGCCGCCATGCCGATGCCCAGGGCGCCACCGGCGCCGACCTTGTTCTCGACCACCACCGTCTGGCGCAGTTCCTTGCCCAGGGCTTCGGCCACGGGCCGGGCCACGGTATCGGCCACGCCGCCGGGCGGGAAGGGCACGATCAGCGTGATGGGCTTGTCGGGCCAGCTGGCTTGCGCCTGGGCCGGGCCGGCGTGCAACGCGGGCAAGGCCAGCAGGGCGGCCCAGGCCCAGAGACTCGTCGAGCGGCGCGTGACCATCAGCGGTCCTCCTGCACAAACGGGTTTTCCAGCACGCCCAGGCCGTCGATCTCGATGCGCACCACGTCACCGTGTTGCAGCCAGCGCGGTGGTGTCATGCCCATGCCCACACCGGCGGCGGTGCCGGTGGCGATGAGGTCGCCCGGGTGCAGCGTGATGCCGCGCGAGCAGGTTTCGATCAGCGCCGGGATGTCGAAGATGAGGTCGGTGGTGCGCGCGTCCTGCCGCAATTCGCCGTTCACCCAGCAACGCACGCGGGTGTTGCTGCCGTCCAGCTCGTCGGCGGTCACCACCCACGGGCCCATCGGGCAGAAGGTGTCGAAGCTCTTGCCCAGGTGCCACTGCGCATGGCGCATCTGCACGTCGCGCGCGGTCACGTCGTTGATGATGGTGTAGCCGAAGACATGGTCCAGCGCCTGGGTGCGGCTGATGTTGCGACCGCCCTTGCCGATGACGATGGTCAGTTCGGCCTCGTAGTCCACCTGCTGCGAGATGCTGCGCATGAAGCGCACCGCGTCGCCCGGGCCTATCACCGTTTCGGGCACCTTGGAAAAGATGATGGGCCAGCTGTCGACGACCTGGGTGTTGTCCTTGAACACGCTGGCCTTCAGTTCCTGCGCATGGGCGTGGTAGTTGCGGCCCACGCAAAACAGGTTGCGCCGCGGCAGCGGCACCGGTGCCAGCAGCTTCACCGCCGACAGCAGCACACGCTCGCTGACGGACGGCAGCGGTGCGCCGGCGGCAGCGGCTTCGATCAGCGGCAGCAGCCCGCGCTCGCCGTCGGTGTCAAAGAGGTCGATGGCGGCGGCGCCTGCATCGGCTGCGGCAGCGATGCGGCCGGTTCTGCGACGACCCTGGTATTCAACGGTGGCTAGACGCATGGGGCTCTCCGGGTGGTATCTTGATCGGCATTCAAAAGGAATACCCAAATGCTACCATTCAGGACCAATCTGGCTGCACCAGGCTTTTGCCGGCCTCCCGCCCCGAACCATGGACAAGGCCCTCATCCTGCGCGAAACCCTGCTCGAGAACCTGCGCTCGCGCGCCTGGCGTGCCGGCCACCGTCTGCCGGCCGAGCGCGAGCTGAGCCAGATCTTCGGCCTCAGCCGCAGCACGGTGCGCAGGGTGTTGCAGGATTTCAAGCAGCGCCAGCTCATCACCCAGACGGTGGGCAGCGGCACCTACGTGTCAGACCAGGTGCAGCAGGCTTTGTCGGCCTGGTCGGCGCCGGCCGCGGCGCTGTCGGTGAGCCCGGCGGAACTGATGAGCGCACGGCTGGTGCTGGAGCCGGCCATGATCGACCTGTGCGTGGGCAATGCCACCGCTGCCGACTTCGACCGCATGGACGAATGCAACGCCCGAGCCGAGGTCGCCGGCACGCTTGAGGAGTTCGAGCGCTGGGACGCCGCGCTGCATGCGGCCATCGCGCAGGCAGCGCACAACGGCTTCATCAGCGCGATGCTGCAGATCATGAACGACGTGCGCGCGCAGGACGAGTGGGGCGTGCTGAAGCGACGCAGCGCCACGCCCGAACGGCGCCGCGAATACGAGCAGGAGCACCGCGCCCTGGTGCTGGCGCTGCGCCAGCGCGATGCCGAGAAGGCGCGTGCGCTGTGCCTGGCGCACCTGGTGCATGTGCGCCAGAACATGCTGGGCAGTTGATAGGGTGTTGACAAAGTGCATGGCACCCGCTCGAGGCCTCAAAACAGGCCCACTCGTCGTTGCAAATCCTCGCCAGGTGCAGAGCATCAGGGCTGCCGGGCATGGACAGCAGCGGCGCTGCCGGCTAGAGTGCACGGCCTGCCGTCCACAAAATACCAATCAGGCCCATTGCTGAAACCACGGCCGTGCACAGGACGGTGCCCTGGCGCCGCTGCGGTGCTTCAGCCCCGCTTCAAGAAAACCCCCGGAACCCGCCCATGCTGAACCACCTTGCCCGCTTTCACCGCCGCACATGGATCGGTCTTGCAGGCTGGCTGCTCGCCGGTGCCGCGCTGGCGCAGGACTACCCGAGCCGGCCCGTGCGCATCATCGTGCCCTTTGCACCGGGCGGTTCGGCCGATGTCTTCGGCCGCGCCATTGCGCAGCGGCTGCAGGAAAGCCTGGGCCAGAACTTCATCATCGACAACCGCCCGGGTGGCGGTTCGGTGATCGGCACCGATGCCGTGGCCAAGTCCGCACCCGACGGCTACACGCTGCTGTTGATGAGCAACACGCACACCGTCAACGAGTCGCTGATCCCGAACAAGCCCTTTGTGCTGACGCGCGACTTCGTGCCCATCGCGCCCATCAGCTACTCCGACCTGGTGCTGGTCACGCACCCCGGCGTGGCGTCGCGCACGCTGCCCGACCTGATCAAGGCTGCCAAGGCGCGGCCGGGTGCTCTGTCCTACGCGTCGTCGGGGCCGGGTACGCCGTATCACATGGCCGGTGAACTGTTCAAGGCCATGGCCGGCATCTCGCTGGTGCACATTCCTTACCGCGGCAGCGCCGGTGCGCGTTCAGACGTGCTGGGTGGCCAGCTGGAAATGATGTTCGACGCCATTCCCACCATGGCCGAACAGATCAAGGCCGGCAAGGTGCGCGCGCTGGCCACCACCGGCAAGGCGCGCTCGGCCGTGCTGCCCGACGTGCCGACGATGAACGAAGCCGGCGTTCCCGGCTACGAGGCCACCATCTGGCTCGGCCTGATGGCGCCCAAGGGCACGCCGGCGGCCGTCGTCAACAAGCTCAATGCCGAGATCAACAAGATCACGAACAACCCCGACGTGCGCCGTGCCTGGGCAGCGCAGGGCACGACGGCGATGAGCATGGGCGTGGATGAGTTCAACCGCTACCTTCAATCCGACATCACGAAATGGGCGCGCATCGTGAAGATCTCTGGCGCCACGCCGGAGTAGCAGCGCGCGCGCGGCCAGGCGGTGTCACGAGCATGAAGCACCTGCGTGTCAATGGCAGCGACTGCCCGGTGACCGATGCGCCCCAGGCGCGTCTGCTCGATGTGCTGCGTGATCAACTGGAATTGGCGGAGGTGCGCTTCGGCTGCGGTGCCAACGCCTGCGGTGCTTGCCATGTGCTGCTCGACGGCCGGTCGGTACCTGCCTGCGACACGCCGTTGTGGGCCTGCGAGGGCCATGACATCACCACTGCCAGCGCCGTGTCCGCCGTGTTGCGAGAAGCCTTCGTGGCCGAGCAGGCGGCGCAATGTGGCTACTGCAGTGCAGGCATGCTGGTGGCCGCGACGGCGCTGTTGCGCACAAACCCGTCGCCCACCGACGCCCAGGTGCGGCAGGCGCTGGACGGCCACCTGTGCCGCTGCGGCGCACACAACCGCATCGTGCGCGCGGTGCTGCGCGCGGCCGCGCAGGGCCTGGCGCCGGCCATGGCGCCTGCTGCAGCGGCTTGCGGGGCGCCTGCGGGGGCGCCGTCTTGAGCGGCGCTGCTTCGCCGCGCGTGCAACTGCGGGCCCATGGCCGCGTCACCGTGCGCACCGGCAAGGTCGAGATCGGGCAGGGCATCCACACCGCCTTGGCGCAGATCGTCGCCGACGCGCTGGGCCGCCCGCTGGACCAGATCGACGTCGAACCCGTCGACACCGACCACAGCCCGGACGAAGGCGTGACCTCCGGCAGCCTGTCGGTGCAGCAAGCGGGTGCCGCGTTGCGGCTGGCCTGTGCGGCCTTGAGCGAACCCTCGGCGGCCAGCGGCCCCCGCAGCGTGGGCCTGTCGGCGCCGCGTGCCGACCTGCCGGCCAAACTGCACGGTGCAGCGTTCATCCACGACCGCAAGCCCGCCGACGCGCCGCTGGTGCATGGCCGCGTGCTGCACCCGCCGCGGCTCGGCGCGCGGCTGTTGTCGTGCGACGAAGCCGAGGCGCGGGCGCTCGACGGTGTTTGTCTGGTGCTGCGCAGCGGGGACTTGCTGGGCGTGGTGGCCGCGACCTCGGCGCAGGCCGATGCAGCCTGTGCGGCGTTGTCAGCCACGGCGCGTTGGCAACTCGACGCCGACAGCCCTGAAGAGGCCCAGGACCTGCAGCAGCTGCCGTGCACCACGCGTGTGGTGGTGGACACCTTGGCACCCATGGCGCAGGCAGGCGTGCTGCCCGTGGGCCCGAACCCGGTCCCGCGGCCCGCCGAAGCAGCCCCCGCGGCACAGCGCGAAGGCGAACCCGGGCGCACGCTGCGCGCGCGCTACAGCAAACCCTGGATCGCGCACGCCTCCATCGCGCCTTCGTGCGCGCTGGCGTTGTGGGCCGACGGCCGCTTGCGCGTCGAAACCCACAGCCAGGGCATCTTCAATCTGCGGCGCGACCTGGCCCTGGCCTTCGGCGTTGACGAGCCGACCGTCTGCGTGCAGCACCGCGACGGCGCCGGCTGCTACGGCCACAACGGCGCCGACGACGTGGCCTTCGACGCTGCGTGGCTGGCGCGCGCCTTGCCCGGGCAGCGTGTGCGCGTGCTGTGGAGCCGCGCCGACGAACTGAGCCACTCGCCTTTTGGCCCCGCGATGGTGATGCAACTGCAGGCCACGCTGGACGCGCAAGGTGACATCACGCAATGGCAGCACGATCTCTGGAGCCCCGGCCACAGCCGCCGCCCCGGACGTGCCGCCACACCGGCGCTGCTGGGTGCGTGGCAGGTGGAAGGCGGATCGCCACCCTTGGCCTCCATCGACATGCCGCTGGCCACCGGCGGCGGGGCCGAACGCAATGCCGTGCCGGGCTACGCCTTTGCTGCCGTGCAGGTGCGCTGCCACAGCGTGCACACGCAGCGCCGCAGTTCGGCGCTGCGCAGCCTGGGTGCGTTTGGCAACGTGTTCGCCGCGGAAAGCTTCATCGACGAGATTGCGCTCGCCACCGGCCAGTGCCCGCTGGCGCTGCGCAGGCGCCACCTGCAACACGACCCGCGTGGCCTGGCCGTCTTGAACGCCGCCGTCTCGCACGCCGGCTGGTTGCAGCACCGCCAGCAGGGCGACCGTGGCAGTGGCATCGCGATGGCACGCTACAAAGGCACCGGCGCCTGGTGCGCCGTGGTGGCCGAGGTGCAGACTGGTGCCACGCTGGCCGTGCGCAAGCTCACCATAGCCGCCGACGTGGGCCTGGTCGTCAACCCCGATGGCGCCGCCAACCAGCTGGAAGGCGGCGCCATCCAGGCCACCAGCTGGGCACTGAAAGAAGCCGCCCAACCGGCCCATGCCGGCTGGGCCGACTACCCCATCCTGCGCTTTACCGAAGTGCCGCTGGTGGACGTGCTGTTGATGCCGTCGACCGAGCCTTCGCTGGGCGCCGGCGAGGCGTCGATGGGCCCGACCGCAGCGGCCATCGCCAACGCGCTGTACGACGCACTCGGCGTGCGTGTGCGGGACCTGCCGCTGACGGCCGAACGCATCGTGGCCGCGATGGACCGAACCGAACACCCGAACAAGGACCTGTGATGACCGTTGTGAATCTGTTGTGTGCCGGCGCCGCCCAAGGCCTGGTCAAGGGCCTGCAAGACCGCTTCCAGGCGCAGACCGGGGCCGACATCCAGGCCCGGTTTGGCGCCGTCGGCGCGATGAAGGAAGCGCTGCTGGCCGGCGAGCCCTGCGACGTGCTGGTGCTGTCGCAGGCGCTGATCGACGGCCTGGTGGCCGAAGGCCGGCTCGACGGCGGCAGCCGCGCGCTGCTGGGCCGCGTGCGCACTGGCGTGGCGGTGCGCACGGGCACGCCGTGGCCCGCGGTGGCCACCGCCGAAGGGCTGAAGACGGCGCTGCTGGCCTCCACCGGCGTCTACTTTCCCGATCCCGAGCGCGCCACGGCCGGCATCCACTTTGCCAAGGTGCTGCGTGAACTGGGCGTGTACGAAGCCTTGCAGGGCCGCTTCAAGACCTACCCCAACGGTGCCACCGCGATGCGCGAGATGGCGGCCTGCGCCGAGGCCAACCCCATCGGTTGCACGCAGGTCACCGAGATCCGCTACACGCCCGGAGTCGAACTGGTGGGACTGCTGCCGCGGCAGTTCGAGCTGGCCACGCCCTACATGGCCGCCCGCACCCTCAGCCGGCATCCAAGCGGCGCAGCAGACATCCAGCAGGCCGCGCTGGCGCAGCAGCTCATCACGATGATGAGCGGCCCCGACGCTCTGGCGCTGCGCAGCGCCGGTGGTTTCGAGAACTGAGCCCAGAGGCGAACCATGAACATGTTCAGCAGACACCTCACCGTGGCGGCCGCACTGGCGGCCACCTTGTCGGGCCTGTGCGCCACCGCGGCCGCGCAGGACTACCCCGTCAAACCGATCCGCATCGTGGTGCCGTTTTCGCCGGGTGGTGCCGTCGACGGCCCCACCCGCGTGGTGGCGCAGGAACTGGCCAAGCGGTTGAAGCAGCAGGTCATCGTCGAGAACAAGCCCGGAGCCGGCGCCACCATCGGCAGCGGCGAGGTGGCCAAGTCAGCGCCCGACGGCTACACGCTGCTGCTGGCGTCGCAGACCAACGCCATCAGTGCCAGCCTGTACCCGAAGCTGCCCTATGCGCCCATCGACGACTTCGTCGGCATCTCGCTGCTGGGCCGCGAGCCGGGTGTGCTGGTGGTGCATCCGGGCACACCGTACAAGACCGTGGCCGACCTGATTGCCGCGGCCAAGGCACGGCCGGGCGAGTTGAACTACGCCAGTTCGGGCAACGGCAGCGGCCAGCATCTGTTCATGGCGCAGCTGGCTTCCATGGCGGGCATCAAGCTCACCCATGAGCCCTACCGCGGCAGCGGCCAGGCCACCACCGACTTGCTGGGCGGCACGGTGCCCATCTCGATGCCCGGCACGGCCGGCATGGTCGCGCACATCAAGGCTGGCAAGCTGCGGCCGCTGGCCACCAGCGGCAGCAAACGCTCGCCGCAACTGCCCGACGTGCCGACGCTGGCCGAGAGCGGCGTGCCCGGCTATGCCGCCTATGTGTGGCTGGGCCTGCTGGCGCCCAAGGGCACACCACCGGCCATCATCGAGCGCCTGCACCGCGAGTTGAAAGTCGTGCTCGCCACCGCCGAGGTCAAGTCCCACTTTGCCGAAGCCGGCATCGAGCTGATGGGCTCGACACCGGCAGAGATGGATGCCTACTTCCGCGAGGAGCGCGACCACTGGGCGCGCGTGGTCAAGGAATCGGGCGCAAAGATCGACTGAATCAACCTCCAAAAGGACACCGCATGAACCCCGTTACCGGCCAGGAACACTGGACCACCAAGACAACGCCCGAGGGCGACGTCAAGCTCTTTCTGTGGGAAAAGTTTGTCGACCAACCCGACGGCAAACCCGCCGTGCTGTTCGTGCATGGCTCGTCGATGGCCAGCCAGCCCACTTTCGACCTCACCGTGCCCGGCCGGCCCGACAGCAGCGTGATGGACTGGTTTGCACAGCAGGGCTTCGTCTGCTGGTGCGTGGACATGGAAGGTTATGGCCGCAGCGCCAAGCACCGCGACATCTATTGCGACATTGCCAACGGTGCGGCCGACCTGGCCGCCGCCACCGACTACTTCGCGGCCACGCGCGGCGTCAAGAGCTTCCTGACCTACGGCATCAGCAGCGGTGCCCTGCGCGCCGCCCTGTTTGCGCAGAACCACCCCGAACGCGTGGCCCGGCTGGCGCTTGACGCCTTCGTCTGGACGGGTGAAGGTGCACCCACGCTGGTGCAGCGGCGCAAGAAGCTGCCCGAGTTCATGGCCACCAAGCGCCGGCCCATCGACCGCACTTTCGTGCGCAGCATCTTCTCGCGCGACCACGCCGATTGCGCCGACGCCAACACCGTCGAAGCCTTTGCCGACGCCATCCTGGCGCTGGACGACAGCATGCCCAACGGCACCTACATCGACATGTGCTCGAAGCTGCCGGTGGTGGACCCGCTGAAGATCAACGTGCCCACGCTGGTGCTGCGCGGGCAGTTCGACGGCATCGCGGGTTTCGACGACCTGCTGCAGTTCTTCAAGTTGCTGCCGCACCCCGACAAGCAGTTCACCGTGCTCAACGGCATCAGCCACGCCAGTTTCCAGCAGAAGAACTACAAGATGGTCTATCAGATCCTGCATGCGTACTTCACGCAGCCGGCGCCGGCTTACACCGACAATTCGTCACACTGAAGGCTGCCGAGGATGGGGCACTCTCTCAAAGCCGCCGAGGCCTGCAACCACGTGGTGGCGCTGGACACGGCAGGCCTGGCGCGGCAGCGGCAAGAGACGGCCGGGTTCTGAATTCCTGCTTGCCTTTGAACTGCGCAATCGGGGTCTCGCCGTGTTCACCACATGACTGCTGAAGTCTGGGCCGCTGCGGCCACTGGCGCTGCGCTGAGCCTGGGCCTCATCGTGGCCATTGGCGCGCAAAACGCGTTTGTGCTGCGCCAGGGCCTGCGGCGCGAACATGTCGGCGCCATCGTCGCCTTTTGCGCGCTGTCGGACGCCGCGCTGATGGTGGCCGGTGTGGCGGGCCTGGGCCGCCTGCTGGGCGAAAGCCCGCTCATGGCCAAGGTGCTGACGGCGGGTGGCGCGGTGTTTCTGCTGCTGTACGGCCTGCGCGCGCTGCAGCGTTCGCGCCACCCGGCGGCGCTGGCCGCCGCGCAAGGCAGCGGCGCCATCAGCCTTTCGTCTGCGCTGGCGCAGACGGCGGCTTTCACTTTCCTGAACCCCCACGTATACCTGGACACCGTGCTGTTGGTGGGTAGCGTGGGCGCGCAGTACCGGGACGGCGTGCAGTGGTGGTTTGCGGCCGGCGCCGCGGCGTCCAGCCTGCTGTGGTTCACGGCGCTGGGCTATGGCGCCAGACTGCTGGCCCCGGTGTTTGCAAGGCCACGGGCCTGGCAGGTGCTGGACGCGTTAATTGGGTTGACGATGCTGCTGCTGGCGGGGCTGCTGGCGCTGAGGCTCACAGCGTGACCCTGAGGATTCCTCGCCACCCTGACGCCAACCACCGACACGGGTCAGGGGGGATGGCGGCCAGCTGACGCGGCATCCTCTGGTTGCGGCGCTTCATTCGCCGGCCAGCAATTTGCGATAGCCATCGCCACCGAGCTTGCGCAAGGTGGCGATGTTCTTCTCGAAGATCGCTTCGGGCTCGGGAAAGGCCGCCACCGCGCGGCTGATGCTCTTTTCGCGCAGCAGGTGCAGAGCCGGGTAAGGCGATCGGTTGGTGTTGTTGCCCAGATCGTTGGCGCGTGTACCGGCAAAGCGGAACTGGGGGTGAAACGGCGCCACCTGCAGCACGCCTTCCAGGCCTTGTTCGGCCAGCACGGCGTCCACCACGCCCTGGAAGTCGTTGAAGTCGTCGAAGTCCTGCAGCACCAGCGGGTGCACGATGAGCGTGGTGTCGGTTTCACGCGCTGGCGTGGTGGCCAGGTGCTGCAGTTCCTGCAGCAAGCTCAGCAGCAGCGCTTCAGGGCTGGTGGCGCTGCTGAGCACCCAGCGTATCTGGCCCTTGCTGTGCACGGCCTTGGCAAAGGGGCACAGGTTCAGGCCGATCACGGCGCGCTCCAGCCACCGTTGCATGTCGGGCAGGGCATCCACGGGCATGGGCGGTGGCTTGACTTTCCCGGTAGCGGCGGCCTTCGCTGCGGCGATGAAGTGGTTGCGCGCCATCGGCGGGCTTCAGGCGGTGGCGCGTCTGGCCGCGCAGCGGACGCGCTGCCCCGCCTGCACCGTGAACGGCTTGAAGATGCCGGCCACGCCACCCCAGGCGTGCGGCTCGAACGCATGGCTGCCGCTGGAGTTGGCCCCATACAGGGCGGCGCTCAGGTCGCGCACCTTGGCGGCGTGGCAGCTCATCACCGGGTTCAAGCGGCCGAAGGTGCAGCTGTGCCCCGCGAACAGCACCGACGTGTGCGCCGCCAGGGCGGTGGTGGCGGTCGAGGCCAGGGCGGTGGCAAGCAGGACCAAGCGTCGCAAGCGCCGCAAGCGTCGCAAGCGTCGCATAGGGCTTCTCCTTCAGGTGGTGGTTGGAACCACCGTGACGCAGTGGGGGCTCGGGGCCGCATGATGCCTGCTTTGCTGTTCAGCACGCCCTTCAAACGGGCGGCCGGGTTGTCCCCTGCGCTGACATGAGCCAAGGCCTGTATGCGGCAGTGCAGGCGCTGCTCATTGCGCGTTTGCGAGCCCATGTTGAACCACCTGGCGCGGCAGGCTGCGTTGCGCGGGCGCTCAAGGCCGCACCGCCGGTGTCTCCAGCTTCATGCCCGCGGCGCGCTGACGCAGCCACAGCTCCAGTGCCACCCATTCGTCGGCGCCATAGGCAAAGGGTTCGGCGCGCACACCACCCATGCAGCCTCGCAGGCGGCGTTGCAGCGAGCCCAGGGCCTGCCACTCCAGCCGGTACAGCGGGTACCCGGTGGCGTGGGCCTGGGGGATGGTGCTGCCGGCCAGGCGTCGGCCGGCTTGCTGGTCGTGGCACTGTGCGCAGCTCAGCTGCAACTGGCCCAGCGGTTGCTGCCACAGGCGCTGCCCCTGCGCAGTGGCGTCATGCAGGCGGGGGTCGTCGACAGCGTCTAGCGGCAGCCCGCGGGACTGGTGCGCCACATAGGCTTCCAGCTCCAGCAGGGCTTCGCTTTCCAACGCCCAGGGCGGTTGCCCGGCGTGCCGCTGCCGGCATTGGTTGATGCGGGCGGCCAGCGTCACGGGCTTGCCCAGCACGGTGTCGAAGGCGGGGTAGCGCACTGCCGCGCCGCGCAGGCTGCTGGCGGTGTGGCAGCCCTTGCAACCGGCCTCGAACCGCTGCTGGCCGCCTTGCACCCACAACATGCCGGGGTTTGCGCTGTCGTCGCGCTGCAGGGCCTGGGTGGCGGGGGTCATGAAGTCGTAACCCGAACGGCGTGCCGCGCCTGGCGCCGACAGGGGCGCAGGGACAGACGGGCTGATAGACGGACTGATAGAGGGACCGACAGACGTGCTGAAAGGCGGGCTGAAAGTCGGGCGGTCGGCCGCTGCCACGGGCGTTGCAGGTTGCGGCGTGACGCCGGGGCCTGCGTGGCAACCCAGCAGCATCGCCGCTGTTGCCACCGTGCACCAAGGCCGGCCCGAGGCGCGCAGCAGCGATGACCACCGACGCGACAGCCGTCGCCAACACGGCGCCATCACCCGGCCGCGGTCGACGCCCGCAGGTCGTGCCTGAGCTCGTGGGTGATGCCACCATCGGCCACCCAGCGCACCACCAGCTGGCCGCTGCCGGGCATACGCAGCCAGAAGGACACGTACGGGTTGGCCGACACCGCAGCGTGAAACTCGGCGCTGAACACGGGCTGGCCTTCGAAGCTGGCGGTCACCTGCCGCAACAGGTTGCGCGGCATCAGGTCGCCCTCGGCGCTGCGGCGGTAGCCGGTTTCCATCGGGTGGGCAGCGGTGGCGCGGATCTCCACCACTTCGCCAACGCGGGCCTGTGCGGGCGCGTGCAACAAAGCGCGCAGGCTCATCGCTGTCTCCTGGCGCGCAGGCTCATCGTGACCTCATGGAAGTTTTCACCGCGTCAGCCGCCTTCCACGCAGGCGGCCAGCGTCACCACCACGTCCACCCAACGCTGCCAGTAGCTGCCGTCCTGCAGTTCGGCCAGCGCCAGCACACGCTGGCTGGTGGCCAGGCGCATGCGGGTGGCCACTTCGGCACGGCCGCTGAGCAGCGACAGCTTGAACACGGCCACTTCGGACTGCGGGTTGCGTTCGGTGAACAGCGCGATGCGGCGCACATGGTCGGTGGCTGACATCGCGCTTTGAACGCGCACCGAGACCGGCACGGTGTTGCCGTTTTCGACCAGCGGCGCAATGTCCAGTTCCACCCGCCCGGTGCTCGGTGCTCGGCCGCCGGTGAAGGCCGCCACCGCCGCCTGCATCGCGACCGGGTTGCCGCTGAGTTGCGCCGCACCCTGCTGCCAGCCAACGAGCGCGGCACCTGACACGATCACCTCGCGCCGGTTCAGGCAGGTCTTCGGGCCCATCAACGTTGTGCTTTCAGATAGGCCACCACATCTTCGACCTGCTGCGCGTTCAGCACCGGCCGGCCTTGCCAGGCACGGCCCACTTTCGCCAGCGGGTCGTCGGGCAATTGCGCCGGGTGGAAACTGGGCATCAGGCTGCCGGGGTTCAGGCGCCGCGCGTCGGCCACGCGCAGCCGCAGCTGGGCTTCGCTCCAGCGGCTGCCTGCGCCGGTGAGGTCGGACGACAGATTGCCCTGCGTGCGCTCTTCGGGAAACGGCCCGCTGTGGCACAGCAGGCACAGCCCGGTCTGGCGGCTGGCGACGATGGCGCGGCCGCGGGTGGCGTCGCCGGGCTCGGCGGTCAGCGGGGCCGGGATGCCGTCGTTGACCACCGTGTAGGCCAGCGCGGGCCACGAAAGGCCGAGCAGCATGGCGCCAGCCATGCAGTGCGCCTTGACCCACCCCCTGTGCCGCACGGCGCAGGGGGCAAGACCGGGGACGCGCTCGGCCCGCACCCGTTCAAGCCTTCAAGCTGTGGTGCTTCAACGGCAGGTCGCGGATGCGCTTGCCGGTGGCCGCGAAGATGGCGTTCAGCACTGCCGGTGCCGCCACCGCGATGGTGGGTTCGCCGACTCCGCCCCAGAAGCCGCCGCTGCCCATCACGATGGTCTCGACCTTCGGCATCTGAGCCATCAACATTGCCGGGTAGGTATCGAAGTTCTTCTGCTCGATGGCGCCGTCTTTCACCGTGCATTCACCAAACAGCGCAGCACTCAGGCCGTAGACAAACGAGCCTTCGACCTGGGCTTCGATCTGCTGCGGATTGACGGCATAACCCGGGTCGGTGGCGGCGACGATGCGGTGCACGGTGAGCGCGCCTTCCTTGCTGACGCTGACCTCGGCGCAGGCCGCCACGTAGCTGCCAAAACCGTGCGTCTGGCACAGGCCGCGGAAGACCTTCTGGCCTTTCACGTCGGGTGCCGGCGTGCCCCAGCCGGCGCGTTTGGCGGCCGCTTCCAGCACCGCCAGGTGCTTGGGGTGGTTCTTCATCAATTCGCGCCGCAGCGCCAGCGGGTCCTTGCCCGTGGCATGCGCGATCTCGTCGATGAAACACTCCATGTAGACGGCGTTCTGGTTCAGGTTCACACCGCGCCAGAAACCGGGTGGCACATGCGGGTTGCGCATCGCGTGGTCGATCAGCAGGTGCGGAAAGCTGTAGCCGATCATGGCTTCGCCACCACCGTCGTTCAGGCCCTGGAAGACCACCGGGTCCTTGCCGTCGCGCACGTTCTGCGGAAAGATGCCGGCCAGGATGCTCTGGCCCGAGATGCGCATGTGCAGGCCGGTCACGTTGCCTTGTGCGTCCAGACCGGCCGTCATCTTGCACTGCGTGATGGGGTGGTACAGGCCGTGCGTCATGTCTTCTTCGCGCGTCCACAACAGCTTGACGGGCGTGCCAGGCATCTCCTTGGCGATGGCCACCGCCTGGCGCACCCAGTCGTGCACGGCACCGCGGCGGCCGAAGCCGCCGCCCAGGTGGATCTTGTAGACCTCGCACTGCGCCGGCGGCAGGCCGGCAGCTTCGGCGGCGGCGGCGAGGGCGGCTTCACCGTTCTGCGTTGGCGTCCAGACCTCGCAGCGCTCGGGCGTCCCACTGGAAGACAGCGTGATCTTTGCCGTGGCATTCATCGGTTCCATCGTCGCGTGGTTCTGATGCGGGTAGCTGTACACCGCCTCCACCTTGCGCGCGGCACCCGCCAAGGCCTGCTTGATGTCACCGTTGCTGTTGCCGACCGCTGCGGTCTCGGCGTTCAGGCCGGCCTTGATGGTGGCGTTGATGCCGGCCTGCTGCGTGCTGGCATTCGGCCCCAGGTCCCAGTCGATGGGCAGCGCGTTCAGGGCCTTGTTGGCACGCCACCAGGTGTCGGCGATGACGGCCACGGCGTTGTCGCCCACCTTCACCACCTTCTTCACGCCGGGCATGCCCGCCACCTTGGCGGCGTCGAAGCTGCGCAGCTTGCCACCGAACACCGGGCAGGCGCGGATGGACGCGTTCAGCAGCCCCGGCATCTGCAGGTCGGCGCCATAGATCTGGCGGCCGGTGGTCTTGTCGACCGTGTCCAGGCGTGCCATGCGCTTGCCCACCAGCTTCCAGTCTTTCGGGTCTTTCAGCTTCACGTCGGTGGGCGCGGCCAGCTTGCCGGCGGCGGTAGCCACCTTGCCGTAGCTGGTGCGGCGGCCCGATGCGCCATGCGTGATGATGCCGGCCGCGGCGCTGCATTCAGCGGCCGGTACTTTCCACTCGTCGGCAGCGGCTTGCACCAGCATCATGCGCGCAGCAGCGCCGCCCTTGCGCACGTAGTCCTGGCTTTCGCGGATGCCGCGGCTGCCGCCCGTGCTGTAGTTGCCCCACACGCGCTTGCGCGCCAGGTTGGCGCCGGGTGTCGGGTATTCGGTCGTCACGCGCGCCCAGTCGCATTCCAGCTCTTCGGCCACCATCTGCGCCAGGCCGGTCAGCGTGCCCTGGCCCATCTCGCTGCGGGCGATGCGGATGATGATTTTTTCGTCGGGCTGCACCACCACCCAGGCGTTGACCTCGGGCGGGGTGGAGGATGCGGTGCCTTGCGCGCTGGCCTCGGTGGCAAAGCCGAACACCAAAGAGCCGGCTGCCACTGAAAGGCCCGCGGCACTGGCGGCCGTGGTGCCCAGGAATTCGCGTCGGCGAAGTTTGAAATCCGTCGTGGTGTTCATGTCAGACGCTCCTGACCACGTGCACGATGTCCAGGCCAGCGGACTTGATCTCACCCGACGCTTGTTTGATGGCTGCCCGCACGCGGTTGTAGGTGCCGCAGCGGCAGATGTTGGTGATGCTGGCGTCGATGTCGGCGTCGGTGGGCCGGGGCTTTTCTTTCAGCAGCGCGGCGGCGGCCATCAGCATGCCGCTCTGGCAGTAGCCGCACTGCGGCACGTCGTTGGCCACCCAGGCTTTTTGCAGCGCGTGCATGCCCGCGGTGCCGGAGGCACCGCTTGGTGATTCGGCCGACAGGCCTTCGATGGTGGTGATCTTCTGCGACGGCTGCACCGCCGACACCGGCAGCACGCAGCTGCGCACAGGCGCGCCGTCGATGTGCACGGTGCAGGCGCCACATTGCGCAATGCCGCAGCCGTACTTGGTGCCGGTCAGGCCGAGTTGTTCACGGATCACCCACAACAGCGGGGTGTCGGCTTCTGCGCTGTGCTCGCGCACCTGGCCATTGACGTTGAGACTGGGCATGGGGGGGTTCTCCTGGCTTGGAAACGTTACCGGCTTGTCTTTGAATTGCAAGCGGGTTTTTCGGACCGGTTACTCTAGCCGCGCCGTGACACAACGCAAGGAGAAAGATCCCATGGGTACGACAGTGGAATTCAAACGCCCCGACGGCGCTGCATTGCAGGGTTATCTTGCAGAACCGGCGCAGCCGGCCGGCGCGCCCGGCCTGGTGGTGATCCAGGAGTGGTGGGGCCTGAACGACCAGATCCGGGGCGTGGCCGACCGCCTGGCCGAGGCCGGCTACCGCGCGCTGGTGCCCGACCTGTACCGTGGCAAGAGCACGCTCGACGCCGAAGAGGCGCACCACCTGATGACGGGCCTGAACTTCGGCGATGCCGCCAGCCAGGACGTGCGTGGTGCGCTGCAGTACCTGAAGAGCAGTGGCAGCAAGAAGGCCGGCGTCACGGGCTTCTGCATGGGCGGCGCGCTGACCGTGCTGTCGGCGGGCATGGCGAGCGAGTGCGACGCTGCCGTCACCTGGTACGGTTACCCGCCGCTGGACTATGTCGACCCCGCCAAGATGGCCAAGGTGCCGCTGATGGGCCACTGGGCCCTGCATGACAACCCGTTTCCGATGGCCGGCGTCGATGCGCTGCGCGTGAAACTGGAAGCGGCGGGCCTGAAACCCGAGTTCCACTATTACGACGCCATGCACGGTTTCTTCAATGAAACGCAGGTGGGCGACAAGCGGCTGCTGCCGGTGCTCGAATACAACCCCGGGCTGGCCGAGCTGGCGCTGGAGCGCACGCTGGGGTTCTTCGGCAAGCACCTGCGCTGAACCCGCTCCCTCTGCCCGTCAGGGCAGGGCAACAGCAGCCCATCAAGCGCCGCGCCGGGGTGGGAGTGTGTGCAGCACCGGCAGCGCCGCCGCGGCCCAGTCGGGCTGCGGCAGGCCCAGCAACAGCGCTGCGCAGCAGGCACCCATCGCGGCGCTGGTCTGGATGCCGTAGCCGCCTTGTGCGGCCAGCCAGAAGAAGCCCGGCGCCGACGGTGAAAGGCCCGGCTCGAAGCCCCCCACCAGGTCGCCATCGGCGACAAAACTGCGCAGCCCGGCCCAGGTGCGGCGTGGGCGGCGTATGCGCAGCGTGGTGGCGGCTTCGATGTGCGCAATGCCGGTGGCAATGTCCAGTTCTTCGGGCATCACGTCGTGCGGCGGCACCGGGTCGGCATTGGCCGGTGAACCCAGCAGCAGACCGGCTTCGGGCTTGAAGTAGAAGCTCTCGTCGACCGTGGCCACGCAGGGCCACGATGCGCTGTCCACGCCCGCCGGGCCCTCGAAGACAAAGGCCGAACGGCGCCGGGGTTCAAGCCCGATCGGCCTGGCGCCCGCACGCGCGGCCAGTTCGTCGGCCCAGGCTCCGGCGGCGTTGACGACCCGCCGCGCGCGCACAGTGCCCGTGGTGGTGTGCAGCAGCCAAGCCCCTTCGCCTTCTGGGCAGGCGCGGCCGGGCGCGCAGGCCTGCAGCGACAGCACCTCGGCGCTGCAGCGCAGTTGTGCGCCGTGCGCCCGCGCGCCGCGCAGGAAACCCTGGTGCAGCGCGTGCACCTCCAGGTCGGCGGCCAACGGGTCCAGCACGGCGGCGTCGCAGGCCTGGGGCAGCAACACCGGCACCCGCGCCCGTGCCGCGGCGCCGTCCAGCCAGGTTGCGGGGCAGCCGTCTTGCCGCAGCGTGTCGTACAGGGCCCGCAGTTCGTTGCGCTGGTTAGCGCGGGCGATGTACAGCGCGCCACGCGGGGCCAAGAGTGGCGTGGTGCAGAAGCCAGCGGGCGGCTGTTCCAGAAAGGGGCGGCTGGCGCGGGTGAGCGCGCGCACCTGCGGCGAGCCATAGCTTTCCATGAACATCGCGGCGCTGCGGCCGGTGCTGTGCAGGCCGGGCTGCTCTTCGCGTTCCAGCAGCAAAACGCGGGCATGCGGCGCGGCAAAGAAAGCCAGCGACGCGCCGGCGATGCCGGCACCGACGATGGCCACGTCGACGGTGCCGAGGTCGGGCAGTTCAGCTGTCATGGCCGAGTAGCGTACTTCATCGCCCGCGCGACGTTGACCTTGGCGACGCCGGCTGCGGTGCCGTGGTGCTGCCGCAGGCGCTGCTCGAGAAAACAAAAGGGGCCGACCCCAGGCCGGCCCCACGCTCTGACATGACGGCCTTACGGTGTCTGGCGGTACAGCGTGACGTTGCTCTCCGCGTCGACGAAGGTGAGGGTCTTGCCGTCGGCCGACAGGGTCAAGGTGCCTGCCGCGCCGAAGCCGTTGTTGTTGCCCAGCTTGTTGGTGTCGTGAAGACCCGCACACAGGTTGGTGTCCAGCGTCGACGTCAGGCCGGCCAAGACCTTGGTGGTGGCGTTGTAGCTGATGGTGCCCTTCTCGAAGCCGGGCCCGCCGCAGCTGGTGGGCGAAATGTCACCCACCGGGTCGGTCATCACATAACTGCCGCCAGCGAAGAAGAAGAAGCTCTGCGCCATGGGGTTGCCCGTGGCCGACAGCGACCAGGCCCCCACCAGGCCGGTGTTGTCATTGGGCATGAAGCCCAGCGCACCGCGGCTGTAGGTGCCGGTGCCGCCGGCGCCGGTGCGGCCCTGCTGGTTGGTGTAGTCACGCAGCAGCGTGTCGGCCGTCAGCGCGGCACCGGTGCGCGGTGCGGGTATCTGCAAAGCAGCCAACAGCGCGTTGGTGGCTTCCAGGTTGGGCCTGATCTGCTTGGTGACCGTGGGCTTGCTGCGGAAGCCGTACCAGATCTGGCCGTTGTGTTCGACCATGGTGCGCGTGTAGTTCAGGCTGCCGGCCAGCGCCGGCAGGTTGGCCAGGCGCAGCACGCGGCCGTTGCCCAGGGCTTCGATGCCGTAGGTGCCGGTGCCGGCGGCCGTGCAATTGCGGGGCGAGCCGTCGCTGGCACGCAGCAGGCACAGCCAGTAGTTCACCGCGTTGCCGCTGCCGAACGACACACGCAGCGACTGCGAGCCGTCACGGAAGTACGCGCTGCCACTGGTGTCGGCATAGCTGGTGCTGACGGTGCCGATGGCAAAGGTGCTCTGGCCCCACCATTCGTTGGCCACGTTGCCGCTGGGCGTGCTGCGCGGGTTGAACACGCAGGGCGCGCCCTTGAAGCGTTCGATCAGCTTTTCCAGCGTCGGGCTGGCGTTGTCCTGGAACTGCAGACCGCTGGCGGTGGCCGTGAACTTGTTGCACTCGGTGGTGTCGCCCGCCGACATCAGCGCGTTGTAGATGAACAGGCGGTCGCCGCTGGCGGTGTTGTAGCTGTCGGGCAGCGCGGTGTCGGTGCCGGTGTAGTAGTGCAGCTTGCTGCCGGCGGGAAAGTTGCCGGCCAGCTTGGCGGCATGCACCAGGGGGTCGGGGCCCCAGGCCGCAAAGTTGCCTGCCGTGTCTTTCAACGGGTAGGCACGGATCTCGGCCACCACATCGGCCATCTTCAGGCCGCTGATGTCGCGCGCACTGCGCACGTTGCTGCTCTTGTTGGCCTTGCAATAGGTTGATTCCGAGCGGCCGTTGGCGTCCCAGGGGGTGGCTTCGTGCACCTGTTCGGTCGGGCAGGTGAACCACTCGGTGCCGGTCCACAACGTCTGGTTGCGGGCCCAGTTGTTCAGGCCTTCGCCCCACTGCTGGTAGAAGCTGTTGGCGCCGTTGGTGGTGCGCGCCTGTTCGCGGTATTCGGTGAACTGGCGCTTGCCATTCACGGTGGTGCCCTGCGCCGCGGTGGCCTTGAACACGCGGAAGTTGTAGTTGCCGGCGTCGGTGTAGGTGAACCAGCGCATCGACAGGCCTGCGGCGGGCGCGGCGCTGGCTTCGTCAGGCGCAACCGGCAGCTTGGCCACGGCCACGGCCGCTGCCGCGCTGGCGGTGGTCAGGCCGTCGTTGGTGTTCAGTGCCGTGGCGGCCGCGGTCAGGGCCGTGGCCTTGGCGGCTGCATTGGCCGCTTGTGCGACGGCGGGGTCGTTCACGGCGGTGGCAATGGCGGACAGCAGCGTCATCAGGTTTTGCTGGATGGCCTTTGCCACGTCGGCCTTCGCCAGCGTGTTGCCGGCAGCGTCCTTGGCCGTGGCCAGGGCCGTGGTCTGCTGCTGCGTGGCCACCACCAGCAGACGCGCGGCGGCGCCGGCGGTGGCGCTGGCCGCCGACGTGCTGGCCGTGAAGTCGGCCAGCGGCGACACCGACAGGCCCAGCGTGTCCTGCACGATCTTTTCAGCGTCGGTGGTGCTGAGGTTGCTGGCGGCGGCCTGCGCCACCACCAGTGTGCTCAGCGGGCTGACCACGGCCGGCTTGTCGGCCGGTGCCTGCAGGCTGTAGGCCACGGTAACCGGGCCGTGGTCGGCGTCCACCGCATCGGTGCCCACCAGGGCCAGCACCGGGTACTTGTTGGCATCGGCGCTGGGCATGGTGAGCGCGGCCGTGCCGTCGACTGCGGTGGTGGCGCTGGGTTCGCCGGTGTCGCACAGGCCGTTGCCGTTCTTGTCCAGGCACACGGTGGCGCCGCGGATGGCGCCGTCAACCACCTTCACCGGCTGCGACACCGTGGTGGGCACGGGCTCGGGCGCGGGCGCAGGGTTTTCGTTGCCGCCACTGCCGAAGCCACAGGCCGTGAGCAGGGCGCTGGTGGTGACCAGCGCCGCAGCCAGGGCCACGGGGCGCAGCGTGCTGCACGGGCGCAGCGCGTGGTGATGAACATTTCGCATGACATGAACTCCCAATGAATTGAAAAGACCGTGCTGGTTTTTATGAGCACTGACCGTTGACGCTTCGGTTGCGAAGGCGTGGGAGCTATTGGGCGTGCGGCACCGCCCTGGCGTCATCCATGGGATTGAGGAGGAGCGCCTCGCTTTCGGACATGCGGCGCCCGTGGCCTTGAATGCGTGGCAGGGCAGTGCGCCTTTGCATGCGGTGGTTCGGTTGCCGTGCGTGGGGCACTCGCTCAGCAGAGGGTGCAGACCCCAGCGCTCCCTGGGCCGGGTCGCTTCATGGCAGCATCGCGCCATGAAACCTGGTCGATGCATCTTCTGGATGCTGCTGCATCTGTGCGTGATGGCGCTGCCGCTGCGGGCGCTGGCGGCCACGGCCGTTGAGTTCGTGATCGACCTGCGCGCTGAAATCGCCGCGGGCCGCTTCGACGCTGCGCGCGACGGTGTGGGCGTGCGTGGTGCCGTGCCGCCGCTGAGCTGGCAGCAGACGCAGATGGCCCACGCGGTGCCGGGCTCGCCAGGCCTGTATCGGTTGCCCTTGCTGATGGAAGTGGCCGCCGCCGCAGGCCAGCGGGTGGCGCACAAGTTCAAGATCGAGCGGCCCGGCCGCGCTGAAGCGGGTTGGGAGACGGGCCGCAACCGCAGCTGGCTGCTGGACGCCACGGCGACCGACCCGCTGCGGCCCCAGCGTGTGCAACGCGTGTTTGGCACCGACCCCGATGCACCGCCTGCGCAACGCAGCGGCCATATCGAGCGGCTGCCTTCGATGCCTTCGGTGCATGTGGAACCGCGTGAGGTGCAGGTCTGGCTGCCGCCGGGTTATGCCGATCAACCCGAACGCCGCTATCCCGTGCTGTACCTGCACGATGGCCAGAACGTGTTCGATGCCCAGTCCGCGGGCGCTGAATGGCAAGCCGACGAAGCAGCGCAGCAGGGGGTGCTGGCCGGCGTTCTGCAGCCCATGATCATCGTGGCCGTGGCCAGCACCGATAACCGCACCCACGACTACACACCGTGGCCGCGCGCCCGCAATCTGCACGATTTCTTCAACCCGGGCGCCTTCAGTGGCGGCGGAGGCGGCCCTGGCTACGCGCGCTACCTGGTGCAGGAACTGAAGCCCGCCATCGACGCCCGCTACCGCACGCTAGCGGGGCGTGAACACACGGCCGTCGGCGGGTCTTCACTGGGTGGGCTGGTGACGATGTGGCTGCTGATCGAGCACGGCACCACGTTCGGCGCCGGACTGGTGGTTTCACCGTCGGTGTGGTGGGCCGACGAGGCCATCGTGCGCGTGGTGCGACAGGCGCCGGCGGGCTTGCCGGCACCACGTATCTGGCTGGACATGGGCACCGCCGAAGGGCCGGGCGCCGTACCCGCGGCACGCCGCCTGCGCGATGCGCTGCGGGCCCGCGGGTGGCCCCTGCAGTACCAGGAAGCCGAGGGCGCGGCACACACTGAAGCAGCCTGGGCGCAGCGCTTTCCGGCGATGCTGAAGCTGCTCTACGGCAGCGGGCGATGATGGGGTGGCTCGCGCGGCGCTACGGGCTGCAGGTGCTGGTGCTGGTGCAGGCGCAGGTGCAGGTGCAGGTGCTGGTGCAGGTGCAGGTGCTGGTGCTGGTGCTGGTGCTGGTGCTGGTGCTGGTGCTGGTGGGCCCCGGCGCGCCGTGGCCCGTCAGTCCAGCTGCGCACCCGAGCGCTTGACACCTTCGCTCCAGCGCCTGATCTCGGCCGGGCCGAAGGTGGCGATCTCGGCTGGTGCCATGGCCCGTTGCTCCACACCCAGTTCACTCAACCGGGCAGCCACGGCCGGCGTGGCCAACGCGCGCTGCATCGCGTCGCGCAAGCGCGCCACGTCGGCTGCCGGCGTGCTGGCCGGCGCATAGACCATGAACCAGGCCACGAGGTCGAAGTCGGCCACCCCCTGTTCCTGCAACGTGGCCACCTCGGGCGCAGCGGCGCTGCGCTTGGCCCCCGAAGCGCCCAGTGCGCGCAGCTTGCCGGCCTTCATGTGCGGCAGTACCGCGGCCGGGTGATAGAACATGAAGGGCACCTGGCCGCCCATCACGTCGGTGAGTGCCTGGCCACCCTGGTTGTAGGGCACATGGATCCACTTGCCGCCCAGCCGCGCGCCCAGCAGTTCCCCGGCCAGGTGGCCCGAGGTGCCGTTGCCGGCGGATGCAAAGGCCACGCCGGCGCTCTGGCCCGCGGCGGCCGTCAGGTCGGCCAGGTTCTTCAGCGGCGAGTTCGCTGCCACCACAAGCAGCGTGGGTGTGTAGCCGACCAAGCCGATGGGCACAAAGTCCTTGATCGGGTCGTAGGGCAGCTTGCGGTACAGCGTGGCGTTGATGGCGTGCGTGCCCACCGTGCCCATCAACAGCGTGCGGCCGTCGCCTGCGGCCTTGGCCACCAGGTCGCTGCCGATGGTGCCACCGGCGCCCGCCTTGTTCTCGACCACCAAGGTCTGGCCCAGCAGCGCCGCCATCGTGTCGCCCAGTTGCCGCGCCACGATGTCGGTGGTGGTGCCGGGGCCGAAGGGCACCACCATGCGCAGCGGCCCGCCGCTGCCCTGGGCTTGCGCGGTGCCGGGTGTGGCCAGCACAAGCGCTGTCAGCGCTGTGAGCGCGGTGCAGGCGGTGAACGCGGCGCACCAGGCGCGGCGGGTGAGTGGGCCGGACTGGAAGTTTCTGTGCAGGTTCACTCGGTGGTCCTCGGTTGCCAGGGCGATGCGCCCGAGCGCAGCACCGCGTTGTGGTCGCCCAGCAGGGGCGGCGCTGTGACTTCCAGCGCGCGTTCGCCGTCGAAGCTGACGGGCGATCGCACCGTGCGCCAGCGGCCGCTCTCGGGGTGGGCCGGGTGCACCGCATCGACGAACAATTGCAGGTGCTGCGCCTGCGGGTCGTCGGGCACTTCGTCGGTGCTGTACATCGGTGCGTAGGGCACGTCCAGCGCCTCGAGCCGTCGGCACCACTCGGCGCGGTCGCGTGTGCGGAACAGCGCACTCAGCAGCTCGATCAGCTGTTCCTGGCTCGCGATGCGCGCCTCGCGCGTGGCAAAGCGCGGGTCGTCGAAGAGGTCGGGCTTTTCGATCGCCTGCGCCAGCCCGGTCCAGAACTTCGGCGGCGAGCTCATGTGCAGCGCGATCCACTTGCCGTCGGCACAGGGCAGCACATAAGACTGCGAGACGCTCGGCCGGCTGTAGGGCCCCATCACCTCGCCTTCGGAGAACAGGTGCGTGAAGGCGTCGAGGTTGAAGTGCGTCATCGCCTCGAACATCGACACCTCGACGCGCCGTCCGCGTGTAGCGCCACCAAGGCGTTCACGTTCATACAGCGCGCCCAGGATGCCGTAGGCAGCGTAGAAACCGGTCAGCGCGTCGGCCAGCGCGGGGCCGACCACGCGCGGATTGGCAGGGTTGATCAGCAGCTTCAGAAACCCGCTGGCGGCCTGTGCCACGGTGTCGTAGCTGGGCCGTGCGGCCGCGGGGCCATCGGGTCCGAAGCCGCTGATGGCGCAGTAGACCAGCCGCGGGGTCAGTTCGCGCAACCGCGCTTCGCCGGCGCCCAGTTTCTCGGCCACGCCCGGGCGGAAGTTCTGAATGTAGACGTCGGCGTCAGCAACCAGTCGCTCGAAATGGGCCAGGTCACCGCGCTCGCGCGTGTCCAGCGTCACGCTCTTCTTGTTGCGGTTGTAGGTTTGATAGTGCGGGCTGTAAGTGCCGCCGCGAAAGGCGCGGAACGGGTCGCCTGCGGGCTGCTCGACCTTGATCACGTCGGCACCCAGGTCGGCCAGCAGCATGGCCGCCGCCGGCCCGGTGATGAAGGTGCCGTGTTCGACCACGCGCACGCCGGCAAGTACCCTGGCCATCGCTTCAGCCCGCCCGGTTCATCGTCACGCCGGCCGGCAATTCGCCGCTGTATTGCTGCTCGCGCGTGGCCTGGTACGACAAAGCGAAGCCGATCGGGTGTGCGAGTTCTTCGGTCAGGTGGCCGATGAGGCCGGCGGTGCGCGCCAGTATCGGCACGCCTTTCAGGGCGTCGGCCGGGAAGCCCACGTCCAGCAGCACTGCCGGTATCGCGGCCGACACGTTCAGCCGCAGGTCGCGGCCGGTGAGCTCGGGCAACACCTTTTCCACCGCTTCGGCGATGGCCACGAAATGCATGGTCGAGCCGGCCTCGGCCGCCACCTCGAACAAGCGCGCCACGCGCGGGTCACGCGCCTTGTGCAGCGGGTGGCCGTAGCCCGGTATGGCCTGCTTGTTCGCCCGCAGTTCGCGCACGATCTCGGTGGCTGCCGCTTCGAGCGACAGCGACTGTTCACGGGCGAGCGCATCGATGCGCAGGAACAGCCGGCCCGCGGTTTCCGATGCGCCCAGGATCACCGAGCCGCAGCCCAGGATGCCGGCCGCCACCGCGCCCTGGATGGCGTCGGGCGCCGCCGCCATCGTCATGCGGCTGGCCTGCACGCTGGGCACCAGGCCGTGTTCGGCAATCGCCACCAGCGTGGCGTCGAGCACGCGGCTGGCCACGGCGCTGGGGCGCTGGCCGGTGACGAGCAGCCAGAAGTAGTCGACGAACGAGACCTTGCCGATGAGGTCGCGGCTCAGGTCGGCGCCGGGCACGACGATGGTCTCGTCGTCGGAGGTGCAGATGGCCGAGGTGGGGACGGTGTGCTTGCCGATCTTCATGGGGGTGGGGTCCTGTTCACTTTGCCGGCGCGAGGCGGATGTCGTAGTGCGCGGTGTGGAAAGGCCGGTCGAGCACACGACCGTCGGGCGCGCTGCCCGGCGCGTGTTTCTCGAAGGGCAGGATCAGGCTGTCGCGCACGCCAAACACCGCGTCAGAGTCGAGAAACGGGCTGTCGGACGGGAACAGGTGCGTGGTCAGCGGCACATGGCCGGGGCTGTGTGCCATCAGGTGGATGTGGCCGGGGCGGTTGGGGTGGCGCCCCATGCGCCGCAGCATGTCGCCCACCGGGCCGTCGTCGGGCACCGGGTAGTAGGTGGGCTTGATCGACCAGAAGCAGTAGCCGCCGTCGGTGTCGGTGTGAAAGCGCGCGCGCAGCCGCATGCCGGCCTCGTCGCCCATCTGCATGTCGTAGACGCCGTCGCCGTCGCCCGACCAGATCTCCAGCTTGCAGTCCTGCACCGGCCGGCCATGGGTGTCGGTGACCCGGCCGCTGTAGTAAGTGGGCTCGCCTGGCATGCCGGCGCCGATGTCGCTGCCCAGCGGCAACTCGGGCGCGCCTTCCCAGAAGAAAGGGCCCTGCACGGTGGCCTCGGTGGGCGGCACCACGGCCTGGGCATCGACCACGGCCACGGCCGAGCGCCGTTTCTGTTCCAGTTCCACCACCAGCATCGACAAGCCCAGCGTGTCGGACAGCAGGATGAATTCCTGCCGCTTGTCGTCGCAGGTCTGGCCCACCTTGGTCAGGAACTGGATCGCCGCGATCCACTCGTCGGGCTTCAGGTCGACCTCGCGCGCCAACGCGTGCAGGTGGCGGATCAAGGCACCCAGCACCTGTTTGAAACGCGGGTCGGTGCTGTCCTGGATGCGGTCCAGAACGGCCTGGGTGATGTCGCTGGTCTGGTGCTGGCTCATGGTGTCCTCTGCGGGTGGGTGTGGATGGGGCGCATGCCGTAGTTTGCGCGCTTGCGGGTCGGCCTATGGCTTCTGACGGGCTGCAGCATCGGCACTCTGGGCTGCTGGCGCGGCCTCATCGTCGACTTCGTAGTCGACCTGGTGCCGTGCCGTTCGCAGCGTGCCCAGCGCGTGCTTCACGCGCAGGTGTTCGGGGTGTTCGGCATAGTCGGCCAGCGCCTGGCGCGACACGAAATCGGACACCAGCACCACGTCGCAAGCGTAGTCGATGCGGCTGAAGTCGACGCCGATTTCCAGGTGCAGCAGCCCGGGCACGCGCCCGCGCAGCGACTCGAACTGGGCTTTCAGGAACGCCACGTTGTGCGCGCGTGCAGCGGCGTCGTCACCGGTCACCGACCACATCACGATGTGCCTGATCATGGTGCGGTCACGCAGCCGGCGCAAAGCCGGTCTTCTGCGGCCACAGATTGACGAAGGCCTGCACCTCGACCGAGCCATACAGGCCGGCGCGTGTGAAGGGTTCGTCGGCCAGCCAGGCATGGGCCGCGTCGCGGCTGTCGAAGTCGATCGCCAGCAGGCTGCCGATCATCGTGTGGCCATCGTCGTGCGTCAGCGGGCCGGCGAAGGCGATGCGGTCGGCCACCGCAGCCAGGTAGGCCTTGTGCAGCGGGCGCAGGCGCTGGCGCAGCGCGGCATGGTCGGGCTTGTCGAGCAGGCGCAGCATGTAGATCATGGCGGGTTTCGCGGGTGGACAGGCGCTCAGACGCCCAGGTAGGCGCGGCGGATCTCGTCGCGCTGCATCAGTTCGTCGGGGCTGCCATCGGCCACCATGCGGCCTTCTTCCAGCACGTAGGCGCGGTGCGCCACGCGCAGCGCCATCGACACGTTCTGCTCCACCAGCAGCACCGCGGTGCCTTCTTCGTTGACACGGCGGATGGCG
>JANOZF010000220.1:0-15153 GCA_031429255.1 Rubrivivax sp.
CGCGACCATGACGCAGGACGACCTGAGGGCCGTGGCGCGGCAGTGGCTGTGGTTCATGTGGCCCCTGTGGCCAATGGCCCTGTGGACGCTGTGGCGCTGGCGCCGCCAACTGAGCTACCGGCATTTGTCGGTGCCGTTGTCGGTGGTGGTGGTGGCGCTGGCAGCCAACCTGGCCATGGCAGGCTCCGACCGTGCCCTGTTGATGGGCTTGCCTGCGCTGGCGGTGCTGGCGGCCTTTGCGCTGCCGACCTTGAAGCGCAGCGCGTCGGCGGCCATCGACTGGTTCTCGATGTTCTTCTTCACGCTGGTGGCGCTCTGGTTCTGGCTGGTCTACATCGCGCTGCAGACCGGCGCCCCGGCGTGGCAGGCCCGCAATGTGTTCAAGCTGCTGCCAGGCTTCGAGCCCCGGTTCTCGGCGCTGGCCTTGTGTTTTGCGCTGGCCGGCAGCGCCGCGTGGGTGGCCATCGTGCGCTGGCGCACCGGCCGGCACCGTGAAGCGCTGTGGAAGAGCCTGGTGCTGCCTGCCAGCGGCGTGGCCTTGTGCTGGCTACTGGCGATGACGCTGTGGTTGCAGCCACTGGACTATGCGCGCAGCGCCAACCCGTGGGTGAAGGCGGTGGCCACACTGGTACCGCCTCAGGCCTGCATCCAGGCACCAGGGCTGGCACCGTCGTCGGTAGCTGCGCTGGAGACCCTGGGGCGCTGGAAGGTCGACGCCCGCAGCAGCCCCCAGTTGCGCTGCGAGATCCTGCTGAAAGTGGTGCGCCAGCGGCTGGTGCCCGCTGCTCCAGAAGGCTGGACGCTCTTCGGTCAGGCGCGCCGCCCGACCGACCGTGACGAACTGACATTGATTTATCGGCGCAACGCCGGCCGGTGATCAGGCCGCCGGGGTTTCGGGTATGGCGGCAAGCCGACCGACTGTGGCATCGCTCGGCTTGTGCCGTACCCGCAGAGCCGGCAGCACCAGGCAGAAGGCCGAGCCCTTGCCGGGTTCGCTGTCCACCGTCACTTCACCGCCGTGACGCTGCATCACGTGCTTGACGATGGACAGACCCAGACCCGTGCCGCCGGTGTCGCGTGAACGGCTGCCGTCGACGCGGTAGAAGCGCTCGGTCAGCCGTGGCAGGTGCTCGCGCGCGATGCCGATGCCGCTGTCGCGCACCTCGATCAGGCCCGCACCGTCGCTGCGCCGCGACCATTGAATCGCAATGCTGCGCCCCTCAGGCGTGTAGCGCACGGCATTGGTCAGCAGGTTGCCAACTGCGCTGAGCAACTCGGCCTCGCTGCCGGCCACCTCGGCATCAGCGCTACCGTCCATCGTGATGGTGTGGCGGCCCGCCGACAGGGCGCGCGCGTCGGCGAGCGCGCGTTGGAACAGAAGCGTCACCGGCAGCCAGCGTTCGGCGCCCGGCCTCGGGCTGCCTTCCAACTGGGCCAGTTGCAGCAGGTCACCCACCAGGGCCTGCATGCGGTCGGTCTGCTGTTGCATCAGAGTCAGCACGCGATGGCGCTCTGGCTCGGTCAAGGGCAGGCTTGCCAGCGTTTCCACGAAGCCGGTCAATACCGTCAAGGGCGTGCGGATCTCGTGCGACACGTTGGCCACGAAATCGCGGCGCATGGCTTCGGCGCGTTCACGTTCGGTGATGTCTTGCGACAGCACCAGCTTCTGGCCGTCGCCGTATGGCCTGACCAGAACGGACAGTGTGGCCTGGCCGGTGGGCGATGCGAAGACCACCGCTTCGTCGAAGACAGCCGCGTGCAGGTAGGCAATGAACGCGGGTGTTCGAACCAGGTTGGTGACGCGCTGCTGACGGTCGCGCAGGGGGTCGAGCCCGAAGTGATCGGCGGCCACGGAATTGCACCACTCGATCTGGTCCGAAGGGTCGAGCAGCAGCACGCCGTTGGGCGAAGCTTCGATCGCCGACAGGAACTGCTGCAGCCGCTGCCCTTCCTGGCGAATGGTGAGATCGCGCGTTTGCAGCGCCCGCTCGACACGGTAGGCCAACTCGCCCCAGAAGCCAGCATCGCGCGGCGCCGTGGACGTCTGCGGGCCGCGCAGCCAGTTCATCAGGCGCTGGCCGCGCCAAGCATCCCAGGAAACGCCCAGCACCGCGCCCGCTGCAACGCCGACGCCTGTGAGCAGCGCGGCTGCCCCCAGGTAGGCGCCAGCCAGGCGCCCGAGCAGCGCACCGCTGGCCACCAGGGCCAGCATCCAGAAGATGCGGGAAAACAGTCCGTCCATCAGCAGCCGTTCATCGCCTGACGTTCATCAGCATCCGCTCGTCGTCAAACGGGCACACAGGGTCGGCCATCAGGTCACGGCCGAACCCAGCTGTTGCGTGAGCCGGTAACCGGCGCCGCGAACGGTTTCGACGAGGCCGGCGCACTGCACCGGCTGCAGCGCTTCGCGCAGGCGCTTGATGTGCACGTCCACCGTGCGCTCTTCGATGAAGACATGGTCGCCCCACACCCGGTCGAGCAGTTGAGCACGGCTGTGCACCCGCTCCGGATGCGTCATCAGGAAGTGCAGCAGACGGAACTCGGTGGGGCCGAGCTTGACTTCCACACCGGCCCCGGTTGACCCATCCCCTGGCCGGCGGATCACGCGGCGCGTGGACGGGTCCAGGCACAAGCCATTCACTTCAACGGGCGTGTCCAGCGCCTCGGGGGCCTTGCGGCGCAGCACGGCGCGTATGCGCGCCAGCAGTTCCTTGGGCGAAAAAGGCTTGGTCAGATAGTCGTCTGCGCCCGAGTCGAGGCCGGCGATCTTGTCGCCTTCGTCGGCGCGGGCCGTCAGCATGATGATGGGCAGCTCACGCGTGCGCGACTCGCTGCGCCAGCGTTTGGCCAGCTGAACACCGGGCTGGCCCGGCAACATCCAGTCGAGCAGCACCAGGTCGGGCAACACACGGTCGACCGCCGCCTGTGCAGCCTGGGCATCCCGAGCCATGACCACGGTGTAGCCCGCGTGGCGCAGATTGATGGCGATCAGCTCCGCAATCGCCGTCTCGTCTTCAACCACCAGCACCTGGCTCATATGAGCTTCCCGAAGGCCATCACCGGATCACGTTCTCGACGTCAGCCAATGACGTGTGGCGCACGTCAGTGCCCTTCACCACGTAGATGATGGCTTCGGCCAGATTCTTGGCGTGGTCTCCGACACGCTCGATGGCCTTGGCCACGAACACCAGGTCGATGCTGGCCGAGATGGTGCGCGGGTCTTCCATCATGTAGGTGATGAGCTTGCGCAACAGGCCTTCGAATTCCTCGTCGATCTGGTTGTCTTCTTTCAGTACTTCCAGTGCCTTGCCGGTGTCGAGCCGGGCAAAGGCGTCGAGCGCCTTGCGCAGTTGGGCGATGGCCAGGTCGGCACCAAAGCTCAGGTCGGACACGGGCAGGCGCAGGCGCGAGTTCACGCCGGTGTTGATGAGCCGTTGCACGATGCGTGCGATGCGCGCGGCCTCGTCACCCACGCGCTCGAGATTGGCGATCGTCTTGCTCACTGCGATCAGCAGTCGTAGATCGCGGGCGGTGGGCTGGCGGCGCGCGATGATGGCCGACAAGTCGCGGTCGATCTCCATCTCCATCTGATTGACGCGGTCCTCGTGCAACAGCACTTGCGTCGCTGTCTCGGCACTGAAATGCGTCAAGGCATACAGACCCTGCGCGACCTGGCTTTCGACCAGACCGCCCATCTCGAGAACGCGCGCAGAGATGGCGCTCAGCTCGGAATCGAACTGCGTGGAGAGGTGTTTGTCGCTCATCGTGTGCGTGTCCTGTGGTGGCGCGTCAACCGAAGCGCCCGGTGATGTAGTCCTCGGTGTCCTTCTTCTTCGGCTTCATGAACAGTTCGTTCGTGGGGCCGAATTCCACCAGATCGCCCAGGTACATGTAGGCGGTGTAGTCACTGCAGCGTGCGGCCTGCTGCATGTTGTGGGTGACGATCATCACCGTGTAGTCGCTTTTCAGTTCGTGTATCAGCTCTTCGATCTTGCCGGTGGAGATGGGGTCCAGTGCCGAGCAGGGTTCGTCGAGCAGCAATACCTCGGGCTTGATGGCAATGCCGCGCGCGATGCACAAGCGCTGCTGCTGGCCGCCCGAGAGACTGGCGCCGCTCTGGTTCAGCTTGTCCTTCACTTCGCCCCACAGGGCCGACTTCTTCAAGGCCCACTCGACCCGCTCGTCCATCTCCACCCGCGGCAGCGATTCGAACAGGCGAACGCCGAAGGCGATGTTGTCGTAGATCGACATCGGGAACGGCGTCGGCTTCTGGAAGACCATGCCGATCTTGGCGCGGATGAGCGTGACGTCGGTCTTGCTCTTCAAGATGTTCTCGCCGTCCAGCGTGATGCTGCCTTCGGCCCGCTGTTCGGGGTAGAGCTCGAACATGCGGTTGAAGGTGCGCAGCAGCGTGCTCTTGCCGCAGCCCGAAGGCCCGATGAAGGCGGTGACCTTGCGCTCCGGAATGTCCAGATTGATGTGCTTCAGCGCCTGGAAACTGCCGTAATAGAAGTTCAGATCGCGCACGGCAATCTTGACCTTCTCGGTGCTGGGCAGCTCAACTCGGGTGTCCATGGTTTCCGGGCCTCATCTATGACTTGTTGCGGAACAGCACGCGCGCCAGGATGTTGAGCGCAAGCACACCGATGGTGATCAGGAATACGCCGGCCCAGGCCAGCTTCTGCCAGTTCTCGTATGGGCTCATCGCGAACTTGAAGATCGTCACCGGCAGGCTGGCCATCGGCTCGCCCAGATCGGCCGTGAAGAACTGGTTGGACAGTGCGGTGAACAGCAAAGGCGCGGTTTCACCCGCGATACGCGCAAAGGCCAACATCACGCCCGTGATGACGCCAGCCCTTGCCGCCTTCAACGTCACCGACGAGATGACTTTCCACTTGGGCGTGCCCAATGCGTAGGCGGCCTCACGCAGTGCGTTCGGGATCAGGCTGAGCATGTTCTCCGTCGTGCGCACCACCACCGGTATCACGATCAACGCCAAGGCCAGCACCCCCGCGAAGCCCGAGAAGGTCTTGAATCGCGCCACCACGGCGGCATAAATGAAGAGACCGATGACGATGGACGGCGCCGACAACAGGATGTCGTTGATGAAACCCGTGACCGCACCCAGCCAACCGCGTTTGCCGTACTCAGCCAGGTAGATGCCGGCCATGACGCCAATCGGTGTGCCCAGCGCTGTGGCCAGGCTGACCATGATCAGTGAGCCGACGATGGCGTTGGCCAGGCCGCCCACTTCAGCCTGCGGTGGCGGGGTCGACTCGGTAAACAGCTGCAGGCCGAGGCCGCCCAATCCAAGACGCACGGTTTCGAACAGGATCCAGATCAGCCAGAACACGCCGAAGGCCATCGCAGCCAGCGCCAGCGTGAGGGCGATGACGTTGACGACCTTGCGCCGGCGGTGCAGCGCCATGCGGCCGGCGTCCAGGGTGGCCAACGAGCTCATGTGCGATTCCCTTCCCCGCGGCTCAGTCGCGACAGCAGGATCTTCGACAACGTCAACACCACGAAGGTGATGAAGAAGAGGATCAGCCCCAGGTAGATCAGTGAAGCCTGGTGCAGGCCTTCGCCGGCTTCGGCGAATTCGTTGGCCAGCGCCGACGTGATGCTGTTGGCCGCCTGAAACAGCGACAGCGAGTCCAACTGGTTGAAGTTGCCGATGACGAAGGTGACGGCCATGGTTTCGCCCAGAGCACGCCCCAGGCCCAGCATGATGGCGCCGACGACGCCAGTCTTGGTGAAGGGCAGCACCACCTTGGACACCACTTCCCAGGTCGTGGAGCCCAGGCCATAGGCAGACTCCTTCAGCATGGCGGGCGTGGTCTCGAACACATCGCGCATCACGGCAGCGATGAACGGGATGATCATGATGGCAAGGATGATGCCGGCCGACAGGATGCCGATGCCCACCGGCGGGCCAGAGAACAGCGTGCCCAGCATGGGCACGCCGGCAAAAGCCTTTTGTAGCGGCTGCTGCACGTAGGTCGACAGGATGGGCCCGAAGACCAGCAGGCCCCACATGCCGTAGACGATCGACGGCACAGCCGCCAGCAGTTCGATGGCCACGCCCAGCGGCCGCTTCAGCCACAGCGGTGACAGTTCGGTGAGAAAGATGGCAATGCCGAAGCTGACGGGCACGGCGATCAGCAGCGCAATGAACGACGTCATCAGCGTGCCATAGATCATCACCAGGCCGCCGAATTTCAGCTGAACCGGGTCCCATTCAGTGGTTACCAGGAAGCCCAGGCCAAACTCGCGAATGGCAGGCATGGCGCCCATGAACAGCGACAGGATGATGCCGACCAGCAGCAGCAAGGTGATCCAGGCCGCGCCATGGGCCAGTACCGAAAAGGCCGCGTCAGCCCAGGGCAGAACCCTGCGGCGGCCAGGCGGGTCGCCGCTGGGAGAAGCTCGCTCCATCTTCACACTCTTCTTGTAGGGGCTGGCGGGCAGTGTAGCGGCCATCTGGCCTCCGCTTGGGGATGTTGACCGGGACAGCAACGGGCGGTCCTGCCGGGCACGGCAGGACCGCCAACGGCCCCTATTTGAATGCCACCGGCTTGCCGGCCGCGTCCTTCAGGCTGTCGGCCCACTGCTTGCGAACCAGGTCCTTCACGGCAGATGGCAGCGGCACGTAGTCAAGGTCGTCGGCCATCTTGTCGCCGTTGTTGTAGGCCCATTCGAAGAACTTCAGCGCATTGGTGGCAACGGCCGGCTTGTCCTGCACCTTGAACATGAGGATGTAGGTCGGATTCGTCAGCGGCCAGGCGTCCTTGCCTGCCTGCTCGGTGGTGACCTGGAAGAAGGTCTTGTTCCAGTCGGCACCGACAGCAGCAGCCTTGAAGGCATCGTCACTGGGCGTCACGAAGTTGCCGTCCTTGTTGCGCATCAGCGTGTACGTCATCTTGTTCTGCTTGACGTAGGCGTACTCGACGTAGCCGATGGAGTTGGGCAGCCGCTGCACGAACGCAGCCACGCCTTCGTTGCCTTTGCCGCCAGCACCCGTGGGCCAGTTGACTGCCGTGCCTTCACCCACCTTGCTCTTCCACTCGGCGTTGACCTTGGACAGGTAGTTGGTGAAGATGAAGGTAGTGCCGGAACCGTCGGCACGGCGCACCGGAGAGATGGCGGCATCCGGCAGCGGAACGCCCGGGTTCAGCGCCGTCAGTGCCGGGTCATTCCACTTCGTGATCTTGCCCAGGAAGATGTCGCCCAGCACGGGGCCGGTCAAGCGAATCTGCCCCGGGGCAATGCCCTTGATGTTGACCACCGGCACCACACCGCCAATGACCGTCGGAAACTGGATCAGCCCATCCTTGGCCAGCTCGGCGTCGGTCAACGGCATGTCCGAAGCACCGAAGTCAACCGTCTTGCCGCGGATCTGCCGCAGGCCCGCACCCGAACCCACCGACTGGTAGTTGATGCGCGCACCTGTCGCCTTGTTGTAGGCATCGGCCCACTTGGCGTAGATCGGTGCGGGGAAAGTTGCACCGGCGCCCGTCACGTCTTGGGCGAAGACTGCGGCAACGGCAAAAAGCGTGGCGCCAGAGACGACAGCCGATCGGAGCATGGTCATGGAAGGAACCTTCTGTGCGGAAGTTGGCGATAGAGTGACTGTACGAACCGCAGATGACGGGAATGTGACAGCGCCAGCCTGCGGGCGCGCCCTTGTCACAGGGTTGGTTGATGGTCACAAACCTGTCATGCAGACGCCCTAACCTTGCCAGGAGTCGAATCCCCACATTCACGGAGCTCCCGCATGACACTGACCCGAACGTCCTTCCTGATATCTGCCGCCCTGGCCGCTGCCATGGTGCTGGGTGGATGCGCCACCACGGACGCGCCCACCACCCTTACCGACACCGCCGGCCGCACGCCGCAGTTGTCCACGCTGAGCCGCCTCATCAACCAGGCCGGCTTGGCCGACACCTTGCGCGGCGCCGGGCCCTACACGGTTTTCGCGCCCACCGACGATGCCTTCAAAGCCCTTCCGGCCAAGACGCTGGAAGAGTTGTCTTCGAACAAGGAGTTGCTCAGATCCGTGCTGACCTATCACGTGGTGGCCGGCAAGGCGATGTCTGCGGATGCCAAGAACGGCAACTTGGTCACCTTGCAGGGTACCAACGTGGCCATCTACAAGTCAGGCTCGTTCCTGACCGTGGAAGACGCGGTGGTCACGCAGACTGACGTGCAAGCTTCCAATGGAGCCATTCACATCATCGACAAGGTGCTGCTGCCACTCAGACGCTGAAGCCCTTCGGCCGCTCGGGCGCCCGGCGGCCGCTGACTCAGCCCGCGGCTGCTGCCTCGGCCATGCGTTCTGCGCAGTGGCGTCCGAGCACGCCGTCGCTGGCTTCGACCATCACGCGCAGCACCGGCTCGGTGCCCGAAGGGCGGATCAGCACGCGGCCGCTGTCGCCCAGCTGCCGTTCAGCGGTGGCGCGCGCATCGGCCAGCCTTGCGTTGGATTGCCAATTGCTGCCTGGTGGCAGTCGAACGTTGATCATCGTCTGCGGGAACAGCGTCACGCCGTCCAGCAGCGAGGCCAGCGAGTGGCCGTTTCTTTGCACGGCGCGCAGCACCTGTAGCGCACTGACAATGCCGTCGCCCGTGGTATGCCGATCCAGGGCCAGCAAGTGGCCCGAGCTTTCTCCCCCGAGCTGCCAGCCCCGCGCACTCAACTCTTCCAGCACATATCGGTCGCCCACCTTGGCGCGCACCATCGCCACGCCCAGACGTGCCAGGGCCTGCTCGACCGCCAGGTTGGTCATCAGCGTACCCACCACGCCGGGCACCTCGCGCCCCTGACTCAGGCGGTCAGCGGCCATCACGTAGAGCAACTCGTCGCCGTTGAACAACCGTCCTTTCCCGTCCACCAGCTGCAGGCGGTCGGCGTCGCCGTCCAAGGCCACTCCGTAGTCGGCACGGTGCTCGATCACGGCCTTCACCAGCGCCTGAGGTGCCGTTGCGCCCACGCCATCGTTGATGTTCATGCCGTTGGGCGAGCAGCCGATCTGCACCACCGTAGCGCCCAGCTCGTGAAAGACGTCTGGCGCCACGTGGTAGGCCGCGCCATGAGCTGCGTCGACCACGATCTTCATGCCGCGCAGCGACATCGTCGCCGGCACGGTGCTCTTGCAGAATTCGATGTAGCGGCCGCGTGCGTCTTCCACACGACGCGCACGCCCCAGCGCGGCCGACTCCACCCACTGAGGTGGCTGCTCGAGCATGGCCTCCACGTCACGTTCCCACTCGTCGGGCAGCTTCTCGCCGCGAGATGAGAAAAACTTGACGCCATTGTCGGCAAACGGGTTGTGTGATGCGCTGATCACCACACCCAGGTCGAGCCGGCGAGCCCGTGTGAGGTAGGCCACGCCGGGCGTGGGCAGCGGCCCTGTCAGCAGCACATCCACACCTGCCGATGCGAAGCCGGCCTCGAGCGACGACTCGAGCATGTAGCCCGAAATGCGCGTGTCCTTGCCGATCAATACTGTGGGCCTCTCGCCCGTGCGGCGCAGCACCTGTCCCACCGCATGGCCCAGTCGCAGCATGAAGTCCGGCGTGATGGGCGGCTTGCCCACCGTGCCGCGAATGCCGTCGGTGCCAAAGTACTTTCTGCTCATGGTGGTGTCATCCTGCTGGTCACGCGATTCTGGGCCGCCTGGTGCAGCACCAACGAGCCCGGGGTTGGGGAGTTGTTGAAAAAATGAGCCATTTGCAAGCGCTTGTAGGGCTCTGAAATGAAAAGCGGGGCCTCAGCCCCGCCCTTGATCGTCATCGACGAACGCGATGCCTTCAGGCTGCCGCTGGTGCGCCGTCGGTGCCCACCGGCGGTGTCGGGCCGTTGGTGCGGCTGGAAGAAGGTGTCCAGTCCTTCGGCGCGCGCGGAGGCTTGCCGCCCATGATGTCGTCGATCTGCTCGGCGTCGATGGTTTCCCACTCCAGCAGCGCGTGGGCCATCGCGTGCATCTTGTCCTTGTTGTCTTCGATCAGCTTGCGGGCGATGGTGTACTGCTCGTCGATGATGCGACGAATGACGCCGTCGACCTTGCGCATGGTGTCTTCGGACATACTGGTGGTCTTGGTCACCGAGCGCCCGAGGAAGACCTCTCCCTCGTTCTCTGCATACACCATGGGGCCGAGCTCGTCGGTCATGCCATAGCGGGTGACCATGTCGCGGGCGATGGACGTGGCGCGCTCGAAGTCGTTGCTGGCGCCGGTGGTCATCTGGTTCATGAACACCTCTTCGGCGATACGCCCGCCAAAGAGCACACTGATGGTGGACAACATGCGTTCCTTGTCCATGCTGTAGCGGTCACCTTCGGGCAATTGCATCGTGACGCCCAGCGCACGGCCGCGCGGAATGACGGTCACCTTGTGCACCGGGTCGGTCTTGGGCATCAGGCGCGCCACCAGTGCGTGGCCGGCCTCGTGGTAGGCGGTGTTCTTGCGCTCTTCCTCGGGCATCACCATGCTCTTGCGCTCGGGGCCCATCATGATCTTGTCCTTGGCCTTCTCGAAGTCGACCATCTCCACCACGCGGCCATTGCGGCGCGCGGCGAAGAGAGCCGCTTCGTTGACCAGGTTGGCCAGGTCGGCGCCGCTGAAACCGGGGGTGCCGCGGGCCAGGATGTCGGCGCGGATGTCCTGCCCCACCGGCACTTTGCGCATGTGCACGTTGAGGATCTGTTCACGACCGCGCACATCGGGCAGCGTCACGTAGACCTGGCGGTCGAAGCGGCCCGGGCGCAACAGCGCGGGGTCGAGGATGTCGGGCCGGTTGGTGGCCGCCATCACGATGACCCCCACATTGGTCTCGAAGCCGTCCATCTCGACCAGCATCTGGTTCAAGGTCTGTTCGCGTTCGTCATTGCCGCCGCCCAGGCCGGCACCGCGGTGGCGACCGACCGCGTCGATTTCGTCAATGAAGATGATGCAGGGCGCGCTCTTCTTGGCTTGCTCGAACATGTCGCGCACGCGGGCAGCACCCACGCCGACGAACATCTCGACGAAGTCAGAGCCACTGATGCTGAAGAAGGGCACCTTGGCCTCGCCAGCGATCGCCTTGGCCAACAACGTCTTGCCGGTGCCGGGGGGGCCGACCAGCAACACACCGCGGGGAATACGGCCGCCGAGCTTCTGAAACTTTTGCGGGTCCTTCAGGAAGTCGACCAGTTCCTTGACTTCTTCCTTGGCTTCGTCGCAACCGGCCACATCGGCAAACGTGGTGGTGTTGTTGGCTTCGTCGAGCATGCGGGCCTTGCTCTTGCCGAAACTGAAGGCACCGCCCTTGCCGCCGCCTTGCATCTGACGCATGAAGTACACCCACACGCCGATCAGCAGCAACATCGGACCCCAGCTGACCAGGATGCTCATCAGCAGCGAAGGCTCTTCGCGGGGCCGCACATCAAACTTGACACCGTTGTTGATGAGGTCGCCCACCAAGCCGCGGTCCAGAAACGTGGCGGTGCTGCGCAGCCGCTTGTCATCGGAGGTGACGGCAATGATTTCGGTGCCACCGCCCGGACTTTCCTGCAAGGTAACGGACTTGATGCGCTTGCCCCGGACTTCTTCAAGGAAGTCGGAGTAACCGATCTGGTTGCCCGTGGCCGTGCCGCGGTCGAACTGCTTGAAGACCGTGAAGAGCACGAGTGCAATCACCAGCCAGACGGCGACCTTCGAAAACCATTGATTGTTCACCGCGGCTCCTTCTTGAAGTTCAGCGGTACGCCGCGCCAGGGTTGGCAGGGTCGGACTCCACGGTATATAGGGGCGATTCTAGAGCAGTCAAGGGTTTGCATTCGGTTCTTCAAGCGCTGCAACAAGGGCGGGAAACGGGTTCGACTTCACGGCTCATTTACCGCTTCGCCTAACCTTATCGGGTCTTGAGTCCCATGCCGACGAGAAAGGTCTCTGAAGACTTGTCCCGGCTGGCCTTGGGCTTGATGGGCTTGACCACCCGGAAGGTTGCCTTGAAGAGGTTCACCAGCTGGCTGTAGCCGCTGCCGTGAAACACCTTGCAGACCAGCGCGCCGTCTGGTCGCAGGTGTTGCACGGCGAACTCCACCGCCAGTTCCACGAGATGGCCGATGCGCGCGGCATCGGTGGACTCGATGCCGGACAGGTTGGGCGCCAGGTCAGACATCACCACATCAACTGGCTTGCCTGCCAGGGCGGTTACCAATTCCTGTGCCACCAGCTCTTCGCGGAAGTCGCCCTTCAGCGACAACACGCCCTCTATGGGCTCGAAGTCCAGGATGTCCAGTGCGATGATGGTGCCGTTCAGTGAACCCACGGCGGCACCCACTGGGGCGAACTTGCGCCGCAGATACTGGCTCCAGGCCCCTGGTGCGGCGCCGAGATCGACCACCACCTGCCCGGGGCGCAGCAGCTTGAGCGTCTCGTCGATCTCCTTGAGCTTGTACGCCGCGCGGGCTCGGTAGCCCTCCTGCTTTGCCAACTTCACGTAGGTGTCGTTGACGTGGTCGTGCAGCCAAGCCTTGTTGATCTTCTTGCTTTTCGAGATTACTTTCATGTGCAGTCGATAATACGGCGATGCCTGCCATTCAATTGACCCCCGCCCAACGCAAGGAGCACCGCTCCGCCGCCCATCACCTGAGCCCTGTGGTGATGATCGGCAACGACGGTCTGACACCTGCCGTGGAAAAGGAAGTCAACCTCGCGCTCAATGCGCATGGGTTGATCAAGGTGCGTGTCTTCTCGGACGACCGCACCAGCCGCGATGCCATGCTCACCAGCCTGGCTGACACCTTGGGGGCCGCTCCGATTCAACACATCGGCAAATTGCTGGTGCTGTGGCGACCGGTGCCGCCGAAGGAAAAGATCGAACGGGACGACCGCAAGCCCGGTCCCCGGGTGGTGAAGATCGTCAGTTTTTCGAAGAGCGGCAACCATCGCGCCACCGTCAAAAAGGTCAAGGTCTTTGGCAACGAACGCGTGACATCTGGCGGCCAGATCAAGCGCGTTCGTGAGCGCACCATCAGCGTCAAGAAGAAGTGATCGCAGCGCGGCCACCCGCGCCGCGCCATGCCAGACCGGCCACGAGCACCACCTTGATTCCGTAAGTCACCAGACTCAGGCCGTGCAGCTGGGCGAAGCTGAAGGCGCCTTGCCCGAGCCGCGCGCTGGCCATCGGGCCTTGCAGCACGAAGTAGCCCAGCACGGTGCAGAACAGCGTGCCCAGCGCCATCAGCATGCCTGGCGTGATCTGGCTGCCCGTCGCTGAAGTCTGCGCGGCCGCACGGCGCCGGACCAACCAGCGCTCGACCACCAGCACGAGCACGCCCATGACGAGACTCAGATAGGCTTCCTGACCCAGGATGCGCCCGGCCAATGCACCGGCCTGGTTGCGCGGCAAGATCGCAAAACCGGCCGGGGTGGCAATCAGCGCCACGCACAAGAGCACACCCAGCCACACCGCAGGCAACAAGCCGGCGGCGCGGACGACCCAGCGGCTCATGCGGGCGAACCTCAGGCGTAACGAACAGCCACGATTTCCCAGTGCCGCACGCCACCCGGGGCCTGCACTTCGGCCACATCTCCAGCCACCTTGCCGATCAAGGCACGCGCTATCGGGCTGCTGATCGAGATCAGACCCTGCTTGAGGTCGGCTTCGTCGTCGCCGACGATCTGATAGGTGGCCTTCTTTCCGCTGTCTTCGTCTTCGAGGTCCACCGTGGCGCCAAACACCACCTTGCCACCTGCATCGAGCGCGGCCGGGTCGATGACCTGGGCTGCAGCCAACTTGGATTCAAGTTCCTTGATGCGCCCTTCGACAAAGCCCTGCTTGTCCTTGGCAGCTTCGTATTCGGCGTTTTCTGACAGGTCGCCCTGTGCGCGAGCCTCCGAGATGGCCTGGATCACGGCATGGCGTTCCACCGACTTCAAGCGATGCAATTCGTTTTTCAGCAGTTCTGCGCCGCGCTGGGTCAAAGGGATGGTGGTCATGCCTGGTCCTGGAAAAAAAGTGAGTCCGCCGCAGCCAACCCTATAAAGGGCCAGGTGCGGCGGACGACAGCCGTGAGTTTAGTGCAGTTCTCGTGCGTGGCTGCTGTTCAGCCGCGCATGCAGTTCCTGCAGCGAGGCCACGGCCAGACCCGACTGGTGTTTCAGCGCTTCGGTGGCGGCCTCGGCGCCGGCCATCGTGGTGTAGTACGTGACCCGGTTTGCCAGCGCCGCCGTGCGGATGTAGCGTGAGTCGGCGATGGCGGTGCGGGTTTCGTCCACCGTCGTGTAGACGAGCTGGATTTCGCCGCCCTTCACCATATCGGCAATGTGGGGCCGGCCGTCCTTGACCTTGTTCACCACGCGCACGGGCAACCCAGCGGCCGCGATAGCCGCTGCAGTGCCCTTGGTGGCCACGACCTGAAAGCCCAGCGCCACCAGCTCGCGTGCGACAGCGACCGCGCGCGGCTTGTCGCTGTTTTTCACCGTCAACACCACCGTGCCTTGCGTCGGCAGCCGCGAGCCGGCGCCCAGCTGGCTCTTCAGCATGGCTTCACCAAAGGTATTGCCCGAGCCCATGACCTCGCCCGTGGAGCGCATCTCTGGGCCCAGGATCGGGTCGACACCCGGAAACTTGTTGAACGGGAACACCGCTTCCTTGATGCTGAAGTAAGGCGGCACCACCTCGGCAATCACACCCTTCTGGTCACGCAGCTTCTGGCCGGCCATGCAGCGGGCAGCGATCTTGGCCAGCGGCTGGCCGGTAGCCTTGCTGACAAAAGGCACGGTGCGTGAGGCGCGCGGATTCACTTCCAGCACGTAGACCACCGCCTGGTCGCCTTCACCCTGCACGGCAAACTGCGTGTTCATCAGGCCCACCACGTTCAGCGCCTTCGCCATCGCGGTGGCCTGGCGGCGCATCTCGTCCTGCAGCGCCGGGCTCAGCGTGTAGGGCGGCAGCGAGCATGCCGAGTCGCCGCTGTGGATGCCCGCCGCTTCCACGTGCTCCATGATGGCGCCGATCATCACCTGCTCGCCGTCGCTGATGCAGTCGACGTCGACCTCGATGGCGTCGTCCAGAAAACGGTCGAGCAGCACGGGTGACTTTTCGCTGACCTTCACCGCTTCACGCATGTAGCGCTCCAGGTCCTTGTCGCCGTGCACGATTTCCAT
>JANOZF010000221.1:0-2673 GCA_031429255.1 Rubrivivax sp.
GCCCGGGCCTGGTGGCCTGCCGTTGGCGCTCCGCTTGAGCGAGGGGTTAGGCATCAGCGCACGCGGACCTGCCTTGAGCGACTTTGCTTTGGGACAGGTGCGTCAGCTGGACGCTTCTGCCTTGCAAGGCCACTGGAAGGGCGTTCTGCGGAGATGAATACCTGCTCGAAACTTGACGCTACCTTGTTGTTGCTCACGAGGATGCCATCGTCTCGCAAGAGTTCAGCCTGCGCTTTCCCGTCTGGATTCTTCTTCAGGGTGCCAAGGCTTGTGTCACCGCCCACAACGCGGTGCCACGGGTAGATGTACTTCTCGTTGTCCTCAAGTTGGCTCAAGATGTAAGCGACATGGCGTGGCATCACGTCAAGGTATTCGCCCATCGACTGAAAGGTGCAGACCTTTCCTTCGGGCACGGCAGCGGTGAGCCGGAGGACGTGCTCGCGAATGCGGGCGAAGAACGGCGAGGTAGCCACGGACTCGGTTTCTGATGCCTAACGTTTGAGGTAACCGGGCGACAGCGGTATGACGCCAGGCCCGGGCCACAGACAATGTACACCGTACATGTGGACCGGGCCTGGTGGCATGCCGTTGGCGCTCCGGTTGACCGAAGGGTTAGGCCGCCGAGGGCCACGGTAAGACCCGGCTACGCCCTTACGGCTGGTGGCGCGCCGCGCGCCCTTGCCGCCACAGGTGTGTGCTGCCTTAGCCGCGACAGACTTGGCCAGCAAGGGCGCAACAAGGAACTGACTAAACATTTGCTCTCGCCGGCGCGCCAGCGCCGGCGCAAACCGAGTTCGACGGACGCTCGACACGCTACAGCACGGCGTTGATGCGTGCGCCACAGGCTGCGGATAATCCATGTGAAAGCAGTGGACCGAAAAATCGGAGGCCTAGACAGAATGGCTTTGCGACCTGTGGTGGCCCGTCCTCTGCAACAACGTAGGTTGCACGCCTAGGCGTGCCGAGCTACATCAATGCACCTGGCCGACAGGCGGTCAGGTCGTTGCGAACTTGCAAGGAGACGGGCCATGGATAAATCTAGCACTCTGTATGTCGGGTTGGACGTTCACAAGGAGAGTATTGACGTTGCGACGGCTGACGCCGGGCGCGACGGCGAGGTTCGACACATCTGCAGCATTGGCGGCGATCTCGTCGCTCTGGACAAGGCGCTGCGACGACTCATCAGCCAGGGGCGCCGACTGCACGTGGTCTATGAAGCCGGCCCGTGCGGATTCGTGATCTGGCGGCACCTCAGTGCCCAGGGCATCGAATGCGAAGTTGTGGCGCCCTCGTCGATTCCCAAGCGCTCGGGTGACCGTGTGAAGACCGATCGTCGCGACGCGATGATGCTGGCGCGGCTGTCCAGGTCGGGCGACCTCACGGCGGTGCGCGTACCGGACGCGGCCGACGAGGCTGTACGCGACCTGGCGCGCAGCCGCGAGGACGCCGTGCGCGAGTGCCGCAATGCGCGCCACCGTTTGAAGGCGCTGCTGCTGCGCAGCGGCACCACTTACGCGGGCAAGAGCGCGTGGACGGCGGCGCACCTACGCTGGTTGGCCACACTGAAGATGGAGCACGCGGCACAGCAGATCGCCCTGCAGGAGTACCTGCACGCGGTCACGGAGTCCAGCACCCGGATCACGCGGCTGGAGCAAGCCATGCGCGACACGTTGCCCGAGTGGGGACTGGCGGGCGTGGTGCAGGCGCTGCAGGCCATGCGCGGGGTGCAGCTGGTCGCGGCGATGACGCTGGTGGCGGAGTTGCAGGACTTCCTGCGCTTCGACAACCCGCGCCAGCTGATGGCCTACGTCGGGCTGGTACCGGGTGAGCACTCCTCGGGACCCAAGCGCCGCCAGGGCAGCATCACCAAGGCCGGCAACAGCGCGGCGCGGCGCATGCTGGTGGAAGTGGCCTGGCACTACCAGCACAGCCCGCGCGTGAGCCCGATCATCGCCGCGCGGCACGACGGGCTGCCCAAGGAAGTCACCGACATCGCCTGGAAAGCGCAGCTGCGGCTGAACGCCAAGTTCAAGCGCCTGGTGGCGCGCCGGGTGCTGAAGAACAAGGCCGTGGTCGCCGTTGCGCGTGAACTCACGGGGTTCGTCTGGGCGATCGGGCGTGAGGTGCAGACCTCGGGCTGGCAGGGCATCAAGAACGAGCCTGAGGCGGCCAGGTCAGGCGCCGCCGCCGACTGAGAAAACCAAATACGAATACCGCTGAACAAGGGGAGAAGACAGGAGGTGCGCAGACCCAGCGACTGACTCAGATGCCGGAGGGGGAACGCGGCGCAGCCGCGGCCACTGGGGAACCCTCGACAACGTTATTGGTGGGCCTTGCATTGGCCAACGCCGATGCAATGCGATCTCAGCCCCTAGAGCGAAGGCAGCCCCGCGACGTAAATCTGTCTTGAGGTACCCAACCCTCGAATATCAGCATGAACAACCGTCGCACATCCTTCACGGGTGGCAACCAAGTGCTCCGTCGCGTTCCCCGTCCGGCACCGGGTATCACTCAGATCTGCGTCGCTGTGGAAATGCTGTTCGCGCTTGACAAAGAGAAGCCATATCAACGTTTGACTTAAGCGGACCAACGTAGACGGTTTCGCTTGAAGGAAGGCTTATGCCCTGCCCGTGAAGGTGCCACCATAAAAGAGGTCGGTATGGTGTACCGTCC
>JANOZF010000222.1:0-5383 GCA_031429255.1 Rubrivivax sp.
GACCTGGCCGGCCAGATGGCCCTGTTCAACCGCGGCGCCCAGCCCTCGCGCGGCGACACCACGATGAACACCATCGCAGCCTTCATGAAGGAAGTGGGTTCGCTGCGCGCCGACGAAGCGCTGCCCGACCCTAAGAGCTACGTCACCGACGAGTACCTGAAGCTGATCGACCGCGACCCGGTGCTGAAGGCCTTTGCCAATCGTTCGAACTGAGGTCATCCGGGGCCCCAATCGGCGGCGCCCGGCGCATTCACCCCCTCTCCCTCCCAGGGAGAGGGCTGGGGTGAGGGTAAATGCAGGCAACACCACATCCTTCCTGCGTCCGCAATCCACCCTCACTTGCAGTGCGCATGCCGGCTTTCAAGCCGGCATCGCTCCGCGGGCTCGCCGCGCGCGGCTCGAAACCCCCGCTTCGCCCCCAACCCTCTCCCTGGTAGGGAGAGGGAGCTCATACAAGGGAGCCCGGCCCGACGCACCGGGCGATCAAACGCAACATCCATGACCATCACCCACCTCAAGAAGTCCAACCCCCCGCAGCAGGCCATCGACACCGCCACGGCCGACACCGTGGCGCGCATGCTGGCCGAGATCGAAGCCCAGGGCGAAGACGCCGTGCGGCGCTACGCGCGCGACCTGGACGGCTACAGCGGCGACATCGTGCTGGGCCCGGCCCACTTTGCCGCCGCCGAACAGGCGCTGACACCCGGCATCAAGGCCGACATCCGGTTTGCGCGCGACCGCGTGCAGGACTTTGCGCAGCGCCAGCGCGATTCATTGCACGAATTCAAGGCCGAGCTGCTGCCCGGGCTTGAAGTGGGCCAGCGCCTGATTCCCTGCAGCACCGCCGGCTGCTACGTGCCCGGTGGCCGCTACGCACATGCTGCCAGCGCCATCATGAGCGTGGGCACGGCGCAGGTGGCAGGCGTGAAGCACATCGTGGCCACGTCACCCGCCACGCGCGACCACGGTGTGCACCCCGGCATCCTGTACGCCATGCACCTGTGCGGCGCGCACACGGTGCTGGCGCTGGGCGGTGTGCAGGCCGTGGCGGCGCTGGCCTACGGCAGCTTCAGCGGCCACCCGGCCGACATCATCGTGGGCCCGGGCAACCGCTTCGTGGCCGAGGCCAAGCGCATGTTGTTTGGCCGTGTCGGCATCGACGTGGTGGCCGGGCCCACCGAGTCGGCCGTGATTGCCGACGACAGCGCCGACCCTGTGGTGGTGGCCGCCGACCTGATCGGCCAGGCCGAACACGGCCCCGATTCACCGGTGTGGCTGATCACCACGTCGCGCCGCTTGGGCGAGGCCGTGATGCGCCTGGCGCCCGGCGTCATCCAGGCCCTGCCCGAGCCCGCGCGCAGCGCGGCCACCGCCGCCTGGCGCGACTATGCCGAGGTGGTGCTGTGCGACACGGTTGACGAGATGGTGCAGGTCAGCGACCGCTACGCCCCCGAACACCTGCAGGTGATGGCCAGCGACCTGGACTGGTGGCTTGCGAACCTGGGCAACTACGGCTCGCTGTTCCTGGGCGAAGAAACCACCGTGGCCTATGGCGACAAGTGCAGCGGCCCCAACCACATCCTGCCCACGCGGGGCGCCGCGCGCTACAGCGGCGGGCTTTCGGTGGGCAAGTTCATCAAGACCGTAACCTGGCAGCGGCTGACGCGCGATGCGTCGCGCACAGTGGGCGCCGTGGCGGCCCGCATCTCGCGGTTGGAAGGCATGGAAGGCCATGCACGCACCGGTGACGTGCGGCTGCACAAGTACTTTCCGCAAGAAGCGTTCGATCTCGGCAGCCTGGGCGGGCATGCCAGGTGAACGGCACGGATTAGCTCCCTCTCCCTGCCAGGGAGAGGGTTGGGGAGAGGGTAAATGCAGCCACACCCCCACTTGCAACACATCACCACCGAACCCTCACCCCTGCCCTCTCCCTTTAAGGGAGAGGGAGTCAGATTCACCCGCAGGAGCATCACATGAACCGACGTCAGCAGCTCATCACCGGCCTCATGGGCATTACCGGCCTGGTTGGTCTTGGGGCCGCCCCTGACGCCGCCGTGGCGCAAGCGGCATTCCCGGCCAAGCCCGTCACCCTGGTGGTGCCGTTTCCGGCCGGTGGTGCGTTGGACATCGTGGCGCGCGCGCTGGCCGAAGAGATGCGGAAACAGCTGGGGCAAACGGTGATCGTGGACAACCGCGCCGGCGCCGGCGGCACCGTGGGCGCGGCCATGGTGGCGCGCGCCGCACCCGACGGCTACACCGTGCTGTTCAGTTCGGTGGCCACGCATGCCATCGCGCCCGGCATCTACCGCAACCTGAGCTACGACGCACTGAAGGACTTTGCGCCCATCACGCAGGTCACCGCGTCGCCACTGCTGCTGGCCAGTTCGGCCACTCTGAACGTGAAGACCGTGGCCGAGCTTCTGGCCATTGCGCGCGCACAGCCGGGCAAGCTGAAGTACGCGTCCACCGGCAACGGCACCGCGGTGCACCTGGCGGGCGCGATGCTGCAGTCGGCAGCCCGTCTGGATGTCGTGCACGTGCCCTACAAGGGCGGCCCGCAGGCCGTCAACGCCCTGATCACCGGCGAATCCGCCTACATGGTGGTGAACGTGGAATTGGTGCTTGGCCAGGTGCAGGGCGGCAAGGCGCGTGCGCTGGCCGTCACCGGCAACCGCCGGCTAACCATATTGCCTGACGTGCCCACCATGGCCGAGGCCGGCCTGGCGGGCGTGGACGCCACCACCTGGTTCGGATTGTTCGCACCGGCCGGCACGCCCAAGGACGTGGTCGACCGCCTGCAGCGCGACGCCGCCGCCGCACTGCGCACGCTGAAGGACAGCCTGGCCAAGCAGGGCGACGAGGCCATAGGTTCCACACCCGACGAGTTTGCGGCTTATGTGCGTTCAGAACACGCCAAGTGGGGCAAGCTCATCAAGGACCTCAATTTGAAGATCGACTGACCCGCGCGGCCCCGATCAACCCGCCCCGGCCTGACCAGGAGCCCACACATGCCCACGCCCGAGCCCATGCCCGACACCCCGACCCCGCTGATCCTGGACCTGACGCAGCAAGAGCCCATACCCGCTGCCGGCGTTGAAGCTGCGCTGCGCCTGATGGCCAGCGGCCGCCTGCACCGCTATGGCGAAACCGGCGGTGTACCCAGCGAGGCTTCGCTGCTGGAACAGGCCTTTGCGCAAGAAACCGGCGCTCGCTACTGCGTGGCCATGAACTCCTGCGGGTCGACGATGTTCGTGGCGCTGAAGGCCGCCGGCGTGCGCCCGGGCGACAAGGTGCTGACCAACTGCTTCACGCTGGCGCCGGTGCCCGGTGCCATCGCCCACGCGCTGGCCGAGCCGGTGCTGGTGGACGTGACCGACGACTTCGTCATCGACCTGGCCGACCTGGAACGGAAGATCGTGGCCAGCGGCGCGCGCACGCTTCTGCTGTCGCACATGCGCGGCCACATCTGCGACATGGACCGCCTGGCCGCGCTGTGCAGCCAGCACCAGGTGCAGCTGATCGAAGACTGCGCGCACACCATGGGTGCGGCCTGGAACGGCCGCGCCATGGGCCGCTGGGGCCGCGCCGGCTGCTTCAGCCTGCAAAGCTACAAACACGCCAACGCCGGTGAAGGCGGCTTGCTGGTGTGCGACGACGAAGACATTGCCGCACAGGCGGTGCTGATGTCGGGCAGCTACATGCTGTACCGCTCGCACCTAGCACGGCCCGACGACGCGGTGTTTGAACGCTGGAAGCTGCGCACGCCCAACTTCAGCCTGCGCATGGGCAACCTGCCGGCCGCACTGGCGCGGCCGCAGCTGGGGCCGGTGCTGCGCGAGCGCTGCGAACGCTGGAACGAACGCTACCGCTGGCTGGCCGCGGCGCTGGCCGGCGTGCCGCACATCCGCTTGCCAGAGCGTGACGCCAAAGAGCAGTTCGTGGCCAGTTCACTGCAGTTTTCAGTGCTGGGCTTGCAGCCGCAGCAAGTTGCCAGCTTCATTGCCGCCTGTGCCCAGGGCGGCGTGCACGTGAAGTGGTTTGGCGCCGAGGCGCCGGCCGGTTTTACCAGCGTGTGGTCGCACTGGCAGTTCATGGGCGTGACGCCGCAACTGCCCAACGCCGCGCGAGTGCTGGGCGGCCTGTGCGACCTGCGCCTGCCGCTGACGCTGAGCCGCGACGACTGCGCCGCCATTGCACAGACCCTGCGCGCGGCGATGGCGCACAGCCTGGCCAGCACAGCACCGAACAGCTCACCCAGCCCCGCTGCCTGACAACGTGCAGCACGCAGCCCGCAGCACGCAGCACGCAGCCCTTGAACCTTGACCCGTCAGCCCACACCCACGCGATGAAGAACCCCAACATCCTGTTCATCATGGCCGACCAGCTGGCGGCCAGCGCACTGGCCGCCTACGGCCACAAACTGGTGCAGACGCCGAACCTGGACCGCCTGGCCGCGCGCGGCACGGTGTTTGAAAACGCCTACAGCCCGAACCCGATCTGCGCGTCGTCGCGCTTCGCGATGATGTCCGGGCAGACGTCTTCACGCATCGGCGCCTTCGACAACGCGGCCGAGTTCCCGGCCTCGGTGCCCACCTTTGCGCATTACCTGCGCGCGCTGGGTTACGACACCTGCCTGTCGGGCAAGATGCACTTCGTCGGCCCCGACCAGCTGCACGGCTTTGAAGAACGCGTGACGACCGACATCTACCCGTCGGACTTTGGTTGGACTGCTGACTGGGAACGCCGCATCGAGCCCTATGCACCCAGCCAGATGAGCATGCGCGGCATCGTCGAATCGGGCCTGTGCGTGCGTTCGCTGCAGATGGACTACGACGACGACGTGGCGCACCAGTCTGTGCAGTGGCTGTACGACCAGGCGCGCCGCCCCGAGGGCAAGCCCTTCCTGCTGGTGGCCTCGTTCACGCACCCGCACAACCCGTTCACCATCTCGAGCGAGTACTGGGACCTGTACGAGCACGCGCAGATCGAGATGCCCACGGTGCCGTTCATCCCCTACGAGGAACGCGACCCCTGGAGCCAGCGCTACTACAAGCTGATCCGCCAGGACGAGCACCGCGTCACCGACGAGATGGTGCTGTCGGCCCGCCACGCCTATTACGGCATGGTCAGTTATGTCGACCACAAGGTGGGCCTGCTGCTGGACGCGCTGGAAAAGACCGGCGCTGCCGACAACACCGTGATCGTGTTCACCGCCGACCACGGTGACATGCTGGGCGAGCGGGGCATGTGGTACAAGTTCAACCCCTACCAGAACTCGGTGCGCGTGCCGCTCGTGATCAGCGCGCCCGGCGCCAAGGCCGGCCACCGGGTCAATGCGAACTGCGGCCTGGTTGACCTGCTGCCCACGCTGCTCGACCTTGCC
>JANOZF010000223.1:0-10543 GCA_031429255.1 Rubrivivax sp.
ACCGCCTTCAAGGAGGCGCAGCGCTGCCTCAACTGCGACGTGCAAACTGTGTTCACGCAAGACACCTGCATCGAGTGTGATGCCTGTGTCGATATCTGCCCGATGGACTGCATCACCTTTACAGAGGATGGTGAAGAAGCCGACTTGCGTGGCCGCCTGCAGGCGCCGGCCACCAACCTCACGCAAGACCTGTATGTCAGTGCGGGCCTGAAGACCGGTCGCATCATGGTCAAGGACGAAGACGTCTGCCTGCACTGCGGGCTGTGCGCCGAGCGCTGCCCCACCGGGGCCTGGGACATGCAGAAGTTTCTGCTGCTCACCACCAAGGCCGGCCCGGCCTGTCGCGACAGCAACGCCGCCCCCGCCAGGGCGGAGGCACAGGCATGAAACGCATCGAAGCCCTGAACGACTTTGTCGTCAAGTTCGCCAACGTCAACGGCTCGGGTTCGGCGTCGGCCAATGAGTTGTTCGCCAAGTCCATCCTGCGCATGGGCGTGCCGGTGGCACCGCGCAACATCTTCCCGAGCAACATCCAGGGCCTGCCCACCTGGTACGAAGTGCGCGTGTCCGAACAAGGCTGGCTGGGCCGCCGGGGCGGCAGCGACATGCTGGTGGCGATGAACCCGCAGACCTGGGCCCTGGACGTGGCCGAAATCGAGAGCGGCGGCTATCTCTTCTTTGACAGCACCAAGCAGCTGCCGGCGAGTTCCTTCCGCGACGACATCACCGTCATCGGCATGCCCGTCACCGCGATCTGCAACGCCACCTACGAAGACCCGCGCCAGCGCACGCTGTTCAAGAACATCATGGTGCTGGGTGCGCTGTCGGTGCTGATGGACGTCGAGTCCGACGTCGTCGAGGGCCTGTTCACCGAGCAGTACAAGGGCAAGGAACGGCTGCTGGAAAGCAACGTGCGCGCGCTGCACGCCGGCCGCAGCTTTGCCAAGGAGCACCTGGCGCCGCCGCAGCAGCCGGGCGTGGGCCTGAAAGTGCGCCGCGCCAATGCGGTGGGCGAGCGCATCTTCATGGAAGGCAACGCCGCTGCGGCGCTGGGTTGCGTGTACGGCGGCGCCACGGTGTGCGCCTGGTACCCCATCACGCCCAGCTCGTCGGTGGCCGAGGCCTTCATCAGCTACTGCAAGAAGTTGCGCCACGACCCCGACACCGGCGCCGCGCGCTACGCCATCGTGCAGGCCGAAGACGAGATTGCCAGCATCGGCATGGTGGTGGGTGCAGGCTGGAACGGCGCGCGCGCCTTCACCTGCACCAGCGGCCCGGGCGTGAGCCTGATGACCGAGTTCATCGGCCTGGCCTACTTTGCCGAGATCCCGGTCACCATCATCGACGTGCAGCGCGGCGGCCCCAGCACCGGCATGCCCACGCGCACGCAGCAGGCCGACCTGGTGAGCAGCGCCTATGCCAGCCACGGCGACACCAAGCATGTGCTGCTGCTGCCGCAGGACCCGGGCGAGTGCTTCGAATTTGCCGCCACCGCGCTGGACCTGGCCGACCGCCTGCAGACCCCGGTGTTCGTGATGACCGACCTCGACATCGGCATGAACCAGCGCCTGTGCGAACCCCTGCAGTGGGACGACCAGCGCAGCTTCGACCGCGGCAAGGTGATGACGGCCGAAGAACTGGAGGCGGGCAAGGATTTCGGCCGCTACAAGGACGTGGACGGCGACGGCATCCCGTGGCGCACGCTGCCCGGCACGCACCCCACCAAGGGCAGCTACTTCACGCGCGGCACCACGCGCAATGCCTACGCGCAGTACAGCGAAACGGGCGCCGACTACCTGTACAACGTGCAGCGCCTGCTGAAGAAATTTGCCACCGCGGCCAACCTGGTGCCACAGCCGCAGGTGCGCGCCGCTGCCAACAAGACGCGCCTGGGCGTCATCTATTTCGGCAGCACCGCGCCGGCGATGGACGAAGCGCTGGTGGCGCTGGCCAAGGCCGGCATCCATATTGATGCCATGCGGCTGAAGGCCTTTCCGTTTCCGGCCAGCGTCAACGACTTCATCATGACGCACGACCATGTCTTCGTGGTGGAGCAGAACCGCGACGCGCAGATGCGCGGCATGCTGATCAACGAACTGGAAATCGACCCCGCCTGGCTGATCAAGGTGCTGCACTTCGACGGCACGCCGATCACCGCGCGCTTCATCACCGAGGCCATCACCCGGCAAGTGCATGCGCTGGCCGTGGCGCCCCGGCGCGAAAGGACCCCGCAGTCATGACCTTCATCGCCAAACCCAAGCTGCACCACCCGACGCTGACCAAGAACAAGGTCGGCTACACGCGGCGTGATTACGAAGGCAAGGTCAGCACCCTGTGTGCCGGCTGCGGCCACGACAGCATCAGCGCGGCCATCATCCAGGCCGCGTGGGAGCTGGACATCGAGCCGCACCGCGTGGCCAAGCTCTCGGGCATCGGCTGCAGCAGCAAGACGCCCGACTACTTCCTGGGTGCCAGCCATGGCTTCAACACCGTGCACGGCCGCATGCCCAGCGTGCTGACCGGTGCCGCGCTGGCCAACCGCGACTTGCTGTACCTGGGTGTCAGCGGCGACGGCGACAGCGCCAGCATCGGCCTGGGCCAGTTTGCGCACGCCATGCGCCGCGGTGTGAACATGGTCTACATCGTCGAGAACAACGGCGTCTACGGCCTGACCAAGGGCCAGTTCAGCGCCACCGCCGACCGCGGCAGCAAGAGCAAGAAGGGCGTGCTGAACACCGACACCGCGATCGACCTGGTGGGCCTGGCGCTGCAACTGGGCGCCACTTACGTGGCGCGCGGTTTCAGCGGCGACAAGGCGCAACTGGTGCCGCTGATCAAGGGCGCCATCGCGCATGGCGGCGCCGCTTTCATCGACGTCATCAGCCCGTGCGTGGCCTTCAACAACCACGCCGGCAGCACGCGCAGCTACGACTACGTGCGCGAGCACAACGAAGCCGTCAACCGCATCGACTTCATCGACTTGGCGCCCGAGATGCATGCCCAGCCCGAGGCCGGCGCCGTCATCAACGTGCCGCAACCCGGTGGCGGCTTCATGCGCCTGCGCAAGCTGCATGCCGACTACGACCCGACCAGCCGCATCGCTGCCCTGACCCAGGTGCAGGCGATGATGGCTGCCGGCGAAGTGGCCACCGGGCTGCTGTACGTCGAGAACGGCGCGCACGACCTGCATGCCGCACTGGGCACGGTGGCCATGCCGCTGAACCAGCTGGGCACGGCCGATCTGTGCCCGGGTGCCGAGGCGCTGCAGCGCATCAACCAGTCGCTGCGCTGAGGGCGCTGCTGCCGCGACCCGGTCGACTGCTGCGGCAGCCCGCGACGGTCCGGCTGCTCAGGTGCAAGGAGCCGCTGCCGCCCAGGCCCACCGCGCTGGCGACAGAGCCCGCGCAGTTCCAGGCAGGGCGTATTCGGCGGGCGTGGCGGCTGCAGGATCAGGTGGGTGCGCCCTGCTGCAGCGGCGGGATGTCGAGTTCGGCGGCCAGGGCGTCCAGCTCAGCGACCAGCGCCGCAGCCAGCGGAATGCCGCTGGCGCTGTAGCGGCGGCGCTTTTCAAAGCTCTGTTCGCCGGGCAACCAGATGCGTTCGACGCCGGGCAGCCTCTCGCTGCCGCGGATGTCGCGCACCAGCTTGTCCACCGCGTGCTTGAACAGCGCCGGGTCGCCAAAGGCCGCCAGGTCGATGACCAGGATGGCCTGCCCGGTGTTGGTGACGCTGACGTGGTCGGCATTGAAGTCGATCACGTCGCGCCCCATCGCCGCGCCGCCCAGCGTGCCCGCCAGCAGGCCGACGATGAGCGCCAGCCCGTAGCCCTTGTGCTCGCCGATGGGCAGCAGGAAACCTTCGCTGGCGCGCTGCGGGTCGAGCAGCGGTTTGCCTTCACGGTCGATCATCCAGCCTTCGGGCATGGGCTCGCCGCGCTTGGCCTTGGCCTTGACCTTGCCGTAGGCGGCCACCGTGGTGGCCATGTCCAGCACCACCGGCGGTTCTTCGTCCGTGGGTACGGCGGCCGCAATGGGGTTGGTGGACAACAGCATGTCCATGCCGCCCCAGGGCGGCAGGTGGTTGGCATTGCCCACGGCAAAGTACAAGCCCAGCATGTCGTGCTGCAGCGTTTTGCGTGCATACAGCGAAGCCGGGCCGGCATGGTTGCTGTAGCGCGTGCCCACCCAGGCGACGCCGGCCGTGCGCGCCTTGTCGATGGCGATGTTCACCGCGCGCGACACCACCAGGTGCCCCATGCCGTTGTCGCCGTCCACCACGGCCATCGCCGCGCGTTCGTGCACGACGCGGATGTTGGGGTGCTTGTTGATGCCGCCGGCACGGATGCGTTTGATGTACTGCGGCAGGCGGATGACGCCGTGGCCATCACTGCCCTGCAAGTCGGCATCGGCCATCAGGCCGGCCACCTGCTGCGCATCGGCCGCCGGCAGGCCCTGGCCAGCCAGCGCCGACTGGATGAAGTGCTGCAGGGCCGGGTGCGTGACGGTGCGGGTGCTCATGGGCGGCGTTGCGGACAGTGGGCGCTCAGTCGGCCTTGATGTTCTGCTCGGCAATCAGCTTGCGGTACAGCTCGTACTGCGCCTTGGTGGCCTGCCCGAAGTCCGCCGCCAGCGTGCCGCGGGGTGTCACACCCAGGGACAGCAGCTTCTCGCGCGTGGGGGGGTCGGCCAGCGCCTTCGTGATCTCGCCGTTCAGGCGGGCCACGATGTCCTTGGGTGTGCCGGCCGGCGCCACCATCGCAAACCACGAATTGAAAGTGAAGCCGGGCACGCCGGCCTCGGCAAAGGTGGGCACGCTCGGGAACTGCGGCAAGCGGCTGGGCGTGCCCACCGCCAACAGGCGCAAGCGACCGGCCTGGACGAGCGACACCACGGTGCCCAGGCCCTGCATGCCGACGTCGACCTCGCCGGCGGCCACGCCCACGGCAGCGGGCGTGGCGCCCTTGTAGGGCACGTGCACCACATCGAGCCCGGTGCGGTTGAGCAGCAGCGCCATGCCGATGTGCTGCGGGCTGCCGTTGCCACCCGAGCCGTAGTTCAGTTTGCCGGGACTGGCCTTTGCCGCGGCCAGGAAGTCGGCCACGGTCTTGTGGGGCGAGTCGGCCTTGACGATCAGTCCCCATTCGATGGTGCCCACCAGTGACACCGGGTCGAAGTCGGTGAGTGCGTTCCACGGCATGCGCGGCATCATGTGCGGCACCATGGTCAGGATGCTGTCGTTGTAGCCGCCCAGCGTGTAGCCGTCGGGAGCGGCGCGGGCCACGCGCTCGGCGCCGATCACGCCCGAAGAGCCGACCACGTTCTCGATCACCAGGGTCTGGCCCATGCTCTCACCCATCTTCTGCGCCAGCACGCGCGCGGCGTTGTCCACCGCGCTGCCGGGCGCCAGCGGCACGATCACGCGGATGGGCCTGGACGGATAAGCACCCTGGGCTGCGGCCGGCAACGCGGCAGCCAGCGCTGACAGCAGCAAGGTGAAGAGGGCCAGACGTTGCAGCAGCAGTTTCATAGGGGTGTCTCGGCAGGCCAGCAGGCATCGGTTGAAGGGTGGGCGCCGCGCGCCGCAGCTGCTGCAGTGTGTCCCATGTTCGACACCCAAAGCTTCAGGTGGCAGGGCCCGCAAGCAGGAAATCGAGCACGGCGTCGTTGAAGGTGTCGGCCTGTTCGATGTTGGCCAGGTGCGCGGCGCCGGGCAACACCACCAGGCGCGCACCGGGCCAGTGGTCGGCCAGCGCCTGCGCCGCCGCCGGTGGCGTGGCCTGGTCCTGCGCGCCGACGATGACCAGCGCTGGCGCCGTCTGCGCCTGCAAGGCCTGCAGCGTGTCGGTGCTGGCGATGGCCGCGCAGCAGCCGGCATAACCTTCCACCGAAGTGTGGCGGATCATCGCGCCGATGGTTGCCATGACCTCTGGCCGGGCGGCGCGATAGGGGTCGGTGAACCAGCGCGAAAGCGTGGGCTGCTCCAGCGCCTGCAGGCCCTGGGTGCGCGCCGTCTGCACGCGCTCTGCCCACATCTGGGCGCCCGCGGGCGGCACTTGGCCGGTGGTGTCGGCCAGCACCACGCGGTGCAGCACCTGCGGGTGGCGGATGGCCAGCATCTGGCCCACCATGCCGCCCATCGACAAGCCCAGCCAATGCGTGCGCGCCACGCCCAGGTGCTGCAGCAGCGCGTGCGCGTCGTCGGCCAGCTGCGCCAAGGTGTAGGGCGCCGGGGGCGCCGACGTGCCGCCGTGGCCGCGCGTGTCGTAGCGCAGCAGCGTGAAGTGCCGGCCCAGGCGCTGCAGTTGCGGCTGCCACATGTCCAGCGTGGTGGCCAGCGAATGCGACAGCGTCAACCACGGGCCCTGGCCCGTGATCTCGTAGTGCATGTCGTTGTCGTTGATGCGCGCTTGCATGGTCGATAGGCCCTGGTGTTTGATGTCGGAGCAGCCGGCCCGTCGGGCTGGGTGCGGTGTGGGCGACGGGTCTTCAGCCCTTGATGGCCGCGTTCACCCGCGGCATCACCTCGTTGGCGAACAGTTCCATCGACCGCCGGCCGAGCGCCGCGTCCTGCCAGTCGTGGCAGGCGTAGACCAGGTTGCCGAAGTCACCCACGTGTTCGCGGAAGGCCAGGATCTGGTCGACCACCGAGTTCACGGTGCCGGCCAGCACCAGGCGCTGCGTGACGTAGTCGGGCGTGATGGCGCTGTCGGGCATGGCCGGGTCGGTCTTGAACAGGTTGCCGCGCCCGCCACCCACCAGCTTGCGCGACAGTTGCTTGAAGTAGAAGTGGTACGGCCCGCCCTCTTCCAGCGCGTAGCGGCGTGCGGTGGCGTCGTCGTCGGCCACGAAGATGCTCTTGGCCACGCGCCATTCCGCAGGCTGCGCCACCGCGCCCACGGCGGCGCGCCCTTCCACGTATTTGGGCCAGTGGCTCTTCACCCATTCAGGCATCAGGAAGTTGGCCGAGATCGGGCCCCAGCCGCGCTTGGCCATTTCGGTGACGCCTTGCGAAAACGGCGCCACGGCGGTGCCGACGATGGCCGGGTACGGCTTCTGGTAGGGCTTCATGATGAAACCCTGGCCGATCTCGGGGATCATGGTCTTCTGCACCGAGATGTTCCAGAACTGACCCTCGATGTTGTAGGGCGGCTCGGAGTCCCAGATCTTCAGCACGGTGTTGATGCACTCGACGAACATCGCGTTGCGGTCGCGGCCGAAATTGCCGAACACCTCGGCGTCGGACATCAGGCCGCCCGGGCTGATGCCCATGATCAGGCGGCCTTTCAGCAGGTGGTCGAGCATGGCCACCTGGGCCGCCACCGCCGCCGGGTGGGTGTTGGGCATGTTGATGGTGCCGGTGCCCAGCATGATCTGCTTCGTTTCAGACGCCAGCGTCGCCAGGAAGATCATGCTGGACGTCACCGTTTCGGCCGCATCGGTGACGTGTTCACCGACATAGGCCTCGGAAAAACCCAGGCGGTCGGCGAGGATCACCGCCGCGCGGTCTTCCTGCAGGGTCTCGGTCACATTGCGCCCCGGGGGGTGCAGCGGCATCATGAAGGTGCTGTATTTCATCTCGGGCGTCTTGGTGGCAGAAGCAGTTTTGCGGTTATGCGGTTATGCGGACTTTCGGGACAGCGGACCTGGGCCAGCCTGACGATGCGGTCGTGCGGGCGCCGTGCAGCGCGAGGTCAGCCCGCAGGGGCTTCGAGGCCGACGCCTTGTGCGTAGTGCCCCTGGCAGTACAGCAGCCCGGCGCCGGGCTGGTGCTCAAAGGCCTCGACGCGGCCCAGGAACAGGATGTGGTCGCCCACCTCCAGCCGCTGCTCGGTGCGGCAGTCGAAGCTGGCCGTGCAGCCGTCCAGCCGTGGCAGGCCCTGGGGCGTGCGGCGGTGGGACAGGCCGTCGAACTTGTCACGCGCCTGCGCCAGCAGAGGGCTGGCAAAACGGCGTGACACCGACACCTGGTCCAGCGCCAGCACGTTGACCACGAAGCGCCCGCAGTGGTCGAAGGCCGCCAGGCTGGGTGAATGCCGGTTCAGGCTCCACAGCACGATGGGCGGGTCCAGCGACACCGAACTGAAGGAGTTGGCCGTCACGCCCACCAGGCTGCCGTTGCTGCCCAGCGTGCTGACCACCGTGACCCCGGTGCCGAAGCTGCCGAAGGCACGGCGCAAGCGCAGCGGGTCGAAGACCTGCGCTTCGGGTTCGGGCACGTCAAGGGCGGCGCGGCAGGCTGCAACGGGGTTCATGGCCGCACTCTAAAGTGATCAAACGATAAATACAAGCCGAGGGACTACCCGCAAAAGGGCTTCGGCGGCATGGCCGCCGGCGGCGCGGTGCTCAGCGCGCCGGCACCGCTGTCGGCACCGGCACCGGCACCAGCACCGGAACGAGCGCACGGCACTGCACCGAAGTCATGATGGCCTGCAGCGCCGCCACGTTGGCCAACATTTCAGGCGCCGTCACCGGGTAGGGGCGCACGCCGCGCACGGCCTGCGCAAAGGCCTCCAGGTTGGTGCGCACCGTGGGCGCGGACGGCGCAAAGCGCGTCTGCGGTGGGTGGCCGCGCAACACGGTGGTCACATCCCAGCCGCTCGGGTTCTCAGGGTGCGTGCGGTCGCGGATTTCCACCCAGCCCTTGGAGCCATAGACCGCGAAGCGGCCCTCGAACGGCGTGGCCAGCACCGCGGTGATCATCGCATTGGCCCCACTCGGAAAGGCCATCATCACCGCCAGCGTGTCGCCGTTTTCAAAGTCCGAGCCCAGCGTGGCCAGCCGCGCCCACACCGTTTCGCACGGGCCCAGCACGGCAATGCTCAGGTCCACCAGGTGGATGCCGGTGGCCGTGAGCGGCCCCACCGGTGCGTGGGTGTTCGACAGCCGCCAGTTGTCCTTGGGCAAGGCGAAGAACTTGTCCTGGCTGAAGTTGGCCTCGATCTGCAGCACGGTGCCCAGCGTGCCGTCGGCAATCATCTGGCGCAGCGCCACCACCTCGGGTTCGAACCGGCGTTCATGGCCGATGCCCAGCACCAGCCCGCGCGCCTGGCAGGCCGCAACGGCGCGCTGCGCGTCGTCCAGCGTCAGGCACAGTGGCTTTTCACAGAACACGTGCAGGCCGCGTTCGGCAGCGGCCCTGATCTGCGCCGCGTGTTCGAGGTGCGGCGTGCACAGGATCACGGCTTCCAGGCCGGGCTGCGCCAGCTGTGCCTCGGCGCTGGCGTGCAGCGCCACGCCGGCCAGCACGGGGTCGCTGGCCATGGCGTTGCGCGTGCCCGCATCCACCTCGGCCACGGCGGACACGCGCAGCCAGGGGCTGCTGGCGAGCTGTCGCGCGATGGTCTTGCCCCACCAGCCATAGCCGACGAGCCCGACCGACACGGGTGGCTGCGTCGCGCGCGGCGTCTCAGGGTTCGTCACGTTGCGCGCTCCTTATTGTTCAACTGATAACCTACGGCTCAGTTTAATCGCGCCTTCCACAACGGAGACACCATGGCTACCCGCAGCTTGAACACACCGAAGGCCGGCACTGCCGGCCCAACGCAACGCGTGGGCCTGCTGGGCCTGGGCATCATGGGCTCGGCGATGGCCTGCAATCTGCTGAAGGCGGGCTTTGCCGTCAGCGGCCACGACCCCAGTGCCGCGGCGCGTCGGGGCTTACGTGCCGCGGGTGGCCAGGTCTGCGCCGATGCCGCAGCACTGACGGGGGCCGCCGACGTGATCATCACGTCGCTACCCAGCGCCGCAGCGTTGCTGGACTGTGCGCAGCGCATCGCCGCCGCGGCACCGCCGCGCGGCCTGCTGGTGGTGGAGACCAGCACGCTGGACGTGAGCGACAAGGAAGCGGCGCGCCGCGTGCTGGCCGCTGCCGGCGTGGTGCTGCTGGACTGCCCGCTGTCGGGCACCGGCGCACAGGCCCTGCGCAAGGACCTGACGGTGTACGCCAGCGGCCCGTCGGCGGCCATCAAGAAACTGCAACCGGTGTTCGAGGGCTTCTCGAAGTCGCAGTTCAACCTGGGCGCGTTCGGCAACGGCATGCGCATGAAGCTGATGGCCAACCTGCTGGTGGCCATCCACAACGTGTCGACTGCCGAAGCCCTGCTGCTGGGCCAGCGCTGGGGCATCAAGCCCAGCGATGCGGTGAAGGTGCTGGCCGACGGTGCCGGCGGCTCGCGCATGCTGCAGGTGCGCGGCCCGCAGATGGAAAACCGCGGCTGGGAAGACGCCACGATGAAGGTCGAGGTCTGGCAGAAGGACATGAAGCTGATTGCCGCTGCACTGCGCGAGGCCCGCGTGCCGGCGCCGCTGTTCGCGGCCACCGTACCCATCTACGACGCCGCGATGGGCATGGGCCACGCGCTGCACGACACGGCGGCGGTGTTCGACGTGCTCGACCGCATGTCCAGCGTGGCGGGCCCGACCGGCCCGGTGGGCAAGGCCCCGCCTGCTGCCAAGGCGGCGCCGAAGGCGGCCGCTGGGCCCGCCGCCACACCGGCGCGCAAGACCCGCGCCGCGTGAGGCGCGCGGGCTGAGGCTGGCCATCA
>JANOZF010000224.1:0-26688 GCA_031429255.1 Rubrivivax sp.
CGGGAATCCAGCAGGTGGATGACGGCCAGCGCAGCCAGCAGCGCCAGCGCCCAGATCAGCCCGTGCAGGCCGCGGCCGGTGCCCAGGTCCACGCCGAAGGCCTTCAGCGACGGCACGCCCTGCAGGCCGTCGTACTTGCCCAGCCATTCCATGTTGCCCATGGTGTAGTACAGCACCAGGCCCCATGCGATGGTGGCCAGCGGCAGGTAGTGCCCCGACATGCGCAGCGTGATGGCGCCCAGCAGCAGCGCCACCGACACCGCCAGTGCCAGCCCGATGAACAGCGTGAGCCACGGCGACACGCCCTGGGCCGTGGTCAGGTAGGCCGAGGTGTAGGCGCCGATGCCCACGAACGCGGCTTGCCCGAAGGACGTGAGGCCGCTGACGCCGGTGAGCAGCACCAGGCCCAGCGCCACCAGTGCGTACAGGCCGATGTAGTTGCTTTGCGTGATCCAGAAGTCAGGCACCGGCAGCAGGGGCAGCGCCAGCATGAAGACGGCAAAGGCGGGCAAGGCCCAGCGGCGCGGCGACGTCATCGTCAGTGCTCCTCACTGTGCGGGTCGCGCAGCGAACGCCACAGCAGCACCGGCAGGATGGAGCCGAACACGATGACTTCCTTGAAAGCGCTGGCCCAGAACGAGCCGAAGCTTTCCAGCAGCCCCACGCCCAGGGCGCCCACCAGCGCCAGCGGGTAGCTGGCCAGGCCACCAAACACGGCGGCGACGAAGCCTTTCAGGCCGATCAGGAAACCACTGTCGTAAAACACCGTGGTGGTGGGGCCGATCAGCAGCCCCGACAACGCACCGATGAAGGCCGCCATCGTGAACGACAGGCGCCCGGCACCCACGGTGGAGATGCCCATCAGGCGTGCCCCCAGCCGGTTCACGGCGGTGGCGCGCAGTGCCTTGCCGCGCAGCGACTTCTCGAAGAACAACCACAGCGAAATGATCAGCGCCACCGAAGCGATGAAGATGATGATGGTCTGGCCACTGAGCGTCAGCGCGCCGAGCTTGAAGCGTTCGTCCCAGAAGCTGGGGTTGCGGAAGCCCTCGGCACCGAAGAAATACAGCCCCAGGCCGACCAGCGCAAAGTGCACGCCCACCGACACGATCAGCAGCACCAGCACCGTGGCGTCGGCCAGCTTTTCGTAGGCCAGCCGGTAGATCAGGTTGCCGAAAGGCGTGACCAGCGCCAGCGTCAGTGCGGCCTGCACCAACAGCGAGAACTTCTGCGGCGCGGCCCAGATGGTGAGCAGCGAAATGGCCACCGGGTAGGCCAGGGTTGATCCCACCCGGCGTGCGATGACGCCTGGGGCTAGGCGGAGCTGCACGCCGTTCCAGATATCTGAAACGGCGGTCAGTGCCGCCAGCACGAGCAAGAACCACACCGTACCCGGCACCTTGCCCATCTGCAGCAGCGCCAGCGTGAGCGCACCAAAGGCGACGAACTCGCCCTGCGGTATGAAGATCACCCGCGTGACGGCGAACACCAGCACCGTGGCCAGCGCCAGCAGCGCGTAGATCGCGCCGTTGGTCAGGCCATCCAGGGCCAGGATGCTGGCGATCGAGAAGTCCATCGTTTCGTTGTACTTTGCTGGAGGGGTGGCTCTCGACTTTTGTCTGCGGCCGGGCCTTGCGGCCGGGCCTTGCGGCCCTTGACGTGGCTGCGCCAGGTCAGCCTGCGACGAAAGCGAATCGGCGTTGGCGATTCACTTTTCCACGACGAACTTGCCGTCGGACACCTTCAGCATCACGCCGGTTTCCATCGTGTAGCCCCAGTGGTCGGTGGCGGACCAGTTCATCACGCCGTGCGAGAACACGGTGCGGCCCATGGTTTCCATCGCCTCCTTCAGGGCAGCGCGGAACTCCGGCGTGCCGGGCTTGGCCTTTTTCAGCGCCATCGGGATGACCTTTTCCAGCACGAGACGGGCGTCGTAGGAATGGCCGGCGAACTGGTTGGCGGTTCCTGCACCGTAGGCCTTTTCGTACGAGGCCAGGAAGTCCAGCGCCGCTTTCTTCGACGGGTGGTTGTCGGGCAGTTGGGCACCCACCATCGCCGGGCCCGAGACCACGAAGGAGCCTTCCACGTCCTTGCCGCCGATGCGCATCAGGTCGGCCGTGGCGGCGGCGTGGGTCTGGTAGATCTTGCCCTTGTAGCCACGCTCGACCACGGCCTTGTGCGGCATGGCAGCACCCGAGCCGCTGGCGATGATCAGCATCGCGTCGGGGCTGGCGCCGGTCAGCTTCAACGCCTGCGGCGTGACGCTGGTGTCGGTGCGCGCAAAGCGTTCGGTGGCGATGATCTTGATGCCCGCCTTTTCGCCTTCGGCCGTGAAGGCCTTGAGCCACTGTTCGCCGTAGGCGTCGGTGTAGCCCAGGAAGCCCACCGTCTTCACGCCCTGGCGCTTCATGTGTTCGACCATCGCGTGGGCCATCACGTCGTTGCCCTGGGGCAGGCGGAACAGCCAACTGTCCTGGCCCGGCGGCACGCCCACTGGCGAACCCGCCAACTGCACGGTCTTGGCCTCGGCGGCGATGGGCGCCATGGCGGCCGCCACCGTGGTGATGCACGAGCCGATGATCAGGTCTACCTTGTCTTCGGTGATGAAGCGGCGCGCGTTGGACACGCCCTTGCCGGGGTCGGTGGCGTCGTCCAGGATGATGAGGTTGACCTTTTCGCCGCCGATGGTGGCAGGCCACAGCTTCATCTGGTTCTGCATCGGGATGCCCAGGCCGGAGCCGGGGCCGGTGAGCGACAGGCTGACGCCGATGTTCACGTCGGCCAGCGCAGCGCCGCTGAACAGCAGGGCCGCCGCGGCGGCGGTGACCAGTGACTTGAGGTTGAAGGTCTTCATGAACAGTCTCCTTGGGGTTTTGGGGGTTCGCCAGTCTGCGAACGCCTCGGGCTTCAAACGGTGCTGACGCGGAATTGGGTGGGCGGGAAAACCCGCCGCAGGGCTGATCAGATGCACAAGGCCTTGATGTCCTCGGGAATCGGTATGGCTTTGATGCGCTCGGGATTCTCGAGGTCCTTGATCACGAAGGCACGGGTTTCCGTGCCTTCGCACAGCACGGTGTCGCCACGCTTGACCACATGCCGGTGCTTGAAGGTCTTGGCCGCCCATTCTTCAATGGTGGTGTGCACGTGAATGGTTTCGCCATAGGTGGCGGTGCGCATGAATTTGGTGTGAATCTCGAGCAGCGGCGTGCCGACGATGCCGCGCGTCTTCACCAGTTCGCGCCACGGCGGCACGCCGCAAGCCATGAAAAACGACAGCGAAGCCTCGTCCATCCAGCGGCTGAAATTGGGGAAGAAAACGATGCCGGCGGGGTCGCAGTCGCCAAACTGCACGTTCACCGGGTAGATGTGGGTCTTGCTCATGGGCTGGGTTGCGTTGGATGTGTCGGGCCGGCTGTTCATGGGCGCGCGGCGGCGGGGTTTTCCACCAGCAGCGCAATGCCCTGGCCGCCGCCCACGCAGGCCGATGCCACGCCCCAGCGCGCACCGATCTCCTGCAACTGGCGCGCCACGGTGATGGTCAGGCGCACGCCGGTGGCCGCCAGCGGGTGGCCCAGCGCGATGGCGCCGCCCTTGACGTTGAGTTGGCTCATGTCCAGCCCCAGTTCGCGCCCCACCGCAAGCGTCTGTGCGCCCTGGGCTTCGTTGATCTCGAAGCGGGCGATGTCGGTCAGCTGCAAGCCAGCGCGCTGCAGCAGCAGCCGGATGGCCGGCGCCGGGCCGATGCCCATGATCTCGGGCGGCACGCCCACCACGGACGCCGCTGCCAGCCGCGCCAGCGGTGCCTTGCCCGTGGCCTGTGCCCAGGTCTTTGCGACGGTGCCCGAAGCCACCAGCGCCGCCGCGGCCGCATCGGTCAGCGCCGAACTGTTGCCGCCGGTCTGCACGCCGTCCTTGAACACCGTGCGCAGCTTGGCCAGCACCTCCACCGGTGTGGCGCGCGGGTGGGTGTCACGGTCGGCCACGGTGGCCTTGCCGGCCAGACGCAAGCCGCGTGGCTTGTAGCCGGCCAGCTCGAAGGTTTCACTTTCCACAGTCACCACTTCACCGGCAAACCAGCCGGCTTGCTGCGCGGCAACCGCGTTGGCAAAGGAGGTGGCTGCAAAGGCGTCGACATCGGCGCGCGAGATGCCGTACTGCCTGGCCAGGTTTTCCGCGGTCTGGATCATGTTGATGCCGGCGGCGCTGTCGCTCAGCGCTTCCCACAAGTAGTCCTTGAAGCCGATGGGCGCGCCAAGCTTGAAGCCGCCGCGGTGGTCGAAGGCGGCCACCGGGTTGCGCGTCATGCTCTCGGTGCCCACCAGCAGTGCCAGGCTGGTGCAGCCGGCGTTGATCTGTTCGCCGGCCTGGCGGAACAGTTCGAAGCCGGTGCCGCAGATGCGCTGCGCGTTCAGGGCCGGCACCTCCTGCGGCACGCCGGCATAGAGCCCGATGTGCCGGGCCACGTAGAACTGGTCGAAGCCGCCCGGCGCCATGTTGCCGGTGATGACCGAGTCGACATCGGCGGCCGCCACGGCGGCACGCGACAGCACGCTGCGCGCGGCCTTGATGCCCAGGTCGATGGGGTTGGCGTCGGCAAAGACACCCATGTAATCGACCATCGGCGTGCGCAGGCCGTCGAGGATGTAGACCTCCTCGAAACGCTGGAACTGGCCCCTCGCTGTCGCAACGCTCACGACTTGGCCACCTTGTTGGCGCGGCCTTCCAGGAAGGCGCGCACGCGCTGCTTGGCCGCTTCGTCGCCCTGGGCGATGCTGCTGATCAGCGATTCGACAAACAGCCCGTCGCTGGCCGACAGGTCGGCAATGCGCGGCAGCGCCTGCGTGATGGCGTAGTTGCTCAGCGGTGCGTTGGTGGCGATCTTGCTGGCCAGTTCCAGCGCCTTGGCCACCCCCAGGCCGTCGGCGACGCGGTAATTGCTGAACGCCATGGTCTGGCCTTCATCGGCATCGAAGACACGGCCGGTGAGCATCATGTCGGTCATGCGCGTGACGCCGATCAGCCGGCTGATGCGCACCGAGCCACCACCGCCCACGAAGATGCCGCGTGTGCCTTCGGGCAGGCCGTAGAAACTGCTGTCTTCGGCCACGCGCAGATGAGCGGCGGCTGCGAGCTCCAGGCCGCCACCGACCACCGCGCCGTGCAGCACGGCGATCACCGGCACCGGCCCGAACTGGAGGGCGTCGAAGCACGCATGCCAGGAGCGTGAGTGCTGCATGCCTTCGAAGACGTTGCGCTCGCTCACCTCCGACAAGTCCAGCCCGGCGCAGAAGTGCTGGCCTTCACCACTGACCACGGCGGCCTTGATGCCCTTGGGCATGTTGACGAACACGGTGTGCAACTGGCCCAGCAACTCGTCGCTGATGGAGTTGCGCTTGGCCGGGCGGTTCAGGCGGACGTGCAGCACCTCACCGGCCTGCTGCAACTGCAGCAGGCTCAGCGACGCCAGCACGCCGCTGGCGGCGTAGGGCTCGAACGTGCGGGCGGGGTGCTCTTTCAAGGGCTTGCTTTCAGGGCTGCACGACGCGGGCGTCGGCGGGGGTTGCATGGAGAGCCTGCACGTCGGCGGCACGGCGCGTGAGCACCATGCGCTGGTTGACATAGCCCTTGTCGGTGATCTCGCCTGCGGCCGCGTTCGGGCCGTCGGGCAGGGCCAGCACGCGCGCGGGTGTCTGCGACGAACCGCTGCCTTCGGCTTTCAGTGCGCGCAGGACTTGCGCGATCTTTTCCCTCAACTCGGCAGGCGGCAGCGCGCGGCCGGCTTCGCTGAGGAACAGCAGTGCGCCGATCTCGCTGCGGTCGTGGCCGGTGATCACCACGTCCTGCACCAGGGGCGCGAGCGCTGAGACGACGCGCAGGCGCAGCGTGCCCACGCTGACCCAGGTGCCGCTGGTGAGTTTGAAGTCTTCGGCCACGCGCCCGTTGAAGACCACGCCTTGCAGCGGGTCGTCGCTGTTGTGCAGGTAACCGGCGTCGCCGATGCAGTAGTAGCCCTCTTCGTCGAAGGCGGCCTTCGTGGCTTCGAGGTTGTTGCGGTAACCCGGAAAGATGTGTTCGCCCTTGACGCGCATCTCCAGCTTGCCGCTGTTGGGCACGAACTTCAAGCTCACGCCGGGCATCGGCAGGCCGATGACGCCAGGCTCGTCGATGTGCCAGTGCACAAAGGTGTTGGCGGGTGCCGTTTCGGTGCTGCCCCAGGAGGTGGTCATCCACAGCGGCTCGGCGCGCACGCGTCGGGCCACGGCCTGCAGCCGCTGCCACGTGGACGGCGGCATGCCGGCACCGGCGTAGAACATCATGCGCAGCTGGCCCAGGAAGCGACGCGCCAGTTCGTCGTCCTGTTCCAGCGCCGGCAGCATCATCTCGTAACCACGCGGCACGTTGAAGTACACGGTGGGCTGCACCTGCCGCAGGTGCGTCAGCGTCTTGTCCACCAGCCCCGGCATGGGCCGCCCGTCGTCGATGTACATGCAGCCGCCGTTGCGCAGCACCAGGTTCGTGTTGTGGTTGCCTCCGAAGGTATGGCTCCAGGGCAGCCAGTCCAGCAGCACCGGTTTTTCCACGTCCAGAAAGCGCAGCGTCTGCGCCAGCATCTGCTGGTTGGCGCACAGCATGCGGTGCGTGTTGATCACCACCTTGGGGTGGCCGGTGCTGCCGCTGGTGAGCAGGTACTTGGCGTGGGTGTCGGGCGTGATGGCGGCAAAGGCCTGCATCACGGCCGGTGTCTCTGCGGTGGCCAGCAGGCGCGAGTAGGGCAGGGCGCCAGGGTGCTGGTCAGCACCCTGGCTGAACACCACTTCGGCCTGGATGGGTGCGGCGCGCACGGCCGGGCCGTACACCCTGGCGTCCGACGCATACACCAGCGCCGGGTCCAGCGTTTCCAGGATGCCGTGGATGCGGCTGAAGTCGCTGCCGGCCAGCCTGCAGTAGGCGCTGGAAACGGTGCACACCGGGCGGCCGATGTGCATGCCGGCCAGCAGCAGCACCAGATGGTCCAGCGAGTTGTCGCTGAGCACCACGACGGGTTTGGCCGGCGGCAGGTTCAGGTTCAGCAGGCCCTGGGCCACCGAGCCCACCTGTTGTCGCAGCATCGCATAGCTCAGCTTGCGCCAGTCGCCGCTGGGGCTGCCCTGCAGCGGCTCGGCGAACGCCAGCGCTTCGGGCGTGGCCTGGGCCCAGCGCTCCAGCCATTCACCCACGCAGCGCGCATAGGGGCCCAGCGGATCGGGGTGGCTGAGCAGGAAGGCACCTTCACCCAACGGCCGACGCAGCGTCTGGCGCGGCGCCAGCAGCAGGGGGTTGTCTAGGAAGGCTTCAGCCATGCAGGGTTCCACGGACGTGTGGTCGGTTGGGTTTCGGCCGCCGCCAGCGAGCTGGCGTTTGGGTGCATTCAAGGTGGTGCCACACGCCGGTGTTCTCGTCGCCCGCAGCTGCCTTGCGCAGCAGCCGGGAGGGTGCTTCAGTCCATACACATCTGTATGTGTTTGGTGCCGTATGGTAGGCTTTGCTCTCTGCTGTTGCGATCAGGGAAAACGCGAGTGTCCGTACATGACTGTATGGTTCATCGTACCGCTCCAGGCTCTGTTCCTGCGCTTCCTCATTGCCATGTCGACCCCACCCACACGCATCCGCCGCCGCGCCGCGCCCGCTGGCGACCTGGCCAGCGGGCCACCCGCCGCGGTGGCCGCCGAGCCCGTTGCTCGCGCATCCGAAGCGCGCAGCACGCTGCTGCCCGAACACTGGATCGCCGCCGCCACGGAAGTGTTGGTGGACCAGGGCATCGACCACGTGAAGGTGGACTTGCTGGCCACGCAACTGGGTGTCACGCGGGGCAGCTTCTACTGGCACTTCCGCGACCGGCAGGACCTGTTGCGCCGGGTGCTGCAGGCGTGGAGCGAGGCCACCACGCAGCAACTGACCAAGCGTTTGGAGACGGCCCACACCGACCCCCTGCGGCAGTTGCGCGACGTCATCTCGCTGCCTTTTCGCGGCCGTGCCGCGGCGCGGGCGGCACGCATCGAACTGGCCATACGCGCCTGGGCGCGCCGTGATGCGATGGCCCGTCAGGCGGTGGACGATGGTGACGCGGCCCGGCTGGCGTACCACGGTCAGATCTTTCAGGCGCTGGGCTTTGACGTGCACGACGCGTCGATGCGCGCCTTCATCCTGTACAGCTACGAGGTGGCCGAATCGGTGCTGTCGCGCCAGGGCACGGCGGCGCAGAAGCAGGAACGCAGCGCCTATATCGAGCGGCTGGCGCTGCAGCCGCTGAGATAGGCTGATGGCTGCTTCAGCGCAGCCGGCGCTTCACCGGTCAGCCGTTCAGGCCAGCACCTGCAGCAGCCACTGCTGCAAGGCGCGCACTTCTTCGATGCACACTGAATGCTCCATCGGGTACTGCTGCCAATGCACCGGTTGCCCCAGGCCCAGCAACAAGTCGCGCCCGGCGCTGCCGCGCGCCATCGGCACCACGCCATCGTTCACGCCATGCGCAAGGAAAACCGGCGTCGACGCATTCGCGGCATGGCGCTCGGCGGCCGTGGTGTCGGCCAGCGGCACATAACCCGACAGCCCGGCCAGGCCCGCCAGCCGCTGGTCGTGGCGCAGGCCGGCGCCCAGCGTCACGGCACAGCCTTGCGAGAACCCGGCCAGCACGATGCGGTGTGCAGGCACCCCGCGTTCCACCTCGCGGTGCAACAGCGCCCGAACCGTGGCGATGGATTCACGCAGACCGGCTACGTCTTCCCGCCGCACCAGGTCGGCACCCAGGATGTCGTACCAGGCGCGCATCTCGTGACCGCCGTTGATGGTGACCGGCCGCACCGGCGCACGCGGGAACACGTAGCGCACGGGGCCCACGGCGCCCAGGCGCAGTTCGTCGGCCATGGGCAGGAAATCGGTGCCGTCGGCACCCAGGCCGTGCAGCACGATGACGGTGGCCCGTGGCGGGCTGCCTGGGTTCAGTTCGATGGTTTGCAGTGTCATGTTTTGGGTGCCGGTTTCAGTAGTTCAGGCCCATGGCGCCGCGCACGTCTTTCATGGTGCTGCGTGCCACGGTGCGGGCACGCTCGGTGCCCATCTCGACGATCCAGTGCACCTGCTTGGGGTTGCTCAGGTACTTCTCGGCGCGCTCGCGCCAGGGAAGCTGTTCCTGTATGACGGCATTTATCACCGGCTGCTTGCAATCCAGGCAGCCGATGCCGGCGCTCTTGCAGCCCTGGACGACCCAGTCCTTGGTGCCGTCGTCGCTGTAGAGCTTGTGGAACTGCCACACCGGGCACTTTTCGGGGTCGCCTGGGTCGGTGCGGCGCGCGCGCGCGGGGTCGGTGACCATGCCGCGGATCTTCTTCGTCACCTCGGCCGGCTCGTCGCGCATCAGCACCGCGTTGCCGTAGCTCTTGCTCATCTTGGTGCCGTCCAGGCCGGGCAGGCGCAGCACCTCGGTGTGCAGCGCTTCGGGTTCGGTCAGGATGCTCTTGCCGCTGCCTTTCAGGTGGCCGAGCAGCATCTCGCCGTCGGCGGCTGTCCAGCCGGGCACCTGGGCGGCGGCCTTCTTCAGAATGCCTTCACCCTTGGCCCAGGCCTCGACGCTGCCGGTTTCGCCGAAAGTCTTGCGCTGCTTGTCGTAGTAGCGCGCGTCGTCCTTGGGCAGCTTGGCCATCGCGGCGGCCACCAGCGCTTCGTCCTGGGACGAGCGGCCATACAGGTGGTTGAAGCGGCGCGCCACTTCGCGCGTCAGCTCCACGTGCGAGCTCTGGTCTTCGCCCACCGGCACCTGGTTGGCCTTGTAGATCAGGATGTCGGCCGCCTGCAGCAGCGGGTAGCCCAGGAAGCCGTAGGTCGCCAGGTCGCGGTCCTTCAACTTTTCCATCTGGTCCTTGTAGGTGGGCACGCGTTCCAGCCAGCCCAGCGGCGTGCCCATGGCCAGCAGCGTGAACAGCTCGGCGTGCTCGGGCAGGCGGCTCTGGATGAAGATGGTGCTGCGTTCGGGGTCCAGCCCGGCGGCCAGCCAGTCGATCACCATGTCGTACACGTAGCGCTCCAGCACCTCGCGTTCTTCGTAGTGCGTGGTCAGCGCATGCCAGTCGGCGACGAAGAAGAAGCAGTCGTGCGTGTCTTGCAGGCGCACCCAGTTCTTCAAGGCGCCGTGGTAGTGGCCGAGATGCAGGGCGCCGGTGGGGCGCATGCCGGAGAGAACGCGTGGTCGCATGGGGTGGGGCCGCGTGGCTGGGTGGTGGGCTGCGATTGTCTCAGGCGGCGCGGCAGGGGCTGGCGCGGCCTGCACTAGACTGCGGGGCGCCATGACCCAGCCCGCAATCACCCCACAGCGCATCGTGATCCTGATCTCCGGCCGGGGGTCGAACATGCAGGCCATCGTGCGGCGTTGCGCCGAACAGCGCTGGCCGGCGCAGGTGGTGGCCGTGGTGGCCGACCGATCGGCTGCCGCAGGGCTGGCCTTTGCGCAGGACCACGGCATCGCCACGGCGGTGGTGGACTACAAGGCGCACGCCGATCGTGCTGCCTTTGACGATGCTCTGGCTGCCGCGATCGACGCCCATCGGCCCGACCTGGTGGTGCTGGCCGGCTTCATGCGCATCCTGGGCGCTGCCTTCGTGCAGCGTTACCAGGGTCGGCTGTTGAACATCCACCCCTCGCTGCTGCCGGCATTCCCGGGCCTGCACACCCATCGGCGCGCGCTGCAGGCGGGCTGCCAGGCGGTAGGGGCCACGGTGCATTTCGTGACGCCCGAACTGGACCATGGCCCCATCGTGATGCAAAGCGTGGTGGCCGTGCACCCGGGCGACAACGAAGACATGCTGGCCGCGCGCGTGCTGGCCACCGAGCATGTGATCTACCCGCAGAGCGTGCGTTGGTTCGTGCAGGGCAAGCTCAGCGTCATCGACGGCCGGGTGCGTCATGCCGACGGGGTGTCGCAGGTGTTGATCTAGGGCCAAGGGCGCGGGCCGCCTGGGCTGCGCGTTGAAACCGGCAGCCTCTGGATTCGGTGCCAGGGCGGCCCGGCTCAGTCGCCGATGCGGGTGAAGCGCGGTTGCAGCACGCCGTCGATGTTGACGATCTCGAAGAACATCGCATAGGGCCGCACCCAGTCGCCGCTGCTGTTGTACAGCGGGCGGTACAACACCAACGGCTGCAGCGTCTCGCTGTGGCGCACGACGCCCAGCAATTGGTATTCGCCGCCCTTGTAGTGGCGGTAACGCCCCAGGGCGGGCGAGGGCAGTGCTTCGAGGTCATTCATGGTCGGGCAGGATAATCGGCGCCATGCACCCCAACGCCCTGCTCGACCTGACCACCGAATTGCTGCGGTCCGTTCTCACCTTCGACGCGCCGGCTGACGGCCTGGTTTCACTGTTCTTTCGCAAGCACCGCGACCTGGGCCCACGGGAGCGCCACACCCTGGCCGAGACCACCTACACCGTGCTGCGCCAGCGCCTGCTGCTGAACCATCTGGCGCAAAGCGGGCACGGTCCGCTGGAGCGCCGACTCGCATTGTTGGCATGGCAAGGCAATGAGGGTTTCCTGCGCGGTGCCTTGAAGCCGGAAGAACAGAAGTGGCTCGCCGACGTGGCGCTGATCGACCGCAGCACACTGCCCGAGAAGTTGCGCCACAACCTGCCCGACTGGCTGGCCAACCCCTTGCGCGAAGCGCTGGGTGATGGCCCGGATGGCGGCTTCTGGCCGCTGGTGCAGACGCTGAACGAGGGTGCGGCGCTGGACTTGCGCGTGAACCTCATCAAGGGCAAGCGCGAAGAGGCGCAGCAAACGCTGCTGGAGGCCGGCATCGAGGCGGTGCCCACGCCCTTCTCGCCCTGGGGCCTGCGCATCCAGGGCAAGCCGGCGTTGAACAAGCTGCCGGTCTTCATCGGCGGCGGCATCGAGGTGCAGGATGAGGGCAGCCAGCTGTTGGCGCTGATCACCGACCCCAAGCGCGGTGAGATGGTGGTGGACTTCTGCGCCGGTGCTGGTGGCAAGACACTGGCGCTGGGTGCGGCCATGCGCAACACCGGTCGGCTGTATGCCTTCGACATCTCGGGGCACCGACTGGACGCCCTGAAACCCCGCCTGGCACGCAGTGGCCTGAGCAACGTGCACCCGGCACAGATCTCGCACGAGCGGGACGAACGCATCAAGCGCCTGGCAGGCAAGATCGACCGCGTGCTCGTCGACGCGCCCTGTTCGGGCCTGGGCACGCTGCGGCGCAACCCGGACCTGAAGTGGCGGCAGAGCCCTAAAGCCCTTGAGGAATTGAGGGTTAAGCAGGCCGCCATCCTGGCCAGTGCGGCCCGGTTGCTCAAACCCGGTGGCCGTCTGGTGTATGCCACCTGCAGCTTGCTGGCATCGGAAAACGAAGGCATTGCCGAGGCTTTCACCGCGGAGAACGCCGCCCAGTTCGAACTCTTGCCGGCCGAACAGGCTTTGGAGGCTGCCCATGTGCAGCGGGCTTCGGAGCTGGTGCAAGGCCCTTATCTGCGTCTGTGGCCGCATCGACACGGCACTGACGGATTCTTCGCCGCTGTTTGGACGCGACGATGAATGACCGGCTTGAATTTCCGCTATCCGGACTGCATCTGCTCTTATCTTCAGGAAAATTCTTGATGGTGTTTCGGAGATGCACTGCCTTGTGCAGTCCTTTGACTGGGTTGGACAACAGGCATAGGCCCTACAATCCGCCCGCGGGCTTTGCGCCGCATAAGGAATGACGGATGGATTCGATTGGTTCGGTTGGCAACGCACTGCTCAATGGGCTTGCCGAGGGCTGGCTCCAGTGGTCTTGGTGGAAGGTGCTGGCGTTCACGCTGGTGGTGACCCACATCACGATCAGCGGTGTCACCATCTTCCTGCACCGGGCCCAGGCGCACCGCGCGCTGGATCTGCATCCCGTGGTGTCCCATTTCTTCCGCTTCTGGCTGTGGCTGACCACAGGCATGGTGACCAAGGAGTTTGTCGCGGTGCACCGCAAGCACCACGCCAAGTGCGAGACCCCCGAAGACCCGCACAGCCCGCAGCAGAAGGGCCTGAAGGCGCTGCTGCTGACCGGCGTCGAGCTGTACCGCGTCGAGGCCGTGAACCCCGAGACGCTGGCCAAGTTCGGGCACAACACGCCTGACGACTGGATCGAGCGCAACCTGTACACGCGCTTCAGCTGGCAGGGTGTGGGCCTGATGATGATCCTTGACCTGACGCTGTTTGGTGCGCTTGGACTGGCGGTGTGGGCGGTGCAGATGGCGTGGATTCCCTGGTGGGCCACCGGCATCATCAATGGTGTGGGCCACTTTTGGGGCTATCGCAATTTCGAGGCGCCCGATGCATCGACCAACGTGTCGCCCTGGGGCATCCTGATCGGTGGCGAAGAGCTGCACAACAACCACCACACCTACCCGACCTCGGCCAAGTTCTCGGTCAAGCCGTACGAGTTCGACGTGGGCTGGGCCTACATCCGTGGCATGGAAATGCTGGGGCTGGCCAAGGCCAAGAAACTGCCACCCAAGCTTGAACTGGGTGGAGTGCGCCCGGTGGCCGACGGCCAGACCTTGGAAGCCCTGATTGCCAACCGTTATGAAGTGATGGCGCGCTACGCCGCCGAGCTCAAGCGCGCCGCGGCCAGCGAGTTCGAACGACTCAAGGGCCAGGGTGCACTGGACTCTTCGCGGCTGAGCCAGGTGCGCCTGGCCCAGACCTGGCTGCACCGCGACGATGACCGCATCCCGCACGGCGCCAAGCCCAGTGTGGCGGTGGCGCTGGTGGAGAGCCCGCAGCTGGCCAAGCTGGTGGCCATGCGTGAAGAGTTGCGTGCGCTGTGGACGCGCACCGGCGTTTCTGCCGAGCAGCTGGTGGCTGATCTGCAGGCGTGGTGCCGCAAGGCCGAAGAATCCGGCATTGCCGCACTGCAGGAGTTCTCTTTCAAGCTGCGTGCCGCGCGGGCTTGAGTCTGGCCGGAGATTCCGGTTGGTCGCTGCAGCGGCCGCTGCCGTTGTGACCACAGGCCCGCCACGCGCGGGCCTGTTCCGTGATCGTCCGCCCTGCGTGGTCTCGTTTCTTGCGGTCACGCCATGAAGTTGACCAGCCGCGTTCTGCTGCTGATGGTGACCTTGCTGGCGCTGGCTTTGGTCGGCAGTCTTTTGCTGCACACCTTGGCGGCCCGTCAGGCCCTGCAGGAACAGCTGGAACTGCGCAACACCGACGCCGCCGCGTCGCTGGCTGTGGCCTTGTCGCAGCAACAGGGCGACCCGGTGGCGCTGCAGACGGTCACGGCGGCCCATTTCGATAACGGCAGCTACCGCCTGCTGCGGGTGCTGCGCACCGACGGTGGCGCCAACATCCAGCTGCAACGGGCCGACCCGGTGACCACGGCGCCGGCGTGGTTCGTCGCCGCGCTGCCCATGGACACGGCGCCAGGCCGGGCGGCGGTCACCAACGGCTGGAAGCAGCTGGGCACGCTGGAGGTGACCGCGCACAGTGCCTGGGCCCACGCAGCGCTGTGGCATGCCTGCCGCAACACCGCCGCGTTGCTGCTGATGCTGGGCTTGCTGGCTGCGGCGTTGGCGGTGCTCGCATTGCGTGCCTGGCAGCGCCCGCTGACGGCCACCGTGAACCAGGCCCGGGCGCTGGAAAACGGCCGTTTTGTGGAGGCGCCTGAACCAGGCCTGCCCGAATTGAAAACCCTGACCCGCAGCATGAACGCCATGGTGCGGCGGCTGCGCACGGTGCTGTCGCAACAGGCCACGCAGCTGGCTGAACTGCAGCAAGAGGCGCTGCACGATGGCGTGACGGGTCTGCTGCAACGACGGCACTTCGTGGCGCGCCTGACGGCGCTTCGGGCCGAGCCGGCATCCGAACCCGCTGCACGTCTGCTCGCAGCGGTGCCCCTTGCCAACGAGCCCCCGCCGCCTGCCGAGTTGGGCGCTGAACAAGGCACGGGCCCGGGCTTGGCTCTGGTGCTGGTGCGCGTGCAAGAGCTGGATGCCGTGAACATCCGCCTCGGCCGGGCGGGCACCGACCGCCTGTTGGCCACCATTGCCCATGCGCTGGTGCCGTATGTCGAGCGTGTGGAGGGCAGTTTTGCCGGCCGGCTCAACGGTGCGGACTTTGCGTTGTGCCTGCCGGTGGCCGGCGTGGCCGAAGAGACGGCACGTTCGCTGCACTTGGCGCTGGCTGCGGCACCGGCTTTGACGAGCGCTGGCGCCGAGGTCTCGGTGGGTGCGGTGGATGTGCTGCCCCAGGTGGGTAGCAGCGCTGCGCTGGCGCTGGCCGACGAGGCGCTGGCGCAAGCTGAAGCCGGACCTGGCTGGTTTGTGGTCGCCCCTCGTCGGGGCCCTGATGGCGTCGTGGGCGTTAGCGAACAACTCATTGCGGCCCGGTTGGCCGGTGGCTCGCAGGTGTGGCGCAACCAGATCGCCCAGGCCTTGGCCGAAAACCGGGTTGCACAAACCGAGTTCGTGGTGCTCAACCCGCACCTGCAGTTGCTGCATCTTGAATGCCCGCTGCGCGTGCAACTGGTGCCTGGGCAGCCGTATCAATCCGCGGCCCGCTGGCTGGCGTTGGCGCGCCGCAGCAGGCTGATGCCGCAGGTCGACTTGAAAGCGCTCGAGCTGGCCCTGGCGGCCATCGATACCGACCAGCACGCGCGTGCAGTGCATGTTTCCTGGCCTTCACTGGCGGCCCCCGGGTTTGCCGCCGAAGTTACCCGCCGGCTTCGCCACTCGCCCGCTGCCGCGCGGCGTCTGAGCATCGAATGGGGCCAGAGTTCCAGGCCGCATGACTGGGTCAGCCTGGCGATGGCCACGCAGGGCTGGCGCGACCTGGGTGTCAAGGTGGGCGCCAAGCACGCTTTGGCACAACCGCAGCAACTGGTGGACTTGCAGGAACTGGGCATCGACTACGTGAAGGTCGACCCGCAACACCTGCTGGGCGTGGCCAGCGACGACGGCGTGCACACCTATGTGCAGGCGCTGGTGCGGCTCATCCATGGCCTGCGCGCGCAGGCCTTTGCGGGCGGTGTGGTCGACGAGCAGGATCTGCTGGCACTGTGGGCGTGCGGGTTCGATGCGGCGACCGGGCCCGCGGTGACCGGTGTCCACGAACGTCGCGGCACGGCTGGGCCTGCTGCCGCGTGACCGCGCGCGCTGGCTATGATGCCGGCCGTGAACACCTCGCCGCCGCCTTCCGCCATGACGCCATCCCCTCTGATGGCATCGCCCCTGACGATAGCCACGCGCGAAAGCCGCCTGGCGCTGTGGCAGGCCCGTCATGTGCGCGACACGCTGCAGACGCAGTTTGGCCTGGCGGTGGAGTTGCTGGGCATGACCACGCGCGGCGACCAGATCCTGGACCGCGCGCTGTCCAAGGTGGGCGGAAAGGGCCTGTTCGTCAAGGAGCTGGAAACCGCACTCGAGGAAGGTCGCGCGCACCTGGCGGTGCACTCGCTCAAGGACGTGCCGATGGAGCTTCCATCCGGGTTCGTGCTGGCCGCGGTGTGGGAGCGTGAAGACGCGCGCGACGCCTGGGTGTCCAACCACTACGCGTCGGTGACCGATCTGCCGCAGGGTGCCGTGGTCGGCACGTCCAGCCTGCGCCGCGTGGTGCAGCTGCTGGCGTTACGGCCCGACCTGCGCATCGAGCCGCTGCGCGGCAACCTCGACACGCGGCTGCGCAAGCTGGATGAAGGCGGCTTTGATGGCATCGTGCTGGCGGCGGCCGGCCTCAAGCGCCTGGGCGTGCCAGCCCGCATCCGTTCATGTTTCGAACCGACTCAGATGCTGCCCGCCGCGGGGCAGGGTGCCTTGGGCATCGAGGTGCGCGAAGACGCCGTTGCAGTGCGCGAGATGCTCGCCGCCACGCGGCACCAGCCCACGCAGCTGGCCACCGTGGCCGAACGGGCCGTTTCGCGCGGGCTGGGTGGCAGCTGCAGCATGCCGCTGGCCGCACACGCCATCTGGGAAGGCCCGCTGCTGCGGCTGGAAGCCGCGCTGGGTGACGCCAACGCACTGCAGCGCCCGCTGCTGCGCGCGCGCAGCGTCGCCACCGTGGTCGATGAGGCCGGGGCATTGGCACTGGGGGCGTCAGCCGTGGCCGAACTCCGGCGGGCCGGGGCGGGTGGCTATCTAGCTGCCGGCTGAGCCTGCTCGTATATGACGGGTCCGAAGGCGGCAAAACGGTTGGATGCCGGGGCAGGCCGTGAAGGTTTGCTGACCCTGGCGCCCGCCCTGATCGTCACGCGGCCTGCTGCGCAGGCTTCAGCGTGGGTGCAAGAGCTGCGGGCGCTGGGATGCCGGGCCCAGGCGCTGCCCCTGATAGGCATCACGAAGGCGCCAGACGTGGATGCTGTTCGTCGGGCGTGGTCCGACTTGCCGCGTTTCGGTGTGGTGATGTTCGTCAGTGCCAATGCGGTGTCAGGTTTCTTCGATTGCAAACCGACAGGGCAGTCGTGGCCACCCTCGGTGCTGGCGGCCAGCACGGGGCCCGGCACCAGCAGCGCCTTGCGTGCAGCAGGCCTGACCGAAGCGCAGATCGTCGAGCCCCCGCCGACCAGCCCGCAGTTCGACAGCGAAGCGCTATGGCAGCAACTGCGGCGCCGCTTTGACGACTGGCATGAACGAGAGGTGCTCGTGTTGCGGGGCGAACAGGGCCGGGACTGGCTGGGCGACGCGCTGCGCGCACTGGGCGCCCAGGTGACGTACATCGCCGCTTATCAGCGCAAGGCCCCCCAGCTGGACGCAGACGGCACTGCGCTGCTGGAGGCAGCGCAGTTGCAGCCTGCAAGCTATGTCTGGCTCTTCAGCAGCAGTCAGGCCGTGGCCCATCTACGGCAACTGGCTCCACAAGCCCGGTGGCAGCACAGTCAGGCCTGGGTGACGCACCCGCGCATCGGCCAGTCGGCCAGTGAGGCCGGGTTCGGCCGCGTGCTCGACCTGCGGCCCAGTGCCATGGCTGCCGCGCAACAGCTGCAATCCGGCGCCTGGCGCGGCCCCTACAATCCGTAGCCTTGTGAACGAGCCGGTAGCCAGCGCGCCCCCACCCCCTGCAGCCGCAAGCCTCGAACCCGCAGGCCTGCCGGCGGGAGCCTCTGCCGTCCACCCTTCATCGCCGTTGAGCGTGCCTGCTTTGCCCAGCTGGGCAGGGCGATGGGTTGCGGTCGGCGCCGCGGTTTTGGCGGCCCTGGTTGCGGCCGCATTGATGCTGGCCTGGAGCACCCAGCAGCGCGTCAAGGCACTGGAGGCCGAGCTCGTCAAACGCCAGCAAGACAGCGGCAGCCAGGCCACCGAGGCGCGCACGCTGGCGCGCCAGGCCGAGGTTTCGGCGCGTGAGGTGACGGCCAAACTGGCACTGCTTGAAGCCCGCGTGGCCGAAACGTCGATGCAGCGCGGGCAACTCGAAGACCTGATCCAGTCGCTGTCGCGCTCGCGTGATGAAAACGTCTTGTCTGATCTGGAAGCCGCCATTCGTGTGGCCCAGCAGCAGAGCGCCATCACCGGCAGCGCCGAGCCCCTGGTGCAGACCCTGCGCCAGGCCGAGGACCGCCTTGCCCGCTACAACCAGCCGCGGCTGGAGCGTGTGCGCCGCGCGGTGACGCAAGACCTTGAGCAGACCCGAAACGCTGCCGTGGCCGACATCACCGTGCTGACCATCCGGCTCGACGAAGTGATGCGCCAGGTGGACGACCTGCCGCTGGTGGCGGCCGTTGATCGCAGCAAGACCATCGGCACTGCGGCCGATGCCCTGCCGACGCAGCCGGCAGATGCCGGGCCTGCAGGCAGCGGCTGGGCGAGCAAGCTGCAGGCGCGCTGGGGCTTCTTCAGTCACCACATCTGGTCCGAGGTGAAGAGCCTGGTGCGCGTGAGTCGCGTCGACCAGCCCGAAGCGCTGTTGATTGCGCCAGAGCAGGCCTATTTCCTGCGCGAAAACCTGAAGCTGCGCTTGCTCAACGCGCGGCTCAGCCTGTTGTCGCGCCAGTTTGAAACAGCCCAGTTCGACCTGCGGGATGCGCAGTCGGCACTGGACCGCTACTTCGACCGCAGTGCCCGCCGTGTGCTGGCCGCCAGCGAACTGCTGCGCCAGACCAGCGCCCAGGCGCGCCAGGTGGCGGTGCCGCGACCCGACGCCACGCTGGCCGCCATCGCCACTGCCGTGGCGGGCCGCTGACGCGGGGGGCGGCGCATGCGCGGCGTGGTCTGGATCATCCTGCTGTTTGCGGCGGCTGTCGTGGCCGCCACGGCGCTGGGGCGCAACGATGGACTCGTCACCGTGGCCTGGGGTGCGTGGCGAACCGACCTGTCACTGAATCTGTTTGTGTTGCTGCTGGTGGCCGGCTGTGCGCTGACGATGCTGGCTCTGCAGGCCCTGAACTCGCTCGTCAGCCTGCCGCGCCGCGCCCAGGAGTGGCGCTGGTTGCGCCGCGAGCGCGCAGCGCATGCGGCCATGCGCGAGGCACTGATCGAGTTTCTCAGTGCGCGTTACGGCCGCGCACGCAAGGCGGCACAGCGCGCACTCGACTTCCAGCCGCAGACCACCTCGCTGGCCAAGGACAGAGACTTCAAGCTGCTGGCGCAATTGCTCGCTGCCAGCAGCCTGCACCGCATGCAGGACCGCCCCCAGCGCGACGCCTTGCTGCGGCAGGCTCAGGAAGCCGCAATGACGGGCGCGCGCAGCCCGGGCAGTGCGCAGGAGGCACTTTGGTTGAGCGCTGCAGAGTGGGCGCTGGACGATCGCGACGCCCCCGCTGCCCTGCAGGCGCTGGGCAAGTTGCCACCCGGCGCCCAGCGGCGCACCCAGGCACTGCGCCTGAAGATGCAGGCCAGTCGCATGGCGCGCCAGCCGTTGGAGGCGCTGCAGACGGCGCGCATGCTGGCCAACCACCAGGCGTTTTCGCCCGTGGTGGCGAAGGGGCTGTTGCGGTCTCTGGCCAGCGAAGCGCTGGATCAGGCGCATGACGGCGGGCAACTGCAGCGCCTGTGGTCGCAACTGGACCCGCAGGACCGCCGAGACCCCCAAGTGGTGGCGTTGGCGGCCGCACGGGCGGCGAAACTGGGCGCCGACGAAGAGGCTCGCCTGTGGTTGCGGCCCCTGTGGGAGCGCATGAGCGAACTGGACGCTGAAGACCGCGCGGCGGCAGCGCTGGCATTGATCGAGGTGCGCCAGGGGCTGGGCGTGGACTGGCTGCCCCGCGTGGAGTCCGCCCTACAAAACCAGGCACAAGACGCGGCCGTCATCGCGGCTGCCGGCATGGCGTTCGCGGAACGGCGACTCTGGGGCAAGGCCCGCCCGCTGCTGGCTCAGGCGGCGGCTGCCACGAACCTGCCGTCAGCCGTACGCCGGCTGGCCTGGCGGGAACTGGCGCACATCGCACAAGACCAGGGCGACGACGCTCGCGCACGCGAGTGCGAACGGGCCGCAGCCGGGTTGAATTGACCGACTGGGAGGCGCAACATTCGTGCCATCGCAATCCCATGCTAGAATTTTAGGCTTGACGCGGCTGTAGCTCAGCTGGATAGAGTACTTGGCTACGAACCAAGGGGTCGTGGGTTCGATTCCTGCCAGCCGCACCAGAACTACGTTCTAGAACAACGGGTTAGCTCCAAAAGGGCTAGCCCGTTTTTCTTTGCCTGTGCCATTCGGAAGATGTTGTGCTTTCCAACTCCCGTCTCGACCTCCGCGCAGAGGGCTGCGTGGCGACCTTGAAGTACAGCCGACACATCGCTGCTCACTCCAGTCCTCGAACAACTCAACGGCGGCGAAATCCGCCAGGCAGAGGCTCTCACTGAGTCCAGATTGCACTTCGCAATGTCGGCTGGCTATGCGGCCGACTTAAACGTCTCGAATCTCGTGGCCAGCCTGTCACGGTCAGGTCGGTCTCGGTCGCGTCCCGGAAGATGCAGCGAACTCAGGTGCCATTGCTTGAGCGCCGCGAGCATTGGGCCGTCGTCTTGCGCGCGCAGGCGCTTAGCGATATGAACCTTGTAGCCTGAACCGATGCCAATTGGGTGGGCATCGAACGCGGCGTGATGAATCTTCGAAAGCGGGCTTGATTGTGGAGTGCCGACCGGCGCACGGCGTGGACTCTAGGCAGGAAGTTTCTGCTTCCGATCTGCACAGAATCGGGTTGAGGACTTGCGGGGCGGCGCTGTCTGCAATGCGGGGCGTTCGGCGCCGCGGCCGTGCCCAATGCGGGCGGCGTGCGAAGGTCTCGGGGGCCGCTTGGGGCACGGATGGGCACGCCCTGCGCTGCCGTGCCCTTTCCGTGCCCAGAGCCGGAAAATGAAAAAGGGCTTGGCGCCTGCCAAGCCCTTGATTCCGCTGTTATTTCCGGTGGTGGAGAGGAGGAGGATCGAACTCCCGACCTTCGCATTGCGAACGCGACGCTCTCCCAGCTGAGCTACCCCCCCCACACGCGGCGCGGAGTTTAGCACCCGGTGCTGTCGTCCGGCGGTGGGCGGGGCAGCCGCCAGGGCAAGCGTTCGGCCGCGCCACATCGCTTAGCATGCATCGCGCTGCAACCGCTGCACCGTGTCGAGGAAACCGTCTTGCGCTCACGTCTGGACCCTGACTGGCTGGATGGCCAGTACAACAACCGCGCACGCGTTCCCGACCATGCGGCGATTCTGAGCAGTTGGAGCCAGGCTTCCCGGCTGGTGCTGGCCCGCGGGTCCGGGCAGCTGGACGTGCCTTACGGTGACGGCCCCGGCGAAACGCTGGACATCTTTCCGTCCCAGCCAGGGGCGGGCAGCGGCGGTGCGGCGCCGGTGATGATGTTCATCCACGGTGGCTACTGGCGGTCGCTGGACAAATCGGACCACGCCTTCGTCGCGCCCGTCTTCAACGCCGCGGGCGCGCTGGTGGTGGTGCCGAACTACGCGCTGTGCCCGGCGGTCTCGGTCGAGCACATCACGTTGCAGATGGCAAAGGCCGTGCTCTGGGTCTGGCGCCACGCGACACGCCTGGGCGCCGACCCCTCGCGCATCATGCTGGCGGGCCACTCGGCAGGGGGTCATCTGGCCGCCATGCTGTTGTGTTGCCGCTGGAAGGACCTCGACCCTGAAGCGCCCGTGCAAATGGTCACCGGTGCCCTGTCCATTTCCGGCCTGTTCGACATGGAGCCGCTGCGCAACACACCATCGCTGCAAAAAGACCTGCAGTTGACCGCAGGGTCCGTCGCGCGCCTGAGCCCGGCTTTCTTTCCGCGGCCCAAGGCGGGCAAGCTGTATGTCACCGTGGGGCTGGAAGAGAGCGACGAATTCCTGCGCCAGAGCCGCTTGATCCGTGAGGTCTGGGGGCCCACCGCCGTGCCGGTCTGCGAAACGGTGCCGCGCGCCAATCACTTCAACGTGCTGGCGCAGCTGGTCGACCCATCGGCGCGCACGCACGACCTGGCACTGCGCCTGCTGGGCCTGGCCTGAAACAGTGGTGCCGGCCGGTTGGCCAGCCGATAGGACGAGCCGATCGATGCCTGCGGTGGCCTGTGCAAAAGGCTATGGCCCCAATTGACGCTTTGTATTGGCGTCTGCAGCTGGGGTTTGGTAAGGTCGCGCGTGGTTTCGTTGCTGCGCGCAGCCTGTGTGCCAACGCCTGAACCACCTTTTTGAACACCAGGAGCATGCCATGGGCTTGAAAGGTACGAAGACCGAACAGAACCTGAAGGACGCCTTCGCTGGCGAATCGCAGGCCAACCGCCGTTATCTGTATTTCGCGAACAAGGCCGACGTGGAAGGCCAGAACGATGTTGCGATGCTGTTCCGCAGCACCGCCGAAGGTGAAACCGGGCACGCGCACGGTCACCTCGAGTTTCTGGAAAACGGCTCGGGCGACCCGGCCACCGGCCTGCCCATCGGCAGCAGCCGCCAGAACCTGGCCGCCGCGGTGGCTGGTGAGACGCACGAGTACACCGACATGTACCCGGGCATGGCCAAGACGGCCCGCAGCGAAGGTTTCGACGAAATCGCCGACTGGTTCGAGACGCTGGCCAAGGCCGAGCGTTCACACGCCAACCGCTACCAGAAGGCTCTGGACGCGCTGGTGGACTGACCGCCGGGCGCCGCCCGTTTGAACAAGGGGCGTCATGCCCCTTGTTCGTTTCAAGACCCCCTCACCGAGCCCATCAGCATGCGCGAAGGCAACCTCCAAGCCCCCACCCGGCACGCGATCGACTGGAAGAACCCCGACTTCTACGACGAAGGCAAGGCGCTGGCCGAGATGGAGCGCGTGTTCGACATCTGCCATGGGTGCCGTCGTTGCGTCAGCCTGTGCCAGAGCTTTCCCAACCTTTTCGACCTGGTGGACGCCACCGCCGACGGTGAAGTGCACGGGGTCGACAAGGCCGACTACTGGAAGGTGGTCGACCAGTGTTACCTGTGCGACCTGTGCTACATGACGAAGTGTCCGTACACGCCGCCTCATCCGTGGAACCTGGACTTCCCGCACCTGATGCTGCGAGCCAAGGCCATCAAGCACAAGAACGGCCACGTGGCCGCGAAGGAGAAACTGCTGGCCAGCACGGACGTGCACGGGCAGTTTGCCGGCATTCCCATCGTGGTCAGGGTGGTCAACGCCGTCAATGGCACCAAGGTCATGCGCAGCCAGATGGACACCCTGCTGGGTGTGCACCCCGATGCGTGGATGCCTGGCCTGGCGGAACAGCGCTTCCGCTGGGGCCGCGCGATGAACAACACCACCTACCCCGCGGTGAACGGTCAGCGCACACCGGGCAAGGTCGCCATCTTCTCCACCTGCTACGTCAACTACAACGAGCCTGGCATCGGCGCGGACCTGATCAAGCTGCTGGACCACAACGAGATCCCTTACGAGATCGTCGACAAGGAGCATTGCTGCGGCATGCCCAAGCTGGAGTTGGGCGATCTGGAAGGCGTGGAACGCGCGTGGCAGGCCAACATGCCCGTGCTGGCGCGCTACGCCAAGGCGGGCTGGGCCATCGTCACGGCCGTGCCGAGCTGCACGCTGATGTACAAGCAGGAGTTGCCGCTGATGTTTCCTGACGATGCCAACACGCAGCTCGTCAAGAAAGCGATGTACGACCCGTTCGAGTACTTCATCGCCCGCCACAAGGACGGTCTGCTCAAGCTCGATTTCAAGGCCGCGCTGGGCAAGGTCAGCTACCACATACCCTGCCACGGCCGCGTGCAGAACATCGGCAAGAAGACCGAAGAGATGTTCAAGCTCATCGGGCAGACCGTCGAGGTCAAGCTGAACACGGTGGAGCGCTGCAGCGGCCACGCCGGCACCTACGGCGTGAAGACCCCCACGCACCCGGTGGCCATGAAGATTGGCAAGCCGGTGTTCAAGATGATGGCCAAGGACGAGCCCGACTACATTGGCAGCGACTGCCCGATGGCAGGCCATCACATCGCACAAGGCATGCAGCAGGCGGGCACACCGGCCAAGGCACTGCAGCACCCCTTGAGCCTGGTTCGCATCGCTTACGGTCTGGAGTGAACGACATGAATGCCAGCAACACCCGCAACATCCCGCGCGACAGCCTGCTCACGCTGGAGGCCTACGCCAAGATCCGCAAGACAGGCAAGGCGCAAGCCATCGAACACCGAAAGCGGCGCAACGTGCACCTGGGCGAGCACATGACGCTGCAGTTCGAGGACGAGGCCACCATCCGGCGCCAGATCCAGGAGATGTTGTTCATCGAGAAGATCTTCGACGAGGACGGCATCCAGAGCGAGATCGACGCCTATGCCCCGCTGTTGCCCGACGGCAGCAACTGGAAAGCCACGGTGTTGATCGAATACCCTGACGCGCACGAGCGCAAGCGCGAGCTGGCACGGCTGATCGGCGTTGAAGACCGGCTGTTCGTCGAAGTCGAGGGGCATGCCCGTGTCTACGCCATCGCCGACGAGGACCTCGATCGCGAGAATGCCGAAAAGACGTCGGCGGTGCACTTCGCGCGTTTCGAGTTCAACACCGCGCAGCGCGAAGCCATTCGTGCCGGCGCAGCCGTGAAGATCGGCTGCGACCACACCAACTACCCGGCCCATGTGCAGGTGGCGGCCGAGACCCTGGCCAGCCTGGCGGGGGATCTGAGGGGCTGAGCCGAAGGCGCCCTTTGCGGTGGCCGGGTGTCCGGCGAGCCATCGGTCAGTTCATGGTCGTTGCGCCGTCGTGGCAACTGGTGCTGGTTCGGCGGTCCGTGCCGCACTTGCAGCCCGACGACATCGAGGAAACGAACAGCAGCGTGGGCGACCTGCTCGACGCGCTGGATGAGCCTGAGCAGTAGCGGCGTGGGTCAGCGGTCCGCCCAGAACCGCGCCCGTTCAGGCGCGTTCGAACTCGCGTGCCGCCATGACGATGGGTTTGGCCCAGCCCGGCGTCTTCTGCAGGTCGGCCACACCCAGCGGAAACGCCACGTGGCCCGACCGTGCATGCAACACCAGCACGGGGTCTGGCACCGGGCTGCCGGGCGCCACTTCGGCGCTGTTGTCGTACAGGCGCAGTTCACTCAGGTGGGGCATCAGCCCGATCAGGTTCAGCGGTGCCTGCACCCAGCGCTCGCGGATCTTGGCTTCTGGAATGTCGTGGCCACCGGCGGCTACACGTGCCGCCACGCGGTGGATGTGCTGTTCGGGCGCCGACAGGCCGCAGAACCACATCAGCACGTCGTGCGTGTGCGCAGCCGCGGCAATTCTCTGCGCCATCGTGGCGCCCCCCAGTGTGGTCTCGAAGGCGTGGCTGTGGCCTTCGGCAACGGCCTGGTCGAGCAGCTCGACGCCGTGTTGCCAGGCGCGGCCGTTGGCCTGGCTCAAGGGCAGGCCTGCCTGCACCAGCAGCCGGGTGTAGGTGTCGGGGTTGAACCAGGTCAGTCCGGCACGGCGCAACATCACGTTGCCGCCAATGGAGCTCTTGCCTGCACCGTTCACACCGGCCAGTACCAGCAGCACCGGCCGACGTTCAACGGGGCGTGACTTGGCAGCTTTCGGCAGGTCTGGCGGCAAGCGGCCTTTCGATGCAGGCCGAGCTGCAGCCATCAATAGCCGCGGCCCGCGACGACCTCAGCATTGAGCGCCAGCGGCGCTGCGAAGGCGTCACGCAGCCGGTCGCCCGCGCCTGGTTGCTTCAGCACCGCCAGTTCGGCGTCGAAGGCGCGGCTCAGCCGTTCCAGCTTGTCCTGGTTGTCGCGCTGCGCGCGGCCGGCCAGTTCGGTCAGCAGCCGGTATTCCTGCAACGACAGGATCACGGCCTCGGGCTGGTCGTGGTTGGTCATCAACAACTTGCCCGCCGCGTCGACGCTGCGCATGATGCCGCGCCAGCCCTCGCGCTTGACATCAGAAACCGGCTTGCGCTGCAGCTGCACCAGCGCGGGCTCGTGGGTGGTTGTGGCGTGAACGGCGACAGACATCGGCGGCTCCCAGGGTGGACCATGGCAAGGCCCTAAGTATAGGCCCATTTACCCTTTTTTGCCTTTCTTCCCGAATAGACCCCCAACCGCTAGCCGGCCGGGAGCACAAAGAGGTCACGGCTGCGGCGCACTACCATCACCGCATGATCACCGTTCACCATCTGTTAGCGACGATGAGAATCCGCGTTTAGTTGCCGGCGAGGCAGCGTTTTTGGCAGGCTCGGGCGCCGGCGGCGGATGAAGGCTCAGAAGTGGGCAGAGCCCCGGGCGGGGCTCTGCTGATTTCTTCGACGACGATGTTG
>JANOZF010000225.1:0-20272 GCA_031429255.1 Rubrivivax sp.
CGGCAGGTGGGCATGGTGACGCAGGACACCTCGCTGCTGCACCGCTCGGTGCGCGACAACATCGTCTATGGCCGGCCCGAGGCCGGCGACGACGAGATGCTGCGCGCCGCCGAACGCGCCGAAGCGCTGCCCTTCATACAGAACCTCACCGACCCCAAGGGCCGCCAGGGCTTCGAGGCCCACGTGGGTGAACGCGGCGTGAAGCTCTCGGGCGGCCAGCGCCAGCGCATCGCCATCGCACGCGTGATGTTGAAGGACGCACCCATCCTGCTGCTGGACGAAGCCACCAGCGCGCTGGACAGCGAGGTCGAGGCCGCCATCCAGCACAGCCTGTACAAGCTGATGGAGGGCAAGACCGTGGTGGCCATTGCGCACCGCCTGTCCACCATCGCGGCGATGGACCGGTTGGTGGTGATGGACCAGGGCCGCATCGTCGAGGAAGGCACCCACCACAGCTTGCTGGCTGCGGGCGGCATCTATGCGCGCCTGTGGGCGCACCAGAGCGGCGGTTTTCTGGGCGAGGAGTTGCCGTCGGCGGAGGCTGCCGAGGCGGCTGCAGACTGAGCGGCCGAGCTGCCAGCGTCTCAGTGCTCGGAGAGTTCAGCCGGCATCGTGGGGTCGAAGTCGGGCATGCGGGGCCAGTGGGTCTCGGGCGTGAAGACCTGGGAGGTCAGCACCATCGGCTCGGTCTCGACCCATTGCGCTGGCGCCACCGATGGCACCGTGGCCAGGGCCGCCGCAGCCGCGCCTGCCTGGGCCGTGGCGGCTGCGATGCCGAGCTTGCTGCTGGCCCGTGGCGCGACCTTGGCGGGCGCTGCAACCGTGCTGCTGGCGGCGGGCTGGGCTGGCACATTCACTGGCGGCGGTCCGGCCGCCAGGCTTGTCAGGCGCTGGGCATGCACCGCGGCCGTCAAGGTGGCCAGGCGGGCATCGACGTCCTTGGCATGCGCCTGCAGCAGGTCGCGCGTGTTTTCCGACCAGGCCAGTTGCTGACGCATCTCGGCAATGTGGCGCAGGTGTTCCCACACCGCCACGGCGATGGCGATGATGAGCAATGCAGCGCCGGCAGCGCCCAGTCCGAGGAGGATTTGGTCCATGGGCAGGCTATCGACCTGGCGCGAGCCCACTTGAGGCCCGGCGATGGCCCTGGGGCTGGCACGCGTGACGCTGTGCACCGACAATCAGCGCTTTTCCAGGTTTCAAACATCCACCGTGGCTTCAACTCCTGCCCAGGCCCTGCGGCCCGCGCGCGCAACCGCGCCGCGCGGCGTCACTGCGCCTGCCATCACCGGCTACCGGCCCTTCTGGGCCAAGCGCCTGGGCACGGCACCTTTCCTGCCGATGAGCCGCCGCGAGATGGACCAGCTCGGTTGGGACAGCTGCGACGTCATCATCGTCACCGGCGACGCCTACGTCGACCACCCCAGCTTCGGTATGGCCGTGATCGGCCGCACGCTGGAAGCGCAGGGTTTTCGGGTCGGCATCATCGCCCAGCCTGACTGGAACAGCGCCGAGGCCTTCAAGGCGCTGGGCCGACCGAACCTGTATTTCGGCGTCGCCGCGGGCAACATGGACTCGATGATCAACCGCTACACGGCTGATCGAAAGATGCGCAGCGACGACGCCTACACGCCAGGTGGCCTGGGCGGCCAGCGCCCCGACCGCGCGACGCTGGTCTACACGCAGCGCTGCAAGGAAGCCTTTACCGACATCCCGGTGGTCATTGGCGGCATTGAGGCCAGCCTGCGCCGCATTGCGCACTACGACTACTGGCAGGACAAGGTGCGGCGCAGCATCCTCGTCGACAGCAAGGCCGACCTGCTGCTGTACGGCAACGCCGAGCGCGCCATCATCGAGGTCACACACCGGCTGGCGCGGCGCGAGCCCATCGAGCAGATCACCGATGTGCGCGGCACCGCGTTCATGCGCCGCACCGGCGTGCATGCCGCAGCCTTTGCCGACTGGTCCGTGCTCGACTCCACCGAGGTCGACCGGCCGGGCCGCATCGACGATCACATCAACCCCTATCTGACGACCGAAGAAGCTGCCGCGTCGCAGGGCGAGACCTGCACCAAGGAGGCGCGTGCTGCGGCCCCGCCGGTTGATGCGGCCACTGCCGCCTCGGGTGCTTCTGCAGACGCGGCGGCGCTCAAGACCGTGGCCATGCCGGTGAGCCGCAAGACCGGTGCGGTGCAGATGCCGGCGCGCGACAGAACCGTGATCCGGCTGCCGTCCTACGAGCAGGTGAAGAGCGACCCGGTGCTGTACGCCCACGCCAACCGCGTGCTGCACCTGGAGACCAACCCGGGCAACGCACGGGCGCTGGTGCAGGCTCATGGCAGCGGCGCCACATGGCGCGACCTGTGGGTCAACCCGCCGCCGATCCCGCTGACCACGGCCGAGATGGACCACGTGTTCGACCTGCCCTATGCGCGCAGCCCGCACCCGGCTTACGCCGACGACAACGGCAGCCATGACCACGCCACCAAGATCCCGGCCTGGGAGATGATCCGCTTCAGCGTCAACATCATGCGCGGCTGCTTCGGCGGCTGCACCTTCTGCAGCATCACCGAGCATGAAGGCCGCATCATCCAGAGCCGCAGCGAAGACAGCGTCATCCGCGAGATCGAAGACATCCGCGACCGCGTCAAGGGCTTCACTGGCGTCATCTCCGACCTGGGCGGCCCCACCGCCAACATGTGGCGCATCGGCTGCAAGAGCCCCGAGATCGAAGCCGCCTGCCGCAAGCCCAGCTGCGTCTATCCCGGCATCTGCCCCAACCTGAACACCGACCACGGGCCGCTGGTGAAGATGTACCGCCGCGCACGGCAGCTGCGCGGCGTGAAGAAGATCTTGATCAGCAGTGGCCTGCGCTATGACTTGGCAGTGCAGAGCCCCGAATACGTGAAAGAGCTGGTCACGCACCACGTGGGCGGCTACCTGAAGATCGCACCCGAACACACCGAAGGCGGCCCGCTGTCGAAGATGATGAAGCCCGGCATCGGCAGCTACGACCGCTTCAAGCAGATGTTCGAGCAATACAGCGCCGAGGCCGGCAAGAAGCAGTACCTTGTCCCGTACATCATCGCCGCCCACCCCGGCACCAGCGACGAAGACATGATGAACCTGGCCATCTGGCTGAAGCGCAATGGCTTCAAGGCCGACCAGGTGCAGACCTTCTACCCCAGCCCGATGGCCACCGCCACGGCGATGTATCACAGCGGCCTGAACCCGCTGAAGGGCATCAGCCGGCAGCTGGACGGGCCCGCGGCCCGCGCTGAAAAGGTGGACATCGTGCGCGGCGACAAGCGCCGCCGCCTGCACAAGGCCTTCCTGCGCTGGCACGACCCCGAGAACTGGCCTCTGCTGCGCGAGACGCTGAAGAAGATGGGCCGTGCCGAGCTCATCGGCAACGGCAAGCACCAGCTCATCCCGACCTACCAACCCGCGGCCGGTGCCGGCTACGTGAGCGCGCGGCGCAAGAACAGCACCACGGCGGGTGCGCGCACATCGACGGTGACGCAGGGCCGCCTGTTGACCCAGCACACGGGGCTGCCGCCACGCCCTGGCGCGGCCCCGTCTACCGCCGTGCGGTCTGCGAAGCCCAAGCGCCGCTGATTGCTGCAGCGCTGCGCAGCCGCGGCGTGAAGCCGCTGACGCGGGTGGTTTCGGGCACGGCACCAGTGCTGATCACCCCCTGACTTGCGGGGTGGTACATACCGCAGTCCGGGCCCGTGGTGGGCTGTGCCGGGTGCACTGGCGTGATATTTTCAACGCCTTCCAAAAAACGCTGCTGGAGACGATTAATGGCAAGTCTGTTCAAACGCATTCTGGGTGTTGCGGCGATGGCCGTCGGTGCCTTCGGCGCGTTGCCTGCTCACGCGGGCCCCTACACCAGCATGTACGTCTTCGGTGACAGCTTGTCCGACACCGGCACGCTGCAGATCCTGACCAATGGCGCCAATCCCAACCCCGCTGATGGGCCCTATTTCGGCGGCCGCTATTCCAACGGCCCGCTGTGGGTTGAAGGCCTGGCTGCCAAGCTGGGTGTGGCCAACGACGCCAGGTCGTTTGCCATTGGTGGCAAGAACTACGCCATTGCTGGTGCGCGCACCGGGGTCGACCAGAGTCCCCCGGGCTTGCTGGCGCAGTTGGGCGGCCTGTGGAACCCGGCCGGAGCGGTGGATCCCAACGCGCTGTATGTGCTGGTTGGCGGTGGCAATGACATGCGCGACGGCCGCGAAGCGTTCAAGACCGACAGCGCCGCCGACCAGGCTGGCCGGCAGAACGCGGCCATGGCCGCGGCCCAGAACCTGATCCAGGGTCTGGGTTTCCTGGCCTTGCACGGCGCACACAACGTGCTCATTTCCAACCTGCCCAACCTGGGGGGCACTCCGGAGGCAGTCCTGACGGGACTGGTCGCACCGTCGATCGACATCTCCAACCGCTTCAATGCGCTGTTGCCCTTTATCGAGGCGGCGGGCGAGAGCTTCGGTCTGGACGTCGATGTGCTGGACATGGCGGGCGCGGGCCAAAAGGTGATCACCGATGCCACCACCAATGGTGGCGCCGTCTACGGCATCACCAACGTCACCGCACCCTGCACCGGGTTTGCGTATTCGGCCGCAATGGGCGGAACGTCGTGCGCCGTGTCCTTGTTTGCCGACGTGCTGCACCCCTCAGCGGCCGCGCACGCCATCATTGCGCAGGCGGCCTACGACCTGGTACCTGAGCCGGCGGGCGTGCTGCTGGTGGCCACCGCTCTAGGTGCCCTGGTGATCACGCGCCGTCGCGCCTGAACGCCACACGATTCTTCCAGCGGGCCTGCATCCAGGCGCCTCGCAACCGGAAGGGGCGTGGCGCTTTTTTCGTGCCGCACCCGGAACGACACTCGGGATCCTGAACCACAATCCGCAGCCATGGCAGCTGGCAGTCTTCTCGCACTCATCGACGACATCGCCACCGTCCTGGACGACGTGGCCATCCTCAGCAAGATCGCGGCCAAGAAGACCGCGGGCGTGCTTGGCGACGACCTGGCGCTGAATGCGCAGCAGGTGTCGGGCGTCAGCGCCGAACGGGAACTGCCGGTGGTGTGGGCGGTGGCCAAGGGCTCGATGCTCAACAAGGCCATCCTCGTGCCGTCCGCGCTGGCCATCAGTGCCTTTGCGCCCTGGCTGGTGACACCACTGTTGATGATTGGCGGCGCTTTCCTGTGTTTCGAGGGCGCGGAAAAGCTGGCACACCGGTTCTTGCACAGCACGCACGAAGATGAGCAGCACCGTGCCCAGTTGACGCAGGCGCTGCAAGATCCCGCTACCGACCTGTTGGCACTGGAGAAAGACAAGATCAAGGGCGCCATTCGCACCGACTTCGTGCTGTCGGCCGAGATCATCGCCATCACGCTGGGCACCGTGGCCGCGGCGCCCTTTTCCACCCAGGTGGTGGTGTTGTCGGGCATTGCGGTGGTGATGACCGCGGGCGTTTACGGTTTTGTGGCCGGCATCGTGAAGCTCGACGACCTGGGCCTGTGGCTGAGTCGAGGCCGCGGCACTCTGGCGCGGGCGCTGGGCCGGGGCATCCTGCGCACCGCACCGTGGTTGATGAAGCTGTTGTCGGTGGCCGGCACGGTGGCGATGTTTCTGGTGGGCGGTGGCATCCTGGTGCATGGCTTGCCGATGCTGCACCACGCCATCGAAGGCGGGTTGGCCGGCACCAGTGGCGTGGTGCGTGCGTTGTCACCCACGTTGGCCGATGGCGTGGTGGGCTTGCTGGCCGGCGCATTGGTGCTGGCGGCGGTGAAGCTGTTCCAGCGCTTGCGCAAGGCCTGAAGCAAGAAAGCAGCCCCCGCGGCACTGAAGGCGCCTGGCGGAGGCTGTGACGCGCGCCGGGTGACCGGCGCGGGTGATATCGCGCGGCCGTCAGCGCGGTGAGATGGCCAGCAGTTCCACCTCGAAGTGCAGCACGCTGTTGGGCGGTATCGGCCCGCCCGGCGTGCCGCGTTCGCCGTAGGCGATGGCGGCCGGGCAGGTGAGCTTGGCCCTGCCGCCCACCTTCATCAGCTGCACACCTTCGGTCCAGCACTTGATGACGCGGTTCAGCGGAAAGCTCGCCGGCTCGCCGCGCTTGTGCGAGCTGTCGAACTCCTTGCCGTCGACGAACGTGCCGCGGTAGTGCACACGCACGGTGTCGGTGGCCAGCGGCGCGTTGCCGTTGCCGTCTTTCAGGCTGCGATAGACCAGGCCGCTGGGCGTGACCACGGCGCCCTTTTGGGCGGCGGCCTTGGCCAGGGCGTCGTCCAGCGCCGTGGCCGAGGTGGCGCCCAGGGCCAGCGTGGCCCCCAACAGCCACGCCTGCAGGTTCAGGTGGCGGCGCATCAGGTGCGGGCGTGCTTGCTGATCAGCGACTTGGCCGAATCGAGCAGCGCCTTGCCGTTGAAGCCGCGCTTGTTCATGTCGGCCACCCACTCGTCGTCGATCTGCGACGACAGTTTCACGAATTCCGCTGTCTGTTCCGCTGTGAAGGTGTACAGCGTGTTGTTGCGGTCGGTGGCGCTCTTGCGGCCGTTGGGGTCGTTGCCCTGCTGCGTCTTGCCCAGCCAGGCCGAGGTGGCCAGACCAGAATTGGCATCCATCACCTTCTTCAGGTCGGGCGCCAGGCCCTCGTACTTGGCCTTGTTCATGGCCATCACGAAGGTGGTGGTGTACAGCGCCGGGCTGCTGGCCGGGAACTCGCTGTGGAACTTGGTCAGCTCGTGCACCTTCACCGAAGGCACCACTTCCCAGGGAATGACACAACCGTCGATGGTGCCCTTGCTCAGTGCGTCGGGAATCTGCGGCAGCGGCATGCCCACGGGCGTGGCGCCCACGCTGGCCAGCAGCTTGGTGACCTGGCGCGTGGGGCCGCGCATCTTCAGGCCCTTCAGGTCGGCGGCGCTCTTGATCTGCTTGTTCGCGGTGTGGAACATGCCCGGGCCGTGCACCTGCAGTGCCAGCACGTGGGTTTCCTTGAACTCGTCGGGGCATTGGGTCTGGAAGTATTCCCAATAGGCCTTGGACGTGGCTTCGGCGTTGTTCATCATGAACGGCAGCTCGAAGGCCTCGATGCGCGGGAAACGGCCCGCGGTGTTGCCGGGCAGCGTCCACACGACGTCGACCACGCCGTCGCGCGCCTGGTCGTACAGCTGCACCGGCGTGCCGCCCAGCTGCATCGCCGGGTAGGCCTCGAACTTGATGCGGCCGCCCGAGTCTTTTTCGACCTTTTCCATCCAGGGCTTGTGCATGCCCAGCCACACGTTGCTCATGGGCGCCATGAAGGTGTGGAACTTCAGCGTCACACTTTGCTGGGCCAGGCCGGCCAGGTGCGGCACACCCAGCGCTGCGGCGGCTGCACCTTGGACAAATGAACGGCGTTTCATGCGGGTCTCCGGTAGGGATGGACGGGAATCAGGGGACGTGAAGCTAACGGGTGCCGGTGCTTGCGGCCGTCAGGGTTTCACCCAACGTATTTCACCAGCCACAGCGAGATGGGCGGGAAAAACAGCAGCAACAGCGTGCGCAGCGTGTCGCTGATCAGGAAAGGCATCACGCCGCGGTAACTCTCGGCGATGGGCACGTCCTTGGCCATGGCGTTGACGACGTACACGTTCAGGCCCACCGGCGGCGCCAGCAGGCCGAAGCCCACCGTCATCAGCACCATGATGCCGAACCAGATGGCCACGCTTTCCTTGGCCATGCCGAAGTCCAGGCCCATCACCATCGGGAAGAAGATGGGAATGGTCAGCAGGATCATGCTCAACTCGTCCATCACCGCACCCAGCACGACATAGAACAGCAAAATGGCGCTCACCACCATCAGCGGCGCCAGGCCCCATCCTTGCACCACGCTGGCCAGTTGCGCCGGCACCTGCGTCAGCGCGAGCGCCGAGTTCATCAGGTCGGCACCCAGGAAGATCATGAAGATCATGGCGCTGGATTCGGCCGTGGAATAGAAGCACTGCTTGAAGCCGCTCCAGTTGATTTCGCGCTTCAGCAACGCAGCCACGAAAGTGGCCGCTGCGCCGACCGCGGCGCCTTCGGTGGGCGTGAACACGCCGCCGTAGATGCCACCGAACACGATGATGAAGATGACGGCGATGGGCACGATGCCCTTGAGTGATTCGCCGCTGATCCTGGGCGATTCATCGTGTTCGGGTGCCTGGCCCGGCACCAGCCGCACATAGATGGCCACGGCCACCATGTAGCCCAGCATCGCGATGATGCCCGGCACCATGGCCGCAGCGAACAACTTCGCGATGTTCTGTTCGGTGAGGATGGCGTAGATCACCAGTGGCACGGAAGGCGGTATCAGGATGCCCAGCGTGCCGCCGGCGGCCAGCGTGCCGGTGGCCAGGCGCCCCGAGTACCCGTGTTTGCGCATCTCTGGCAATGCCACTTGCGTGATGGTGGCCGCGGTGGCGACCGAAGAACCGCAGATGGCGCCAAAGGCCGCACTGGCCATGATCGAGGCCATCGCCAGCCCGCCCTTGAAGCGGCCCATCACCGAAGCTGCAAACTGGAACAGCGCGCGCGAGATGCCGCCCTGGGTGGCGAAGTTGCCCATCAGGATGAACAGCGGAATGACGCTGAGGTCGTAGCTGGCAAATCGAGCGAAGGCCTGCGTGTTCAGGAAGTTGGCGAGCGGCAGCCACCCGGCCTGCAGCACGTAGCCGGCCGCGCCGGCGACAAACATGGCGATGGCAATGGGGGTGCGCAGTGCCATCAGCACCAGCATGACGGCGAAGATCAGCAGCGCCAGCGTGATCGGGCTCATGCGGCACCTTCGGGCGGGAAGCCCTTGACGGCCTGGGCCAGTGCAATCACGGTGGTCAGCGCCAGCGGCGGCACCATTGCCAGGTAGACGATCCACTCCGGGAAGCCCAGCATCATCGAGCCCGAGCCACTTTTCCACGCGTTCAGGCCGCCCAGCGTGGTGCGCCAGGTCATCAGCGCCATGGCCAGCGCCAGCAGCAGCGCGCCCAGGCGGTCCAGCTTGTTCTGCGTGGCGGTGGACGCCCGGTTGGTGAAGAAGTCGACGATGATGTTGCCGCGCCGGTACTGGCACCACGGCAGGAACAACGCGATGGCAGCGCCGGCCGCAGAGCCCGACAGTTCAAAGTCGCCGGCTATCGTCCAGCCAGTGGTGTTGCGGCCGATGACGCTGACGCAGGTCATCAGCGTGATCACGGTGAGCAGCAGCCCTGCCAGGATGGCGCAGGCCTTGGCCCCCAATTCCAACCACTTCATTCACGTCTCCTGAACCGTCGTCGATGGCGGCCGCTTTGCGCGGCGGGTGTGCCTTGCTGCGTCGTCGTGAGCCTGTCGCATGGCGCTGGTCTGGTGGCGCCGGTCTCTTGGCGCGGGCGCCTGCCGAGCCGGCGCACACACCCGTACCGGCATCAGGGCTATTCTCGAGCGGGCCAGCGGCCCTGAACAGTCAGCATTTCCGACTAGCAGCCATGCCGCTTGGGCATGCTACGGATGTCGGCCGCGACCGGTCTGCAAGGCCACGCGCTGCCCTTCGATGCTCGGCGCAACACGGCACTAGTAGCGTCCGAAATACTCGCGCCGCAGCCAGCCGGGCAGGTCTTCGCAAGCGGCCGCTCGTTCGGTCTCCTGGCGCTTGATGGTCTCGAACAGACGCGCCATCGGGCCGCCCAGCCCGTCCTGCATCACGGTGTCCGCGGCCAGGGCCTTCAGTGCTTCGTCCAGCGTCGCGGGCAGAGCCGGCAGGCCCGGCTCGTAGGGCGAAGCGGTGGCGGCAGCGGGTTCGAGCTTGCGGTCCACACCGTCCAGGCCCGCGAAGACCTGCGCTGCCATGTACAGGTAGGGGTTGGCCAACGGCTCGCCCAGCCGGTTCTCGATGCGCGTGGCCTCGTCGCCAGGGCCGCCCACCACACGCAGCATGGCGCCGCGGTTGTCCAGGCCCCACACCGCCGCTTGTGGCGCCATCACACTGCCCTGGTAGCGGCCATAAGCCAGCAGCGTGGGCGCGCACAGCGCCGTCATGCCGCGGGCGTGGTGCAGCAGGCCGGCCAGCCAGTGCGCGCCGGTGTCGCTGAGCGTGTGACGCGCCTGCCCACTGCCGCCATGGCGTTCATCGCGGGCAAAGACGTTGCAGCCGTCCGCATCGACCAGCGAATGGTGCAGGTGCCAGCCGCTGGCGATGCTGTTGGGCAGCGGTGGCCGGCACACGAAACTGGCGTGATAGCCGGCGCGGCGCAGCGCCTGGCGCACGCCGTTGCGAAACATCAGCATCTGGTCGGCGGCCGTGAGTGCGTCCACCGCGTCGAACACGGCCTCGAACTGGCTCGGGCCGAGCTCGACTTCCAGCGAACGCAGCGGCAGCCGCAGGCCGCACGCGGTGTGGCGCACGATGGCCAGCGCCTCGTCGGCCATGTCGGCCAGGCCATCCGACAAGAGCGCGTAGCCCGGGTGCAGCAGGCTCACCAGCGGCGGTTCTGCGGGCCAGGCCGCGTCGTCGGCGGCCAACCGGGCGTCGACGATGCTGTGGATGTGGAATTCCACTTCCAGGCCGCAGCGCAGCTGCCAGCCGCGCTGCTGCAGAAGCGCCAGCGCGCGCTGCAACACGTGGCGCGGGTCGATGGCCACCGCGGTGCCGGCGGCCGTCACGGCATCGGCGCGCACCCACGCCGTGTGCGGCGCCCACGGTAGGTTGATCAAGCTCGAAGGGTCGGGCAACAGGAACAGGTTGCTGGCGCCTTGCAGCCCTTCCATCGCCGCGGCGGCGCCAGGCTCGAAGACCTTGAACGCGGTGCGGTCCGCGGTGTCCTTCATCAACACCGTGCTGACCAGGCCGATGCCCTCTTCAAAGGCCGCCGCCAGCGGTGCCGTGCTGCCTTGTGTGATGAGCGACTTGCTGCGGTAGGTGCCGTGCAGGTCGCCCCAGACCACGCGCACGGTGTGCACGCTATCGGCCTGCACCTGCTGCAGCGCAGCCTGCACGGCAGCTTGCCGCTCGGTTCCTTGCAGGCCGGCAAGGGCGGCCAGTGCAGGCTTGGGCGTCATGCCGCCGAGGTCTGGGCCTGCAGCCACGCGGCCCGCTGGCGCCGGGCTGCGCAGGCATCGCGCCAGGTGTGGTCCCAGTCTTGCGTCGGCGCGATGCAGTCCATGGTGTCGGGGCCGGTACGGCTTGCGGCCTGTTCGGCGGTCAGCACACCCGGTGGCGTGCCGCCGGCTTGCACCGTGTCGATGGCCTGGCGCAGCAGGCGCCGCCAGGCCATGATGACCTTGTCGCTTTGCCCCAGGTGTTCGCGGGTGCGGTCCTGGATCGCGCCCATGCTTTCCACCGCCCATTGGTCGTGCAGGTTGATGTCGTCTTCACCCATGCCCAGGAAGGTGCGCGCGCGCTGCTCTTCGGGGTTGAAGTTCCAGTGGTTGTGGCGGCCGTTCTTCGGCACGTAGTCGGGCAGCGTCATGTGCGCCAGCCGCTGGTTGCGCATGGTTTCATGGTCCAGAGGCTCGGCGTAGCTGGTGAAGAAGCTGTACCAGGTGGTGTGCGTGTCGTCCACCGGCACGTGCAGCTGCGTGATGGTGATGGTGGGCGACAGCGGGATCACGAAGGTGTGCGGAAACGCCGCGTGCGTGACGCGCACATGGGTGAGTGCATCGGTCATCACGCGCAGCGTGGTCAGGCGCATCAGGCCTTCGGCGGTGTCTTCCAGGCGGATCTCGGGGCTGCAGAACTCGCGCATCACGCGCGTCATCGGCCAGCGTTGGCCATCCACTTCACCCACGCTTTCGGCGCGGAACTGACGGCCATAGTTCTGACCCTGAAGCTCACCGTCCAGCGGCGCGTCTTCCAGGTAGCGGTGCAGGAAGCTGGGGTGCGCCGGGTCGATGCCCACTTCCATGGCCTGTAGCCAGTTGCAGTGCCACTGCCCCTTGAAGGCGAAGCTGTGGCTGGCCGGCGCGGTGTAGGCGTCGAAGGCTGGCAGCGCGGGCGGGGCCGTGTTCTCGGGCCCCAGATAGGCCCAGATGACGCCGCTTTGCACGCGCACTGGATAGCTGCGCTGGCGCACGCGCTCGCACAGCCGGCTGGGCATGCCGTTGACTGGCGGTTCGGCCGGCGTTTGCAGGCAGCGGCCGTCGGCGGCGAACTTCCAGCCGTGGAAGGGGCAGCGGATGCCGTCGCCTTCGAAACGCGCGAAAGACAGGTCGGCGCCGCGGTGCGGGCAGTCGCGGTCCAGCAGCCCCCAGCGGCCCTGGTCGTCCCTGAACAGCACGAGGTCCTGCCCGAGCAGGCGCACCGCCTTCAGCGGCCGCAGTTCCATGCGCGGGTCCAGCCGCGGGTTGAATTCGTCGAGCAGCGCGGCGGGTTGCCAGTAGCGTCGCATCAGCTCGCCGCAAGGGGTGCCGGGGCCGATGCGGGTGAGGCGTTCGTTCAGTTCGGCTTGCATGGTGGTGCGCGGTCCGTCGATGTGCCGGCAGTCTAGCGGCAGCAGGGCATCGGTGGCCTGGAGCTGCCAGGCCCCGGCGGGAGCGATGCAGCCCGGACAGGGGCCTCTGCTCACGCGGCCCGCCCAGGGCCGCGTACTCGTCACGCGACAATGCGGTGCACCGCCACCAACGACTTCTTCACGCTCATGACTCACTCGATGCAACGCGCCATCGGCCCCTTCCAGGCACCCGCCATCGGCCAGGGCTGCATGAACCTGAGCCACGCCTACGGCAAGCCGCCCTCGGCGGCGCAAGGCGAAGCAGTGCTGCGCGCGGCCTTCGAGGCCGGTGTGCGGCTCTTCGACACCGCCGCGCTCTACGGATTTGGCGCCAACGAAACACTGGTCGGCCGTGTGCTGAAAGCGCACCGCGGCGAGATCGTGTTGTGCAGCAAAGGCGGCATGGCTGGCGCCACCCAGCCCGATGGCAGTGTCAAGCGCGTCATCGACGGTCGGCCCGAGGCCATCCGCCGCCACTGCGAAGACAGCCTGAAGCGGCTGGACACGCATGTCATCGACCTCTACTACCTGCACCGCTGGCACAAACTGGGCGCTGAAGCGGTGCCCATCGAAGACAGCGTGGGTGAACTGGCGCGCCTGGTGAGGGATGGCAAGGTGCGCAGCATCGGCCTGAGTGAAGTCTCGGCCGCAACCATTCGGCGTGCGCACGCGGTGCACCCCGTCGCGGCGGTGCAGACCGAGTATTCGCTGTGGACGCGCAACCCCGAGATCGCTGTGCTGCAGACCTGCAAGGAGATCGGCGCGGCGTTCGTGGCATTCAGCCCGGTGGCACGCGGCTTCCTCACTGACAGCCCGCCGGACGCTGCCGCCTTCGACGCCAAGGACATCCGCAACGGCATGCCGCGTTTTGCTGCCGAGAACTACCTGGCCAACCTGGCGCTGCTGACCGGTGTGCGCGCGGTGGCGGCCGAGGCCGGCTGCACCGTGGCGCAACTTTCGCTGGCCTGGCTGTTGGCGCAAGGCGAGCATGTGCTGCCCATACCCGGCACCACCAGCGTGCTGCATGCGATGGAGAACTTTGCGGCGCTGCAGGTGCAGTTGTCGCCGGCGCAGTTGTCCCGGCTGGACGCCCTGGTCAACCAGCGCACCGTGCGCGGCCCGCGTTATGGCGCGCAAGCCAGTGCCGAAGTGGACACGGAGACCTTCGAAGCAGCAACGCCCTGATGGCGCGGGGCAGTTGCAGCGGGCATGGCACGATGTCCCGTTGCTTCAGCGGCTCGACCAGGGCACGGTGTACAACCGCTCCCGGCGCAGCGCGCAGAAGGCTGGGCTTGCGCGCATCGACAATGACCGCGCTGCCCCCATCGTGTTGCCCGGCGACTGCGCCGGCCACGCTGGTGGCAGAGTCGCCTGAGGCCTTCAGTCTGGCCTGCGCCACCATTTCTGACGGAGTTTGAACTTGGAAGACATCAGCGCCTGGACTGGCCGCAGCGAGACGGTGCACGACACCATGGGCCCGACACCGGTGGCGGCTTTGACGGCTACGCTCGACCACCCTGCAGCGGTGGTCACGCCCGGCACACCGCTGCCGCCGCTGTGGCACTGGCTGTACTTCCTGCCGCTGCACCGCCAAAGCGAAATCGGGCCCGACGGTCATGCCAAGCGCGGCGGTTTCCTGCCGCCGGTGCCGCTGCCGCGGCGCATGTGGGCGGGCAGCCAGTTTGAGTTTCGCGCGCCCGTCCGTGTGGGTGACGCGGTGGCGCGCACCAGCACCATCGTCGACGTGACGCAGAAAGAAGGCCGCACCGGAGCGCTGGTATTCGTGAAGGTGCGTCACGAGCTGCGCTGCAACGGCGCTGCCGACCCCGCGCTGGTGGAGTTCCACGACATCGTCTACCGCGAAGCCAAGAGGCGCACGGACGTGGAGCCACCGCCGGTGGCCGCATCCACCGGTGCCGCCTGGCAGCGCACCGTGGTGCCCGACGACGTGCTGCTGTTCCGCTACAGCGCGCTCACCTTCAACGGCCACCGCATCCACTACGACCGCAAGTACGTCACCGAAGTCGAGGGTTACCCCGGCCTCATCGTGCACGGCCCGCTGATTGCCACGCTGCTGATGGACTTGCTGCGCCGCGAGGCACCGGGCGCCGAGGTGGCCACCTTCAGATTCAAGGCCGTGCGGCCGACCTTCGACCTGCATCCCTTCCAGTTGAATGGGCAGCGTGACGGCCACACCGTCAGGCTGTGGGCCCAGGACCATGAAGGCTGGTTGACGATGGACGCGGTGGCGACGCTGAAATGATGCCGTCCGCACACGGGCGCGCGGCGCGCATCCAAGGAACACCATGCAACCGCTGAAGGGCCTGACCGTCGTCACCCTGGAACACGCCATCGCGGCGCCCTTTGCCACCCGGCAACTGGCCGACCTGGGCGCCCGCGTGATCAAGATCGAGCGCCCCGGCACGGGCGACTTTGCACGCGGCTACGACCAGCGTGTGAAGGGCCAGGCCTCGCACTTCGTATGGACCAACCGCAGCAAGGAAAGCCTGACGCTGGACGTCAAGCACCCGCGCGCGGCTGAACTGTTGTTGCAGTTGATCGTCAGCAAGGCCGACTGCGTGGTGCAGAACCTGGCGCCCGGCGCCGCGGCGCGGCTGGGGGTGTCGTGGGACGCTTTGAAAGAGCGGCGCCCCGACCTCATCGTGTGCGACATCTCGGGCTATGGCGACGACCCCGTCAACCCTGGCCCCTACCGCGACAAGAAGGCCTATGACCTGCTGATCCAGAGCGAAAGTGGCTTCGTCAGCATCACCGGCACGCCTGACGAACCGAGCAAGGCGGGCCTGAGCATTGCCGACATCGCCGCCGGCATGTACGCCTACAGCAACATCCTGGCCGCGCTGCTGCAGCGGAACATCGACGGCCGCGGCCGCCGCATCGACCTGAGCATGCTCGAAGCCATGGGCGAGTGGATGGGCTACCCGCTGTACTACGCCTTCGACGGCGCGGCGCCGCCGCCGCGCGCCGGTGCCGCACACGCCACCATCTACCCCTATGGCCCGTTCCCTTGTGGTGATGGCAAGACCGTGATGCTGGGCTTGCAGAACGAACGCGAATGGCTGCAGTTCTGCGCCAAAGTGCTGCAGCAGCCGGCGCTGGCGCAGGACGAGCGCTACAAGGGCAACGCGCAACGCACCGCCCACCGCGAGGCGCTGCGCGCGCTGATCGTGCAGGCCTTTGCCGCGCTGACTTACGAGCAGGTGGTGCGGCGTCTGGAAGCGGCGCAAATTGCCAATGCCGAACTGCGCGACATGGCCGGCCTGTGGCAGCACGAACAGCTGGCCGCACGCGGCCGCTGGCGCGAGGTGGGCACGCCGGCCGGCCCTGTGCCCACGCTGCTGCCACCGGGCAGCTGGACCGATGGCGACCCGCAATTGTTGGCCGTGCCCGCACTGGGCCAACACACCGACGCGTTGCTGGCCGAGCTCGGTGTCGGCACGGCCGAGATCGCCGCGCTGCGCGCGGCGCAAGCGATCTGATCCTGGGAGCACGCTGATGAACCTGCCACGCAGCTACCTGTTCGTGCCTGGTGACCGCCCCGATCGCTTTGCCAAGGCGCTGGTCAGCGGTGCTGACGCCGTGGTGCTGGACCTGGAAGACGCTGTCGCGCCAGCGGCGAAAGCGGCCGCACGCAATGCCGTTTCAGACTTCGTGGCCGACTGCAGTGAACGCCACCGTCTGGTGCTGCGCGTGAACGCCGAAGACACGCCCGGCTTTGCCGCGGACTGCGCGCTGCTGGCCTACCACCCGGGCATGGCCGTGATGCTGCCCAAGGCGCAGGGTTTGTTGGTGCTGCAGGCCTTGCAGGGTCTGCAGTCCGGCCTGCAGGTGCTGCCTCTTGTTGAAACTGCCGCCGGCGTGCTGGCCGCGGCACAACTGGCTGGGGCCCCTGGCGTGCAGCGCCTGGTGTTCGGCACGCTGGACTACGCGCTGGACATGGCGCTGGAAGGCGAGCTGGCCACCACCGTGGGCCTGGACGCCGCTGCCAGCCACCTGGCGCTGGTGTCGCGCGCGGCCGGCATTGCGTCGCCGGTGGCCGGCGTCACGCCCGCCATCGACGACGAAGCGCTGCTGCAAGCCGAATGGGCCCGCGCCCGCGCGCACGGCTTTGGCGCCAAGCTGTGCATACACCCCCGGCAGGTGGCGGCGGTGCACGCCGCGCTGGCCCCCAGCGCCGAAGAGCTGGCCTGGGCACGGCGCGTGCTGCAGGCGGCAGAAGGCGCGGCCGGCGCCGTGCAGCTGGACGGCCGCATGGTGGACAAGCCGGTCATCGAACGTGCGCGGCGGCTGCTGTCGCGCGTTCGCGGCTGAACCCGCGCAGCGGCCAGCCGGCCCGGCTGCCATCGCCCGCAAGCGTCCGCTTTCCCTTCATCACCAACACCAACACCAAACCGGAGCGCCCCATGGCCGCCAGCATCATCGACAGCAGCATCTTCCAGGGCATCTTCAGCAGCGAGCCGATGCGCGCGGTGTGGAGCGACGAGAACCGCACCGCGCAGTACATCGCCATCGAACGCGCGCTGGCCATCGTGCAGGCGCGGCTGGGCTTGATCCCGCAGGAAGCCGCCGACGAAATCGTCGGCCACTGCCACCTGGAGCAGATCGACATGGTGCGCCTGCGCGAGCAGACCGAACGCATCGGCTACCCCATCCTGGGCGTGGTGACGCAGATCAACCAGCTGTGCCGCGACAAGCTGGGCGAATACGTGCACTGGGGTGCGACCACGCAGGACATCACCGACACCGCCACCGTGCTGCAGATCCGCCAGGCGCTGGCGCTGGTAGAGGCCGACCTGACACGGCTGGCGAACGCGCTGGCCAAGCTGGCGAAAGAACACCGCCTGACGCCGGTGATCGGCCGCAGCAACCTGCAGCAGGCCATACCGGTGACCTTCGGCTACAAGATGGCCGGCATTCTGAGCGCCGTGCAGCGCCATCAAGACCGCCTGCAGCAGCTAAAGGAACGTGTGCTGGTGGGCGAATTTGCCGGCGCCGCCGGCACGCTGGCGAGCCTGGAAACCGGCGCGATGGAAACGCAGGCCGGCCTGTGCGCCGAGCTGGGCCTGCAGCAGCCGGTGATCGCCTGGCACACCATCCGCGACAACATCGCCGAATGCGGCACCTTCCTGGGCCTGTTGGGCGGCACGCTGGGCAAGCTGAGCATGGACGTGAAGCTGATGATGCAGACCGAAGTTGCCGAGGTCTTCGAGCCCTACCACCACGGCCGCGGCAGCAGCAGCACCATGCCGCAAAAGCGCAACCCGATTGCCAGCTGCTACATCCATGCCGCCATCAGCGTCGTGCGCCAGCACAGCGCGGCGCTGATGGACGCCATTGTTGCCGACCACGAAAGGTCCACCGGCCCGTGGGAGATCGAGTGGATCGTGCTGCCCGAGGCGTTCTGCCTGATGGCCGGCGCACTGAAGCAGAGCATCGCCGTCGTCGAGGGCCTGGAAGTCGACACCGTGGCGATGCGCCGCAACATCGACATGACGCAAGGCCTGGTGATGAGCGAAGCGGTGATGATGGGCCTGGGCAAGTACATCGGCCGCGAGTACGCGCACGACCTGGTGTACGACCTGTGCCGCGAGGCTTTGGCCAAGAACGTGCCGCTGCTGGAGCTGCTGGTGGCGCACCCCGAGATCAGCAAGCACGTGGACCGCAAGGCCCTGCAGGCGATGCTGGACCCGGCCAACTACCTGGGCCAGAGCGGCGTGATGGTGGACCGCGTGCTGGCGCGCATGGCGTTGTGAACGGGTGGGCCGATGGCGGCACGCCGGCGCATGATGACGTCGCTGCAAGGCACGAATGCCGGCTGGAGACCACCCGATGAACATCGCCCTGATCGCGCACGACCGCATGAAGGCCTCCATCGTTGAATTGGCACGCGAGTTTGCGCCCGTGTTGCGGCTGCACACGCTGATGGCCACCGGCACCACCGGTGGTCGGCTGTGCGGCGAGGTGGGCCTGGCGGTGGAATGCCTGCTCAGCGGCCCGATGGGTGGTGACCTGCAGATCGGGGCCCGCCTATCCACCGGCCTGGTCGACATGGTGATCTTCCTGCGCGACCCGATGACCCCGCAGCCGCACGAACCCGACATCAACGCCTTGGTGCGGGCCTGTGACGTGCACAACGTGCCCTGTGCCTCCAACCCGGCCAGCGCCCGCATCCTGTTGCGCAGCCTGTGACCGCGCTGCGACATGGGCGGCGCCGTGAAGGGGCAGGGTGGTGCGCGACCCGTTGTCATCGACGCAATAACCTTCGGCTGCGCAAGAGGAACCGCTTGCGGGTGTGGTCGCGCGCATACTCCCCCTACTGAGCGACACGGCAACCACGGGCCGAGCGAGATTCAGCTCGCCTTCGACCCCCGCAGGTGGCAGCCACCCATCGAAACCGGAGCGCCTTCTTGGCTGCCGCCGAAAACCTGCTCATGGCGCGCCTGCCGCGCGCCGATCGCTTGCGTCTGTCCCGGCTCTGCACACGCGTTCAATGGACACTGGGCGATGTGCTCTATCAGCCCGGCGATGCCACGAGCCATGTCTACTTTCCCGTCGACGGTTTCGTCTCGCTGGTTTCCGTGCTCGAGGGTCACCCGGGCCTGGAAGTGGGCATGGTCGGGTGTGAAGGCCTGCTCGGCGTGCACCAGGTCCTGGGTGTCCGGCGTTCACCGGTGCGCGTGGTGGTGCAAGGCGGCGGCAGCGCGTGGAGCCTGGGCGCGCTGGCGATGCGGCGCGAGATGGAAGGCGGCGGTGCCTTGCCTCGCGTCTTGCACCAGTACATCTGCGTGCTGATGAGCCAGCTGTCCACCTCCGCCGCCTGCCTGCGGTTTCACCTGGTCGGCGCCCGGCTGGCGCGCTGGCTGCTGATGACGCAGGACCGTGCGCAGGCTGACGATTTCGACGTGACGCAGGAGTTCCTGGCCTATATGTTGGGCGTGCGCAGGGTCGGGGTCAGCGCTGCCGCTGGTGCGCTGCAACGCAGCGGGCTCATCCGGTACCACCGGGGTCGCCTCACGGTGGTGAACCGCGCCGGGCTGATGTCTGCCGCGTGCAGTTGTTACGCCACTGATCTGGCCAGTTATGGCAGCGTCTTTCCTGCCGGACCGCTGCCTTTGCTGCAGCCCCGAACAAGCACGCGCCCACAGCCCGCGCCGATGGACTGAAGCAACCGATTGCAGACTGCGCGCAGGCCACGCGCGCATCGGTGCTGGTTCAGGCGGCCGTCGGCGTTGCTGACGCTGGCTGGGCAGGAAACCGGCCGGCCAGTTCGGCCACCACGCTTTGCAGATTGATGGGCTTGGTCCAGTAGTCCTGGCAGCCGGCTGCGAGGGCCTTGCGGACCTGCTCCGGCATCGCATCACCGCTGAGCGCGAAGACCGGAATGTGCGCCGTCCGCGGCTCTTGTCTCAGCGCGGCCAGCACGCCAAAGCCATCGATGTCCGGCAGCTGCATGTCCAGCAGGATCAGCTCTGGCTGCAAGGCCCGTGCTTGTTCGATGCCACTGCGGCCGCTGACCGCCACCAGCAGCCGCAGATGCAACAGGGCAGTGGATTCAAAGACCGCCTCCATCAGCAAGGCATTGAGGGGCTTGTCTTCGATGTAGAGCACCGTTGCGACCCGGGGCGGCGCAGCGCTCGGCGTGGCGACCGCATCGGCGAAGCGGACGACGTCAGCGAGCAGGGCGGCCGATCGCCCGTCCACGGGCAGGTGCAGCGTGAAGCGGCTTCCCTGGCCCACCACGCTGCTGACCGTGATGCG
>JANOZF010000226.1:0-4915 GCA_031429255.1 Rubrivivax sp.
GAAGTGAAGCGCCGCGGTGACGTGCGCCGCGCCAAGCTGTACTACCTGCGCGACCGCAGCGGCAAGTCGGCCCGCATCAAGGAAAAGCTGGCTTGACGCAGTCAAGCAGCCGCGAAGCGGCGGGTTGGCGCGACAGCGACATCCAACAGCGGCCGGCGCAGCCAAAAGCTGGCTTGACCCCCAGGTAAGCCGTGGTGCCGTGCTGCACACGCTGCACCGCCCGCGTCCACCCTGCTTGAAAAAGGCCGCCCGAGGGCGGCCTTCGCATTGAGATCCACCCATGGCGGCACAGCGAATCACCAACCCACATGCCATTCCGGTGGCGGGTACCGATGACCACCTGCCCGCGCTGATGGCCGAGCATCTGTCGGTGCCTGCACTGCGCCAACGTTTGGCCGCGGCGCACCTGTTGCAGCCCGAAATCCCAGGTGATGGCGAACGCTTCGGGAATGACCGTGCGCCCACCGCCGCGTCGGTGCTGGTGCCGCTGGTGCAACGCCCCGACGGCCTGTATGTGTTGCTGACGCAACGCACCGAACACCTGCGCGACCACGCCGGGCAGATCAGTTTTCCGGGTGGGCGTGCCGAGCCCGAAGACGACGGCGCTGCCGGCACGGCGCTTCGAGAAGCGCAGGAAGAAGTGGGCCTGGCACCGCACTGGGTCGAGGTCATCGGCCAATTGCCCAACTACACCACGGTGACGCGTTATGTGGTGACACCCGTGGTGGCACTGGTGCATGCCGACGCGCCCCTGGCACTGGACAGCTTCGAGGTGGCCGAAGCCTTCGAAGTGCCGCTGGTCTACCTGATGAACCCAGCGCACCACCGGCGGCATGTGTTTGCCTTCAACGGTGTGCAGCGGCAGTTCCTGTCCATGCCATGGCGGCGCGAGGCTGGCCTGCAGGGCGCCGATGTGGCGCGCGAATACTTCATCTGGGGTGCCACCGCGGCCATGCTGCGCAACCTGTATGCCGTGCTTGCTGGCGACGGCAGCCCTATCATCAGCGCTCGATGAGTTTTTTCGCCGTTCTGTTTGCCTTGCTGCTGGAGCAGCTCAAGCCGCTGCCCCGCGACAACTGGGTGCATGAGTCGCTGGCGCGATGGGTGCGCTGGACCGACCGCAATTTCGACGCTGGCGAGAGCCATCACGTGAAGGTGGTCTGGTCGGTGTCGGTGCTGGTGCCCACGCTGGCGTCGGCTGGTGTGTACCTGGCCTTGCACCACTACAGCCTGCTGCTGGCCTTTGCCTTCAACGTGCTGATGCTGTATCTGACGCTTGGTTTTCGGCAGTTCAGCCACTACTACACCGACATACGCGAAGCGCTGGACCGCGGCGACGAGTCCGAAGCGCGGCGGCTGCTGGGCGAATGGCGCCACCTGGACACCAGCGAGCTGCCGCGCACCGAGGTGCTGCGCCACGTCATCGAGCACGCATTGCTGGCGGCGCACCGCCATGTCTTTGGCGTTTTCTTCTGGTTCGTGGTGCTGTCTGCCGTGGGCCTGGGGCCGATGGGCGCGGTGTTCTACCGCATGGCCGAGTTCTGCTCCCGTTACTGGGCCTACCGCAACAAGACGATGGATGCGCCGATGAGCGAAGGTCTGATGGACCTGGCCCAACGAGCCTTTGCGCTCATCGACCATCTGCCGGCGCGACTGACGGCTTTTGGTTTTGCCGTGGTGGGCAATTTCGAGGAGGCGGTGGCCAGCTGGCGGCGCGACTCGGGCCTGTGGTTGCGGCCCACTGAAGGCATCATCCTGGCCGCAGCGGCGGGTGCGGTGGGTGTGCAGTTGGGGGGCCCCGCGGCGCCGGGTGTCACGCCGGATCGCTCCAAGACCTTCAGCAACGGCAGCGAAGATGCCGAGGCGCAGGCACACGGCTCCACCACCGGCATGCCGGTTCAGAGCGCCCATCTGCACAGCGTGGTGGGGCTGGTATGGCGATCGGTGGTGTTGTGGATGCTGCTGGTGGCGCTGCTGGGCCTGGCCAACGTGCTGGGCTGATCGCCGGATGGGTGGCCGTTGCTGCGGCTGCCCGCGCAGCGCCCCAGTGCGCCGCCCTCACCAGCGCTTGGTGGACAGCTCGTCGAACAGGCTTTCGTAGATGCGCTGCCTTGAAGGCGTGATGTCGCCACGCTCGATGGCCGCACGCACGCCGCAGCCGGGCTCGTGCCGGTGGCTGCAGTTGTGAAACTTGCACTGGCCCAACGCCGCTTCGTAGTCAGGCATCAGTTGGGCCAGCTGTTCGGGGCCTATCTGGCGCAGACCGAATTCCTGAAAACCGGGTGAATCGATCAGTGCCGTCTGGCGCAGTGCGTCCAGCCAGTACCAGGTGCTGCTGGTGGTGGTGTGGCGGCCCGTGTTCAGGGCCTTCGATATTTCGCCCACCACCGCTGCCGCCTCGGGAATCAGCAGATTGATCAGCGTGCTCTTGCCCATGCCACTGGGCCCCAGCACCAACGTCACGCGGCCGCCCAGATGGTGCAGCAGCGTGGCGCGGCTGTCTTCAGGCTGTGTTTTCAGCGCCAGTTCGATCACCGTCGCACCCATGCCCACATACGGCGCCAGGCGTTGGCGCGCGGTGGCGGCGGTGGGCAGATCGGTCTTGTTCAGGCCGATCAGCGCCGCAATGCCGGCGGCTCGCGCGGCGATCAGTGCACGTGTCAACTGTGATTCGCTGAACACCGGTTCGGCGGCCACCAGGATCAGGATCTGGTCAAGGTTGGCGGCAAACGACTTGGTGCGCCATTCGTCCTGCCTGAACAGCAGGTTGCTGCGGGTTTCGAGGTGTTCGATGACACCGCCGTCGCCAGTGGGTTGCCAGCGCACCAGGTCGCCGACCACGATGTCGCTCTTCTTGCCCCGCGGGTGGCACAGCACACGCTGGCCTTCTGGGGTTTCCACCATCACGTGGCGGCCGTGTGCCGCCACCACGCGGCCGATGTCCAGCGTGTGGTGCGGCGTCAAGGCTTGGCCGGCAGCAGCAGGTCGACCTTGGCTGCGCAGATGAAGTCGTTGACCGAGATGCCGCCCACGGAATGGGTGTTGAAGCGCACCGTGCAGCGGTTGTAGGACACCTGCAGGTCGGGGTGGTGGTCTTCGGCATGCGCCACCCCGGCTACGGCATTCACGAAGGCCATCGTTTGGTGGTAGTCGGCAAAGACGAAGCTGCGCTCGATGGCGTTCCCGCCGCGCGCCCAGCCGGGTGCGCGCGCGAGGTGCTGGTCGACCTCGGCAGCGGACAGGGGCGGCTGCCCCTCAAGGGCTTGGCAGTGTTGCTGGGCGAGCGGGTGCATGCGTGTTCAGGTGGAAAGGGGCGGTGCAGCCGGCCTTGGTGCGGGCAGTGCCGCCAGGCGTTCGGTTGCGGGGGGGTGGGAATAGTAGAAGCGCACGTACAGCGGGTCGGGCGTCAGCGTGGAAGCGTTGTCCTCATGCAGCTTCAGCAGCGCCTGCGCAAGCGCTGCGCCATCGGCCTGCTGGCAGGCATAGGCATCGGCCTGAAACTCGTCGCGGCGCGAGAAGTGCGCCATCACGGGTGCCACGAAGAACATGAAAGGTGGCAATGCCAGCGCGAACAGCAACAGCGCCAGTGCATCGTTGGGCGCGGCCAGGTTGGGCGCCACGCCCAGACCGGCGTAGAAGCCACCCTGACCGGCGAGCCAGCCCAGCAACGCCAGCCCCAGCAGGCTCAGGCCGAAAATGACCAGCATGCGCTTGAGCACGTGCTTGTGCTTGAAGTGGCCCAGTTCATGCGCCAGCACGGCCTCGACCTCGATGGCGGTCAGGCGCTGCAGCAGCGTGTCGAAGAAGACCACGCGCTTCGAGGCGCCCAGCCCGGTGAAGTAGGCATTGGCATGCGCCGAGCGCTTGCTGCCGTCCATCACGAACAGGCCCTTGGCGGCGAAGCCGCAGCGTTGCATCAGCGCCTGCACGCGGGCCTTGAGGCTGTCGTCCTGCAGCGGCTCGAACTTGTTGAACAGCGGCGCGATCACCGTCGGGTAGATGACCAGCAGCAGCAGGTTGAAGCCCACCCAGATGGCCCACGCCCACAGCCACCACAAGCCGCCCGAATGGCCCATGATCCACAAGACAAGAGCCGCCAGCGGCAGCCCGATGACGGCGCTGACGAGCACGCCTTTCAGGCCGTCCAGCAGCCACATCTTCAGCGTCAGGCGGTTGAAGCCGAACTGCTGCTCGATGCGAAAGGTGCTGTAGGCATCCCAGGGCAGGTCGAGCAGGCTGCCGATGACGATAAACGCCGCCAGCAGCGCGAGCTGATAGGCCATCGGACCCCAGTCCGCCAGCAACTGGTCGCGCAGCAGCGTGTTCAGCGCGTCCAGGCCACCCAGCAGCGTCCAGCCCAGAAGCACGACGGTGCCGAAGGCCATGCTCAGCAGTCCCATCCGGCCCTGCGCCAGCGTGTAGTCGGCCGCTTTTTGATGCGCCGGCAGGCTGACGGCCGCGGCAAAGGCCGCAGGTACCTGGCTGCGGTGCGCGCTGACGTGGCGCATCTGGCGCGTTGCGAGCCAGAACTTGAAGGCCAGCGAGAGCACGAGGGCGGTGGCGAAGGCCAGGGTCAGGGCGTGGGGTGACATGGTTCGCGAGTGTAGGCTTGGGCGAGAATCCACGCGTTTCACCACCGGCACCAAACCCACATGACCACCACCCTGACGACGAGCGACGACAACCTGGTCTGGATCGACCTGGAAATGACGGGCCTGTTCCCCGACAAGGACCGCATCATCGAGATCGCCGTGGTCGTCACCGACCCGCAACTGCAGCAGCGTGTGGAGGGCCCGGTGTTCGCGGTGCACCAGAGCGATGCCGTGCTCGACGGCATGGACAACTGGAACAAGGGCACCCACGGCAAGAGTGGCCTCACCGACCGTGTGCGTGCGTCCACCACCAGCGAAGCCGA
>JANOZF010000227.1:0-9672 GCA_031429255.1 Rubrivivax sp.
AGTGCCGTCGAGGCCGCGGGGATGGCTGCCCGTGCCTGACGTCAAGCGCGCTGCAGGCACCGCCGCTGGCGCCAGCGGCGCGGTACCCGAGGCCAGCGACCAGTTGCTGCGGCGGCTGGAGTGGCAGGTCATCCGCCGCCGGGACGGCCTGCTGCAAGGCGACTACCGCACGCTGTGGCGCGGCGCCGGGCTCGACCTGGCCGACCTGCGCGAATACCAACACCACGACGACGTGCGCCACATCGACTGGAACGTCACCGCGCGACTGCAGACGCCGTACGTGCGCCAGTTTCTCGAAGACCGCGACCTCACCGCGTGGTTCGTGCTGGATGTGTCGGGCAGCGTCGACTTCGGCTCGGGTGACGTCACCAAGCTGGCCGTGGCCACCGGGCTGGTGGCCACGCTGGCGCGTGTGCTGACCCGCCATGGCAACCGGGTGGGTGCGCTGCTGTACGGCCAGGCGCTGGAACATGTGCTGCCACCACGCGCCAGCCGGCTGCACGTGCTGGAACTGCTGCAGCGCCTGCGTGTGCCGCGCTCGCGCGCCCTGCCTGCCTCGGTGCCGGCCGACAGCGGCGCAGGCACCTCGCTGGCCGCGATGCTGCAGGCCGCCACGGGCGTGATCAACCGCCGCTCGCTGGTGTTCGTGGTCTCCGACTTCATCAGCCAGCCCGGCTGGCAGGTACCGCTGGCTCGGCTGGCGCAGCGCCACGAGGTGGTGGCCGTGCGCCTGTGGGACCCGTTGGAGATGAGCCTGCCCGACGATGCCGGCTTGGGCCTGGTGACGGTGCAGGACGCAGAAACCGGCGAACAACTCTTCATCGACGCTGGCGACCCGGCCTTCAGGGCGCGCTACGCACAACACGCGCAAGCGCAGGAGCAGGCAGTGCTGGACGGCCTGATGGCCAGCGGTGCCGACGTGCTGGAATTGGCCACCGACGACGACCTGTTGCAGTCGCTGATGCGCTTTGCCGATCTGCGGCGCCAACGTGCGCGCCTGAAGTTGCCGCGGCGCTTTCCAGCGCGCATGGCGCGGGCCAGCGCTGCAGCGGCACCCGCTGCAGCGCCGATGCCGGCCGATGGCGGCCGCAAACCCACCACCCCAGCAGAAAGGGCCACGGCATGAGCTTCATCTGGCCGCACCTGCTGTGGTTGCTGTTGCTGCTGCCGGTGCTGGTGCTGCTGTACCGCTGGCTGCTGGCGCGCAAACGCAAGAGCACCGTTCGACTGGCCAGCCTGGCGGTGGCCAAGCTGGCGCTCGGCCAAGGCCCCGGCTGGCGCCGACATGTGCCGCCGCTGCTGATGCTGGCGGCGCTGGCCTGCCTGCTGCTGGCAGTGGCGCGCCCCACGGCCACCATCACGCTGCCGATGTCGGAGCGCACCATCATGCTGGCGATGGACGTGTCAGGCAGCATGCGCGCCGAGGACGTCAAGCCGAACCGGCTGGTGGCCAGCCAGGAAGCGGCCAAGAGCTTCGTCAACAACCTGCCGCGTGAGGTGCGGGTGGGCGTGGTGTCGTTCGCCGGCACGGCTGCCGTCGTGCAGGCGCCCACCACCAGCCGCGACGACGTGCTGCAGGCGATCGACCGCTTTCAACTGCAGCGTGGCACCGCCACCGGCAGTGGCATCATCCTGAGCCTGGCCACGCTGTTCCCGGACCACGGCATCGAGATCCAGCACGTCACCGGCCAGAGGAATTTTCCTGGCGGCAACAAGAACAGCATCGCCGGCAAGGACGCGAAAGGCGGTACCGACGGCAGCAAGGCCTTCACGCCCGTGCCGCCGGGTTCATACAACTCGGCGGCCGTGATCATGCTCACCGACGGCCAGCGCACCACCGGGCCCGACCCGCTGGATGCCGCCAAGATGGCCGCCGAGCGCGGCATCCGCGTCTACACCGTGGGCATCGGCACCACCTCGGGCGAGACCATCGGCTTCGAAGGCTGGAGCATGCGCGTGCGGCTGGACGAAGAGACGCTGAAGAACATCTCGCTGCTGACGCACGGCGAATACTTCTACGCCGGCACCGCCGAAGACCTGAAGAAGGTCTACGAAAGCCTGAGCTCGCGCATGGTGGTGGAACGCAAGGAAACCGAGGTCAGCGCGCTGTTTGCCGGGCTGGGCGCTTTGCTGGCGGCGCTGGCGGCGGGACTTTCGGTGTGGTGGTTCGGGCGCGTGGCTTGACTTCAGAGGGCGCGGCGGTCGCGCCTGTCCTTGCCGGTGCCTGCTTGCCGGCGACCTTCTTGCCGGCGACCTTCTTCCCGGCCGCCTTCTTCACCGCAGCGCGGTCCTGAGCCGGCGCTTCGGGAACCGGTAGCGGTGCGGGCAATGCGGCACGGCTGCGGCTGGCCGGCACGGCACCGGCGGCGCGCCAGTCCTCGCCCAGAAACATCGCGCGTTCGGCCTTGCGGCGGCGCGTCAAGCCTGCCAGCGGCTGCAGCACGCCATCCACACGCGCCTTGTCCCAGGCCAGGAACTGATCGGCGGCGCCAGCGCGGTCACCCGCGTTCAAGCGTTTCAGCAGCGTCGACGCACCGAAGTTGGCGGCGCCGACGTTGAACACAAATGCGACCAGCGCGCCCAGCGCGCCGTCGTCCAGCGGTTTCTTCACCAGGCTGAGCACCGACGCGCAGCGCGGAATCAGATCGGCCTGCAGCAGCAGTTGCGCCTGTGCGCGCGTGATGCCGCCGGGGTACAGCGCACGCGCGCGCGCCTTGTTGGCGGCGCCCTTGAGTTGCACGCCACCGTCGACGATGGCGTGGCCCCAGCCGATGGTCCACACGCCGGCGGGGCACAGATAAGCGTCGATGTTGACGGTGCTGGGGTCGCCGTCAGGGATGCCTTCGAAGGCCTTGATGAGTTCGACGGCTGGCGCAGGTACGTCGCGCAGGGGTGCGGGCATGGCTGACTCCTATAGACGGCGGGTTCGCGTCGGAAGCGACACCACTCCCGTTCGTGGCCGAGTATGCGCAAGCCGCGCCCGGCGGCCATCCCCAGAAGCGCTGGCCCGGCCGCTGGCCCGACCGCTGGCCCGGCCGCTGGCCCAACCATCAGTAAGGCAGGCCGACGTAGTTCTCGGCCAGTGAGGCCTGCGCCTGTTCCGACGAAAAAAGATAGGCCAGTTCGGCCTGCTGCAGCTTGTGGTCGTAGGCGCTGCTGTCGGGGAAGGTGTGCAACAGCGTCGTCAGCCACCAGGAGAAACGCTGTGCTTTCCACACCCGGGCCAGCGCCTGGGCCGAATAGCCGTCGAGTCCCTGGTCGTCGCCCCGCTGGTAGTGCGCAACGAGTGCGTGGTACAGGTAATGGATGTCCGATCCGGCGGTGTTCAAGCCGCGCGCGCCCGTCGGCGGCACGATGTGCGCGGCGTCGCCGGCGAGGAACAGGTTGCCGTATCGCATGGGTTCGGCCACGAACGAGCGCAGCGGCGCGATCGACTTTTCGATGGACGCGCCCGTCACCAGCCGCGACGCCACGTCAGCCGGCAGCCGGCGCTTGAGCTCCAGCCAGAAGGACTCATCCGACCACTGGTCCACCGTGTCGGTCAGCGGCACCTGGATGTAGTAGCGGCTCAACACTTGCGAGCGCAGTGAACACAGCGCAAAGCCGCGCTCATGGCGCGCATAGATCAGTTCGGGCGACACCGGCTTGGTGCGCGACAGCACACCCAGCCAGCCAAACGGGTAGACCTTTTCGTACTCCCTGAGCACGTCCTTCGGGATGGACTTGCGGCTGACGCCATGAAAGCCGTCGGCGCCGATGACGTAGTCGCAGTCGATGCGCACCACCTCGTCGCCGTTGCGGTAGGTGACGTGTGGCGCGGCGCTCTTCAGCTCGTGTGGCTGCACGTCTTCGGCGTTGTGGATCACCACGCCCTGCATGCGGTCGCGGGCTTCGTACAGGTCGCGTGTGAGCTCGGTCTGGCCGTAGACCATGACCGAGCTGCCCCCGGTGTGCCTGTGCAGGTCCACGCGGTTCATGCCGCCGCCATGCGCGATGAAGAAACCGTCATGGATCTCGCCCTCGCGGTCCATGCGCTCGCCGCACTGCGCCTCGCGCATGAGCTTGGCAAAGCCGTGCTCCAGCACGCCGGCGCGGATGCGGCTGAGCACGTATTCGCGGCTCTGGCGCTCGAGCACCACGGTATCGATGCCTTTGAGGTGCAGCAGCTGCGACAGCATCAGGCCCGAGGGACCCCCGCCAATGATGCAGACCTGGGTACGCATGGGTGTTGTCTCCAATCGATGAAACCGACTGCCCTGCCTGCGCCGCTCAGCGGGTGCTGCAGCCAGGGCGCTCACGCGATACGAATGTACGGTGCGCAGGCCCTGGGCTGAATGGCTCGATCGAGCACGAACTTGTACATTTCGAACATGACCAGTCCAGCCCCGGCGCGCTCGATTCCAACCTACAACCTGTTTGGCGAGTCGGCCGAACTGGCCGATGTCGTGCATTGCGAGACCATCGCCGCGCGCTCGACCCTGCACGACTGGGAGCTGGCGCCGCACCGCCACGCGCGCCTGCACCAGGTGCTGCTGCTGCAATCCGGCGGCGGCCGGGCGCAGATCGACGAGCGGCTGTATACGCTGTCGCCGGCAACGCTGGTCAACGTGCCCACCGGCCGCGTGCACGCCTTTCGTTTCACCCCCGGCACCCAGGGCTGGGTGGTGACGCTGGCCAGCGACACGGTGGACGAAGTGCTGGCGCGGGCCGCCGACGTCAGGCGCAGTCTGGCGCGGGCGCTGGTGGCGCCAGCGCCGGTGGGTCTCGGGGGCCTGCTGGAACAACTGGCGGCGGAGTTCGAGACCCGGCGTTACGCCCGCGCGCAGGTGTTGCGCGGCCTGGCCGCGGCAATGCTGGGGCTGGTCTCGCGGGCGCTGGAACCCGGCGACGCCGACTCCCGGGGCGCGGCTGCTGAACAGCCGCTGCTCGACCGCTTCGAAGCCCTGATCGAAGCGCATCACCTGCAGCGCTGGGGCGTTGCCGACTACGCGCGGGCCTTGTCGGTGTCGCCCACGCACCTGAGCCGGGTGGCGCGCCAGGCCTGTGGCGTGCCGGCGTCGCAGCTGATCGAAGACCGACTGGTGCGCGAAGCGCGACGGAACCTGCAATACACGAACCTGCAGGTGGCCAGCATCGCCTACCTGATGGGGTTCTCCGATCCGGCCCACTTCAGCCGCGTCTTCCAACGCGCCACTGGCGTGTCGCCGCGCACCTACAGAAACGCCTTTGCCGCCAGCACCGCTGACTGAGCACCAGGCTTCACGGGCCCGGCGTGACCTGGCCCGTGGCGGCCTTCAGTCTTGCTCACGCACCGCATCGCCCGACGCATAGTCCGGCCCGGCCGCGATGCGCCTGAAGTACGACGCATGGGCATCGCTGCCGGCCGGCCACAGCGCCAGAAAGCGACGCTGCACCTCGGTTGCATCGCTGTCGATGGCGATGGCGTCGACATGCACACCCCGCTGCCTCACGCCAAAACGGCGCTCTCGCCCCTTGAACGGCTGCAGCGCCACGCGCGTGAACAGGCCGGCGGGGTCGCCAGCGAAGTTGGGCATGCCCGCCGCTCCGTTGTTGTAGACCCAGCGTGGCCGCGCGCTGTGTGCTGCCAAGGCATGGAACACCGGCAGGCAGGTATGGGTGCTGGCAAAGGCATCCACCTGCGCCGCCTCGAACCAGCGCAGCACCTCGGCGCGATGACCGGCTTCGCGCAGGTGTTCTTGCGCAAAGCCCCAGCCAGCCAGCGACTGCGCGTCGCCATGCACGATGCCCAAGCGCAAGCCCCCCACGTCGGCGCGCAGCCACATCGGCAAACGCCGGAGTTCTTCAGCCTGGGCCAGCGTCAAGACCTGGCGCAGCCGGTGCAGGATGCGGTTGGACCGCTGGACCACGTCGTCGCCCACCCAGTCGGGGTAGGCGCAACCGCAGCCGGCGTCGTCGGCCGCAGTCGGCCCGCCAGGCTGCCCGGCGGCCAGTTCGGTCTCGACATTGCCGCGCGTCGCGCAGTGGCCGAGCACGGCGCGCTGCACCCGCGAAAACGTGGCCGCATCGGCATCGAACCAGTGGAAGTCGCCGTTGAACACCAGTCGCTTGCGGCCCTGCTCGGCGTCGAACAAGGCGAGTACGGTGTCGAGGGCCAGCGCGTTGCCATACAAGCCGCCCACCACGTACAACACCTCCAGCCCCTGCATCGCCGGCGCGGCGTCGCTGGCAAACACCTCGGGTGGGTAGCGGTAGTGCAGCGGGCAGCTTCGACCCGGTGCGGCCTGGCCCAGCGGGTGCCCGGCCGCCTTCATCGCGCCTCCAACGCGGCCACCCATGCGGCCGGCAGATGCTGCAGATCGGCCGGCACATCGATATCAGCCACAGGCGCGGTTTCCACCCAGCTCAGACCTGCGGCACGGGCACGGTCGCGGGTGTCTTGCATCACGTGTGCGGTGCTCCAGGCCATGCGCTCGAACAGCGTTGGCTGCGCCTGCCGCAAGCCCACCAGGGCATAACCGCCATCCAGTGCAGGCACGAAAACGGCGTCGTGGGTGTTCAGTGCCGTGGCCGCCCGGCGCAGCAGCGCGGCGTCCAAGGCCGGGGCATCGGCGCCCATCAACAGCACCTGCCGATGCACGAGCAGCGCACGCTGCAGCGCGTGGTGCATGCGCTGGCCCAGATCGCCGTCGCCCTGCCCCACCAACTGCAGGCCATGCTGCGCGGCCAGTTGTAGAAAGCAGCGGTGGCTCGGGTCAGGCGTCACACACAGTTCCACTGCGCCCAGGCGGGCCGCGACAGCAGCCGCGGCAGCGTGCCGCAGCAGGCGTTCAGCCAGCGCCGCAGCACCATCCGCTCCCAGGGCCGGGATCAAGCGCGTCTTGGCCAGGCCCGGCACGGGCGCCTTGGCAAAGATGATGATGGCGGCCTGGGTCTCAGGCATGTGCGTCGGGTGCATCAGCGGTAGGCATCGACCAGCGCCGCAGCCGATTCGCCACGCCAGTAACGCCAGCGCAAGCGCCACATCAAGAAGATCGTGCGCCACACGCCGCGCGACTCCCAGCGCCGGCCGGACGTGGAAACGCGCGATCGCAGGCAAGCGGGGGCCGCCAGCCTTCGCAACCGGCGCGACAGTTCGATGTCTTCCATCAGCGGTTGATCGGGGTAGCCCTGCACGGCATCGAAGGCGGTGCGCCGGACGAAGAGGGCCTGGTCGCCGGTGGCGATGCCCGTGCAGCGCGAGCGCAGGTTCATCAACGCAGCCACCACGCGCAGCATGAAGGGGCGGCCGCTGATGCTGACGTCGAAGCGGCCCCAGCTTGCACCGGCAGCGATGGCTGCGGCCACGCTGTCGTCGGCCCCGGGCGGCAGCTGGGTGTCGGCGTGCAGGAACAGCAGCACGTCGGCCCTCGCAAGCCTGGCGCCGGCGTTCATCTGCCGCGCGCGGCCTTTGGGTGCTTCGATCACCTGGTCAGCCCAGGGCGCGGCCAGCGCCGCGGTGGTGTCGCTACTGCCGCCGTCCACCACGATGACCTCGGCGCCGCGCTGGCGCAGCGGTGCCAGCGCCTGCAACGTGGCCTGGATGCCGGCCGCTTCGTTGAGCACCGGCATCACGATGCTCAGCGTGGGCTTCACCTCAAAGTCCGGCCACGGCCGCTTCAGCCGCGTGCAAAACAAAACCTGGGGCTGCCGCGGCGGCAACGGGAACGGCAGCACCGGCGTCGCCCAACGCACCACCGCAGCTGCTGCCCTGGCCTGCGGTGCAGCCATAGCAGTGGTCGGCGATGGCGATGGGCTGGCCTTGGGGGTCTTCGGTCAGCAGGTCGCGCAGGTGGGGCCGCACCTGGCCTTCGAGCCGTGCGCGCAGCCCCAGCATCTGATTGAAGTCGCAGTCGTAGAGGTCGCCCTGCCAGTCGACGCTGACGGTGCTGCGGCACATCACGGTGCCCAGGTTCTCCGCCCGGTAGGCACCCCGCAGCAGCCGCATGTAGCTGCCCAGCGTGCCCTTGCTGACCAGGGTGCTGCCAAAGCGCTGGATGGGCATGTTGGTCAATGCAAACAGGTGGTTGAAGCGGATGCCGAAGTGCTGCAGCAGCTCGCGCTTGTAGTCCTCTTCCAGCGGCCCCTGCGGTGGCGGCAGCACGGCACCCTGCGGGTTGTAGACCAGGTTCAGCACCAGGCTGCTGCCGGGTTGCCCGTAGCCCAGCTGGTTGAGTTGCCGCAGACCGGCGATGCTGCGCTCGAACACGCCATCGCCGCGCTGGCGGTCGACGTTGGCCGGTGAATAACAAGGCAGCGAGGCGGTGACTTCAACCCCGGTACCTGCCAGAAAAACGGCCAGGTCGTCCTGGCCCGGCTCGGACAGTATGGTCAGGTTGCAGCGGTCGATGACGCGCACGCCCAGGGCTCGCGCACCCCGCACCAGTTCGCGAAAGTGCGGGCTGAGCTCAGGCGCGCCGCCGGTCAGGTCCAGCGTGCCGACGGCACGTCGCTGCAGCACCTGCAGCACCAGCGCCGCGTTGTCGGCGCCCATCATCTCGGTGCGGTTGGGCCCGGCGTTGACGTGGCAATGCAGGCAGCTCTGGTTGCACTTGTAGCCCAGGTTGACCTGCAGGGTGTCCAACGCAAGCCGGCGGATGGGCGGGAAGTCGGTGGTCGCCAGCAGGCGCAGCATGTCATGCATCTTGTATCGGTCTCTTGGTGGGACAGGTGGGGAGTGGCGGGTGACGCCGCAATGTGAACCGATCTTGCGGCTTGCGTCGGCGCCAGCCGCTGCTTCTTACAGTGGCGGGCAAGCCACACCGCAGCATCGATGCAACCTCAGGGGCCATGGGGAAGCCAATCGCAGGCAATCTTCACGTCAACCGGGCTGCGGCACCGTCTTGCGCGCGCCGCACCAGGCCTGCGGCGGGCTCGAACCGTTCACCGTAGGCGGCGGCCAGTTCACGGGCGCGGGCCACGAAAGCCGGCAACCCCTTGGCGTTGATGAATTGCAGTGCGCCACCGTGAAAAGGTGCAAAGCCCCAGCCGAAGACGCTGCCGATGTTGCCGTCTGCAACCGAGCGCAGCACACCTTCGTCCAGGCAGTGCGCGGCCTCGTTGGCCTGGGCAAAAAGCAGGCGGTCGATCAGTTCCTGCTGCGGCGGCTGCACGGCCGCCACCGGGTAAAGCTCTTTCAGCCCCGGCCACAGCGACTTCTCGGCGCCCGAGCCTGCCTCGGGCCACTCGTAGAAGCCCTTGCCGGCCTTCTTTCCCACACGCCCCAGCGCGCACAGGCGGTCGATGACCTCGGCGCCGGGGTGTGCCGGCAGCGTCTTGCCTTCGGCCAGCAAATCCTTGCGCGTCTGCTCCATCACCAGTTGCGCCAGGCTCAGCGACACCTCGTCCTGCAACGCCAGCGGCGGCATCGGCATGCCCGCCTGCAGGCCCGCCACTTCTATGCTGCGCGGGTGCACGCCTTCCTTCAGCATCGCCAGCCCTTCGCGCACGTAGGTGCCGAAGACACGGCTGGTGTAGAAGCCGCGGCTGTCGTTGACGACGATGGGTGTCTTGCCGATCTGCTGCACGTAGTCGAAGGCGCGCGCCAGCGTCTCGTCGCTGGTGGCCTTGCCGACGATGATTTCCACCAGCGGCATCTTGTCCACCGGGCTGAAGAAGTGCAGCCCTACAAATTGCGCCGGCCGCACGCTGGCC
>JANOZF010000228.1:0-4499 GCA_031429255.1 Rubrivivax sp.
GCCGCGAAGAGCCGGAGTTCACCTGGGAGCGAACCGACAAGGTCGCCGCCCTCAAGGCGGCGGCGGGGCTGTAGGCCCCTCGGGTACCGCGAAATTGCTGGCAACTTGTAGACGTCCACACCGCACAGTGGCGTAGGCCACAGCTAGCGTGCCAGCAATGCTGCGGCACGCCTCGCCTGTTCAGGCTTGGCGGGGCAGCCGAGCTATCTCTGCATCAACAGGCGACAAGGGTCGCCTGTTGTCATTTGTAGGGCAGCCGCTTTCGTACCCACTTTGACCCGCAGCCAAGAGCGGGCCAGACGCATCACAATTCGCCACTGCATCCGCACAACCCACCCGATGTCACCCCCGCAAGCTTCGCTGTTCAACTTGGGCGACTCTGTATCTGAGAGGTTGCTGCGCGAGATGAATCCTTGGTGGCAGGGATACGGCGTGCCCAATCTGCAGCCGGTGCGGCGATGGGCCTACGACTCTCTGCTGAGGGGCCTGCGATCGCAACTGGCACCCGTCATCGTCTTGCGCGGTCCGCGCCAAGTTGGCAAGAGCACCCTTCAATCTCAAGTCATTGATGAACTCTTGCGCACAGGCGTCGATCCGAAACGAATCCTGCGGGTTCAATTTGACGACGTGAAGGCACTGCACAAACGAGAGCAGCCCATTCTGGAGATCGTCTGGTGGTACGCGGACCACATCTTGGGCGCACCGCTGAGCAGCGTTGTGGACGGTCCGATCTACCTCTTTCTGGACGAAGTGCAAAACCTGCGGGACTGGGCGCCACAACTCAAGCATTTGGTCGACCTGCAGCCGGTGCGCGCCATGGTCACCGGGAGTTCAGCGCTGCGCATCGAGGCCGGGCGCGACAGCCTGGCCGGGCGCATCCACACCCTGGAACTGGGGCCCTTGCTGCTACGCGAAATCATCGAACTGCGTGGCCTGGGTCAGGTACAGCCCTATCACCCACCCAATGGCCTGGGGCCACTGAAGGACAAGAAATTCTGGACCGGCTTGCGCGAGTTTGGCGTGCAGCACCAAGGCCTGAGAGACCACGCCTTCAAGCTCTTCTCTGAGCGTGGCGGCTACCCCATCGCGCACAAGGCCGCAGACGAACCCTGGGAAAGGGTGGCAGACCAACTCATTGAGACGGTGGTCAAGCGAGCGATCCAGCACGACCTGCGCATGGGAACACGCGGCGTCAAGCGCGACGAAAACCTGCTCGAAGAGGTTTTCCGACTGGCCTGCCGCTACATCGGCCAATCACCCAAACAGGCGCTGTACCTCGACGAAATCAGGCGCGCGCTGGACGCAAACGTCGGCTGGCAGCGCGTGTTGCAGTACCTGAAGTTTTTGGACGGGGCACTGTTGGTGCGCCTTATCGAGCCGCTGGAGTTGCGGCTCAAGAAACGCAAGTCGCCGGCCAAGCTGGTGCTGTCCGACCACAGCTTGCGGGCAGCCTGGCTGCAGGAGTCGGTTCCGATCCACCCGGCAGGGCTCGCGGCTGCGCCGCATCTCACCGATCTGGCAGGTCGTATCGCCGAGAGCGTGGTGGGCCAGTTTTTCAAGTCGATCGTCAATCTTGACCTGGCCTACTTCCCCGAGCGCGGCGCAGAGCCCGAGGTGGACTTTGTGTTGACCATCGGTGAGCAGCGTATTCCGGTGGAGGTGAAGTACCGCAAGCGCATCGACCACACCGATACCCGGGGCCTAAGAGCCTTCATCGAGAAGTCGCACTACAACGCCCCGTTCGGCTTGCTGGTGACGTTGGAAGACGAGCCGGGCTCGGACGATCCGCGCATCGTGAGCATCCCGCTGTCCAGCCTGCTGCTGATGCGCTGAAGCGATAACCCGGGGCATCAGGCGCCAGCGCGCACCAGATTCAGCGCCAGCAATCGGCGCAGGATGTCATCGTCGGTCATCGCAGGGCTGTAGTCGGCCCAGCCGTAGGCAGCGGCTACGGCGGCGTCCAGCATTTCGTGGGCCTGGGCCAGCCAGGCCGGGCGCTGGTTGTACAGGTTGGTCAACGTGCGCTGGGCCAGTTGTTTCTCGAAGCCGGGCTTGGCGACGATGCGGTCGGGGTAAGGCGATGTGGCCATGCCCAGCGGCACCACCTCGGGCACGCGCTCAGTCCACTCGGGCGGATTGAGCCAGGTGTCGCGCAGCGTGGTCAGGCGTTGGGCCGCGTGCGCGATGGCCTGCGCATGTGGGCGCACTTCTGGGGCCAGGTCGGCGGGAATCAACGCGCCGCTGTCCAGGGTTTCGGTGCGCTGGTGAGCGCTGTCGGCGGGGGTCAGGCCGGTGGGGAAGGGGAAGGTGTCGAAGCAGGTGGTGGGCGTGTAGCGGGGGTCGTTGCCGACGCCGATGGAGGTGCCCAGGCGCAGCGACCACAGTTGATGGAAGCGGCCGTGCAGAAGGCCCAGCGTGGTGTCATCGGCCCGGGCCACTGTGATCAATGCCTGATCAGGCGAGGTCGTTGTCGGCAGCCACACAAAGAAGCGATGTTTGGAATGCGCCACTGTCGCAATGAAACGCGGCAGCGGGGCCATGGCGCGCCGCAAGCCCGGGCGTGGCTCGGCGAACCGCCACCAAAACTTCCTGTACGCCTCTCGATTGTTCTTTTCACGCTCAGGCCGCACTCTTTCGCTGACATGGGCAAACGGCAACTCATAGAGTGATGCGTCACTAGCTGACATCGAGATTCCGAAGTCGATGATCCATTGATGCTGAGGCCCACGGCTCAGCTCGAATCCATTGGCCCAGGGCTTCAAGACTTCAGTGTTGGGCCGGCCATGGGGGTTCGGCTGCCGAAGCCACTCACGCGCCAGGGATGCCTCAATTTCAAACTTGGCCTTCTTCGATGCCCCTTGAAAGCTGGCGCCCAGGTTGGCAGGCAAAGTCTTCGCCTGCGTCAGGTTGCTTGCCTGTCCGGCTGAAGTGGGCGCTGTCAGGTCGGCATAGATCTCCGGCACCACGGCGTCATTCAAACGCGCGCCCTGCGCGTTGCCGAAACAAACCAGTGACACGCGAACGGCCGCACCTTCGTTGATCCAGGGTTCGTCAGCCCATGCTTCGAAGATGTGGCCGCGCTCGACGATTCTCCCCAGCACGCCTCGATTGGCCCCGCCCCGTATGGAGTTCGTAGCCACCAAGCCTGCACGTTTAAGGTCCCCTGCCTCTATGCCGCGCTGCGCCTTGTCGAACCAGTAGCACACCAGGTCGCTGGCACCTGGAACCCGAGGCGCATAGGCGCGGTCGAGTGCCACTACATAGTCATCGCCCAGTTCTCGCCGCTTTCTACCCACACCGACAAACGGCGGATTCCCCACCACCGCATCCGCCACCGGCCACACCGCTTCACGGCCATCAGCCGCCAGCACCGCATCCCGGCATTCGATGTGGTCCAGCGGTTCCAGTACCGGGTGCGTCTTGAAGCCATAACCACGCTGGATGCGCCACTGCAATTCGCCTATCCACACCGTCACGCGCGCCAGCTCGGCGGCGTATTCGTTCAGCTCGATGCCCAGCACGTTGTGCGGGCCGGTCACGTCCAGCTGACGTTCCAGGCCCAACGCCTCTGCTTCCAGGTTCACCTGGTGTTCGATGTCCTTCAGGCACTTCAACGCCAGGTACAAGAAGTTGCCGCTGCCGCAGGCGGGGTCGAGCACGCGGTAGCCCTTCAGTTTCTCCAGAAAGCCGACAAAGGCCGCCTGCGCGTCGCGCCAGGCCTTGTCGCCGTGCTTCTTGCTCTTGCCCATGGCCGCAGCCAGCGTCGTCTTGGCCAGCGCCCAGTCGGCCAGCAACGGGCGCTGCACCACGGGTTCAACCAGGCGCTGGATGGTGGCGGGGTCGGTGTAGTGCGCACCCAGCTGGCTGCGCTTGCCGGGGTCCAGCCCGCGTTCGAACAGGGTGCCGAAGATGCTGGGATCGATGGCGCTCCAGTTCAGCGCGCTGGCAGTCTTCAGCGCCGCCACGTCGGCGGCATCCAGCGTGGGCACGTCGACGGTCTTGAACAGTCCGCCGTTGAACCACGGCACAGCGTCGACACCAAACAGGCCGCCGTCGCGCATGGTTTCGAACAAGCGACCCAGGTGTTGCTGCATCTGCGCCGGCGTGATGGCCACGCCCACCAGGCGTTCAAACAGACGCTCGGGCAGCAGGCCCCCGTCTTCAGCAAAAAAGCAGAACAGGCACTGGGTCAGGAAGTGGCTGACCTGCTGCGCCGGCACCCCGGCCACACGCAACCGGTCAGCGGTGGCTGCAAAGGTGCGAGCAGCATCTTCAGTGATGTCGCGGTTGCTGCGCTTGGGGCGGTAGCGGTCGGACGCTTGCCAAATGTGCCGCAGGCGCTCTTGCACGTCGGGCCGCGCCGTTTCTTCCAACAGGAACACGTGCTTTTCGCTCGGCGTGCCCGTGAAGTGCGTGTGCACCTCGATGCGCTGTCGGTCGCTGACCACCAGCAGCGGCGGATTCTCAAGCGGCAGCGCATACATCATCAGCTGCCTCAA
>JANOZF010000229.1:0-47209 GCA_031429255.1 Rubrivivax sp.
CGGACGTTGTGGTTGCTGCGGTCGGCGCAGCCGTTGCGGTTGATGCGTCCGTCGCGGTCGGTGCAGCCGGCCAGCGCAAGGCCAGCGCACCGCGCCCATCAATGCGCTCATCAACGCGCACCAGCCCGCCCGGCCACCGTCGCCGCGCCCTGCGCCGCACCACGCAGCGCGCGCGCCAGGCCGCTGCCCAGGCGGTGCAGCTGATGCGCCACGGCCGGGCCAAACAAACGGTCCAGGTCATCGGCCACATCCCAGCGCAGGTTCTTCAGCAGCCAGTCCACATCGGCGGCCAGTTGGGCGTCACCTTCGATCACCAGCGCCGGCATGTCACCACGCAGGACCTGCAGCGCCAGCGCGGCCGGGTTGTTGGCCTCCAGCCGCACACGCAGGTCGGCGTCCACCGGCTCACGGCACCATTCCACCAGCCCGGCCGGGGTGACCACAAAGGCCAGCGGTGGTGGCACGGGCAGCAGGCGCGGCAATTGCAACAGTTCCAGGCGCAGCACTTTGCCGCAATGCGGCAGCAGGCGCTGCATGGCCTGCGGTTCGGCCGACAGGACATGGTTGACCACCAGCACCAGGCGGTCCATCAGGGCGGGCGCGAGCAGCGCGTTGAGGTTTTGCAACATCAAAAGGATTGTAGGCAAGCGGCTTGCCCCAGGCCCGCCACGCCGGCGGGCGCCCTGGCGGGTTGCCCGAGACGATTGAACGAGAATGCCGATCGGCTGTGGGCATGGCGAGCACTGTGTTGGTGCCGTCCTGATGCTGTGTTGATGCCGTATCGACGCCAACTTGGCGGCTTGCCCGCTTCCACCATTCGACATGTCACGGTCGCAGTGCATGCTGCTGCCAGTTCCGCGCGCCACAGCTCCTGATGTTCGACACCAGAAACAACCGCAACTTCAACAGCGCACCGCAGTCGGTCACGGCCCTCATCGCCACGGTGCTGGAGCCCCTGATCACGGTGCTGGTCTTTCTGGCCGCCAGCCGCTGGCACCACGAGCCGGTGGGCCGCGCCGAGCTGACGCTGTGTGTGCTGGTGGTGGCCCTCACCTTCCCCGGCATCAACCGTTTCCGCGACCGGCTGAGCTCGGCCACCGTGGGCATCCTGGGCTCATGGCTCACGCTGCTGGCCATCCTGGCGGGCTTTGGCTTCGGCACCCGCAGCCTGGACTTGTTTGACCGCGATGTGCTGCTGACCTGGATCTGGGCCACCCCGCTGCTGCAACTGCTGGCAGTCAGGCTGGGCTTTCTGGCGATACGCCACCAGGCGTCGATTGCCAGCAACCGGCGCCGTGCGGTGGTGATCGGCGCCAGCACGCTGGGTGTCAAGGTAGCGCGGTCGCTGGGTGTCAACCCGGTGCAGGGCCTTGACTTTGCGGGCTACTTTGATGACCGTACCGACGCCCGGGTGGACGTCGCCAGCGCCGCGCAACGCCTGGGCAACCTGCGTGACGCCGCGCCCTACATCCGGGCACACAGCGTCAAAGAGGTGTTCATCACGCTGCCGCTGGGCTCGCAGCCGCGCATCATCGCGCTGCTGGAAGACCTGCAGGGCACCACCGCGTCGATCTATTTTGTGCCCGACGTGTTTGGCATCAGCATCATCCAGGGCCGGCTGCAAGACTTCAACGGCGTGCCGGTGGTGGGCATTTGCGACACCCCGTTCACCGGCACCAATCTGCTGGTCAAGCGCATCAGCGACATCGTGCTGGGCAGCCTGATCCTGCTGCTGGTGGCACCGTTCATGCTACTGATCGCGCTGGGCGTCAAGCTCAGTTCACCCGGGCCGGTGCTGTTCAAGCAGCGCCGCAACGGGCTGGATGGCGACGAGATCATGGTCTACAAATTCCGCTCGATGTCGGCCATGGACAACGGCACAGTCGTGAAACAAGCCACGCGGGGTGACGCGCGCATCACCCCCTTCGGTGCATTCATCCGCAGGACCTCACTGGATGAACTGCCACAATTTATCAACGTGTTGCAAGGCAGCATGAGCATCGTCTGCCCGCGCCCGCATGCGGTGGCGCACAACTAGATGTACCGCCAGTTGATCAAGGCCTACATGGTGCGCCACAAGGTCAAGCCCGGCATCACCGGGTGGGCTCAGGTGCATGGCCTGCGCGGCGAGACCGACACCATCGAGAAGATGCAGGCGCGCGTCGAGTACGACCTGGAATACCTGCGCAACTGGTCGCTGGGAATGGACCTGCAGATCATTGCACGCACGATCAAGGTCGTTTTCTTCGATCGAAATGCGTACTGAGTTGGCAATTTCCCAGCACTTCTGATAATCGGCCCAATACCGCAGCGCGCCATCTGATGGAGGACCCCATGGAATATCTGAGACCGCACCTGGCGCACAGGCGCCCGCTGAGAGCGCCGCCCCAGCAGCGGCGGCTTCGCCTGCTGGCGCCTCGCTTGCGGGCCGCGGCCGTGGCTGCAGCACTGATCGCGACGGGCATGGTGCTGGCAGACAGCTCGCCCTACTACGTCGGCGTGTCGCAAACCTTTGGCCACGAGTCGAACCTGCTGCGGCTGGAAAGTGCCGCGAAGGTACCCGACGGCTACAGCAGGGATGACACCTTGTCGAGCACGGCCTTGCTGGCCGGCATCGATCAGCCCATGGGCCGCCAACGCCTGAAAGGCGGTCTCACCCTGCGCGACAACCGTTACAGCGCCAACGACCAGTTCAACAACCAGAGCTACGCCGCCAATCTGGCGCTGGACTGGGAAACGGTGAATCGACTGTCGGGCACCTTGGCCGGCAACGCCAGCCGCACCCTGGCCAGTTTCAACCGCCAAGAGGTGGGCTTTCTGTCCGACAAGAATTTCGAAGACGCCAAGGCGCTGGACGCCAGCGTGCGACTCGGGGTGGTGACGCAATACGCGCTGCTGGCCAGCGCCGGGCATCGTGAGGTCAGCAACACCCTGAACGATGACCGCGTGCAGTCGCGGAATTTCCGCCAAGACACGGGCTCGCTGGGCCTGCGCTGGCAGCGCAGCAATCTGCTGATTTTGGGCGTGGGCTTGCGTACCACGGAAGGCCGCTACCCGAAATTCCAGCATCTTCCGGACGGCAGTTTCCAGGCTGACCGCTTCAAGCGCAACGACATCGACCTCACGGCCGACTACCAGCCCAGCGGAGCCAGCACCTTGAACGCCCGGCTCAGCAGCGGAAAGACCGAATACGATCTGGTGTCCCAGCGCAATTACAGCGGGTTGACCGGTTCGCTGAATTGGGGCTGGCAGGCCACCGGCAAGCTGCGTATCAACACCAGCCTGTCGCGAGACACGGGCCAAGACTCGTACGCAGTGAACGTCCAGAACACAAGCTCTACAGCCGACTACAGCCGCGTCAACACCGTGCTGAGAGTGGGGGCCGAATGGGCGGCGACCAGCAAGATTGCTGTCACCGCCAGCGTGGCCACCGGCCAGCGCGACCTGGTGCGCAGCCTGCCCACGCTGGCGGGCCAGACCATCAATGACAGCGGCCGCGAACGCAACACCAGCTTTTCCGTTGGCGCTCGCTGGGCGCCGACTCGCAACAGCCTGGTGGGGTGCACCGCCAACACGGATCGCACCACCGGCAGCGGGGTTCTGGCCAACTCGAACATCAAGGGCACCGGCATCAATTGCTACGGTCAGCTCACGCTGCAGTAGCGGGCAGGCGCATCGGATGACCTCAGTACTGCTGACCGGCGCCGCCGGCTACATCGCCACGCACACCTGGCTGGCGCTGCAGGCGGCCGGCCACAAGGTCGTGGGTGTCGACAACTTCAGCAACAGCTCGCCGGCTGTGCTGGAGCGGCTGCAACGCATCAGCGGACAAGCCCCAGTGTTCGAGCGCGCCGATGTCTGCGACGCCGCCGCGATGGAGAGCATCTTCCAGCGCCATCGCATCGGCGCCGCAATCCACTTTGCGGCCCACAAGGCGGTGGGTGAAAGCGCCAGCCAACCGCTGGCCTACTACGCCAACAATATCGGCGGCCTGTTGACGTTGTGTGAAACCATGCTTCGCCATGGCGTGCACCGCTTCGTGTTCAGTTCCAGCGCCACGGTTTATGGCGACCCGCAACGGCTGCCCATCACCGAAGAGGCACCCCTGTCGGCCACCAACCCCTATGGGCAGACCAAGCTGATGGGCGAGCAGATCCTGCGCGACCTGGGGGCCGCCCAGCCGCAATGGCAAACCGCCTGCCTGCGCTACTTCAACCCCGTCGGCGCTCATGAAAGCGGCCTCATTGGCGAAGACCCGCGCGGAATACCCAACAACCTGATGCCCTACGTGGCGCAGGTGGCTGTTGGCCGACGCGATGCCTTGGCTGTCTACGGCAGCGACTACGCCACGCCCGACGGTACTGGCGTGCGCGACTACATCCATGTCACCGACTTGGCACAGGGCCACGTGGCGGCGCTGCGGCGGCTGGAGCAACACCCAGGCTCGTTGACTGTCAACCTGGGCACCGGACGCGGCTACAGCGTGCTGGAGGTCGTGGCGGCCTATGCGAAGGCCAGCGGTCGCAACGTGCCTTACCGAATCCAGGCGCGCCGGCCCGGCGACGTGGCGGCCTGTTACGCCGACCCCACGCTGGCGCAACAACTCCTGGGTTGGAAGGCCGAGCATGACCTGCAACGCATGTGCGCCGACAGTTGGCGCTGGCAGTCGATGAACCCCCAGGGATTTACAAACGAGGTCTGAGAGATGAGTACGAACAACAGCCCAACGCTGGTGTGGCCGGTGATCATGGCCGGCGGCTCGGGCACGCGCCTGTGGCCACTGTCGCGCAGCGGTTTTCCCAAGCAGTTCCTGGTGCTGTCCGGCAACACCAGCCTGTTCCAGCAAGCCGTGTCACGGTTGCAGGGCTTGGCCGACACACACACCACGGTGGCCGCTCCAGTGGTGGTGGGCAACGAAGAACACCGCTTCCTGGTGCTGGACCAGCTGCGCGAAATCAAGAGCCCGCCATCGGCCGTGCTGCTGGAGCCGATGGGCCGCAACACCGCGCCGGCCGTCACGCTGGCGGCGCTGCAGGCGCTGGAATCGGGCCTCGACCCGGTGATGGTGGTCACCGCCGCCGACCAGACCGTCACCGATCCGGCCGCCTTCACCGCCGCCGTCAAACATGCCGTGGCCGCCGCCGCAGGCGGTGCCATCGCGGTGCTCGGCGTCACACCCGACCGGCCGGAAATCGGCTACGGCTACATCCGCGCCGACGGCGACCGCGTGGCCCAGTTCGTCGAAAAACCCGACCTCGCCACCGCACAGAATTACCTGGCGCAAGGCGGCTACTACTGGAACGCCGGCATGTTCGTGCTGAAGGCCAGCGTCTGGATGGCCGCACTGCAACGCTTTCGCCCCGACATTGCCAGCACCTGCAAGGTGGCCTTCGCGCAGCGCGAGAGCGACGCCGAATTCGTGCGCCCCGACAAGGCGGCTTTCGCTGCCGTGCCCAGCGAAAGCGTGGACTATGCGGTGATGGAAAAGTGCCCCGGCGTACTGGACATCCGCATGGTGCCGCTGAACGCCGGCTGGAACGACCTGGGCGCCTGGGAAGCCGTGTGGCAGGTGTCCGAGAAGGACGCCGACGGCAACGCCAGTGTCGGCGACGCAATGATCAGCGACAGCCGCAACACGCTGGTGCACGCCACCAGTCGGCTGGTCAGTGCCGTCGGCCTGACCGACGTGGTGGTGGTGGAGACGCCCGACGCCGTGTTCGTCGGCAGCCGCGAGAAGAGTCAGGACGTAAAAAACATCGTCGCACAGTTGGGCCGCGAACAGCGTGGTGAACAGGCGCTGCACCGCAAGGTGCATCGCCCCTGGGGCTGGTACGACAGCATCGACAACGGCCCGCGCCACCAGGTCAAGCGCATCATGGTCAAGCCCGGTGCGTCGCTGAGCCTGCAGATGCACCACCACCGCGCCGAGCACTGGATCGTCGTCACTGGCACCGCCGAAGTCACCGTGGGCGCCAAGGTGCTGCTGCTGGCCGAGAACCAGAGCACCTACATTCCGCTGGGAGAAACCCATCGCCTGCGCAACCCGGGCAAGGTGCCGCTCGAGATCATCGAGGTGCAAAGCGGCAGCTACCTCGGCGAAGACGACATCGTTCGATTCGAAGACACCTACGGCCGGCAGTAGAGTCCAGGCGACGGCCTGCGTCGGCCCGCTGCGTCCTGCAGCCTGATCAAGACCACACTCACCATGACCATCCTCATCACCGGCGGTGCCGGCTTCATCGGCAGCAACTTCGTCATCGACTGGCTGGCCACACAAGGCGAACCGGTCGTCAACCTGGACGCGCTGACCTACGCTGGCAACCTGCACAACCTGGTGTCGCTGCAGGGCGACCAGCGACACACGTTCGTGCACGGCGACATCACCAACCGCGTGCTGCTTGACCAGTTGTTCAACCAGCACAAGCCCCGAGCCGTGCTGCACTTTGCAGCCGAAAGCCATGTCGACCGCAGCATCCACGGGCCTGGCGCCTTCATCAAGACCAACGTCGAAGGCAGTTTCACACTGTTGGAAGCCACACGCGGCTATTGGAGCGTGCTCCAAGCCGAGGCCAAGGCCGCATTTCGCTTCCTGCATGTCAGCACGGACGAGGTCTACGGCAGCCTGAGCGCAGAAGCGCCGGCCTTCACCGAAGATCACGTCTACGAACCGAACAGTCCCTACAGCGCCAGCAAGGCGGCCAGTGACCACTTGGTGCGCGCCTGGCACCACACCTATGGCCTGCCGGTGCTCACCACCAATTGCAGCAACAACTACGGGCCTTTCCACTTTCCAGAAAAATTGATCCCGTTGATGATCGTCAATGCACTGGCCGGCAAACCGCTGCCGATCTATGGCGACGGTCGGCAGATACGCGATTGGCTGTACGTGCGCGACCACTGCAGCGCCATCCGCACCGTACTGGCCGGCGGGCGTGTCGGCGAAACCTACAACATCGGCGGCTGGAACGAGATGGCCAACATCGAGATCGTGCACATCGTGTGCAAGCTGCTCGACGAACTGCAGCCCAGCCCGCACGGGCCTTATTCGCGCTTGATCACCCACGTGAAGGACCGGCCCGGTCACGACCGCCGTTACGCCATCGACGCACGCAAGATCGAAAGTGAACTTGGCTGGCGCCCCGCCGAGACGTTTGACAGCGGCATCCGCAAGACCGTGCAGTGGTACCTGGACCACCCGCAATGGGTGGCCAACGTGCAAAGCGGCGCCTATCGCGAATGGCTGGAAGAGCAATACCCGACGGCTGCAGCCACCGACACCCAGACGAACTGACCGCGCCTGTGAAGATCCTTTTGCTGGGCTCCAGCGGTCAGGTCGGCTGGGAACTGCAGCGTGCGCTGATGCCGCTGGGTGACGTGATCGCCTGTGGTCGTGGCAGCGGCGCTGCGGTGCAGGCCGACCTGTCGGCCCCGTCCAGTCTGGCGGCGCTGATCGACCATGTGCAACCCGGTCTGATCGTCAATGCTGCGGCTTACACCGCTGTCGACAAGGCCGAGATCGAACCTGGACTGGCCCACGCCGTCAATGCCGCATCCCCTGGTGCGCTGGCGCATGGCGCTGCAGCGCTGGGCGTGCCGCTGGTGCACTTCAGCACCGACTACGTCTTCGATGGCAGCGGCGACCAGCCGCGTCGGGAGACCGACGCCACGGGTCCATTAAACGTCTACGGCCGCACCAAACTCGCAGGCGAAGACGCGATTCGCGCCAGCGGCTGCCGGCATCTCATCCTGCGCACGAGCTGGGTATACGCGGCGCGCGGCGGCAATTTCGCGCGCACGATGCTGCGGCTGGCGGCCGAGCGCTATGCGCTGAACGTCATCGACGACCAGATCGGCGCACCCACAGGTGCAGAGCTGTTGGCCGATGTCACCTCACACACAGCACGCCGACTGCTGCAGGACGCCAGCGTCTCAGGCACTTACCACTGTGCCGCCGCCGGCTTCGTCAGCTGGCACGCCTATGCCAGCCACGTGATCGAACACGCGCGCTCACAGGGCCAGGTGCTGAAGGTGTCAGCCAGCGCGGTGCACCCCATTCCCACCAGCGCCTACCCGACCCCGGCGCAACGGCCCTTGAATTCGCGCCTGGACACCGGCCTGCTGCAGCGAACCTTTGGCCTGCATTTGCCGCCTTGGCAGCAGGGAGTGGACCGCATGCTGGCCGAAGTGCTCGGCCACTGATCAGTCCCCACTGCAGCCTCAACCCAGGATCACCCACATGACGACCACCCCACGCAAAGGCATCGTCCTGGCCGGCGGCTCGGGCACCCGCCTGCACCCGGCCACGCTGGCCATCAGCAAACAGCTGCTGCCGGTTTACGACAAGCCGATGGTCTACTACCCGTTGAGCACGCTGATGCTGGCCGGCATACGCGACGTGCTGATCATCAGCACGCCGCAGGACACGCCGCGATTCGAGGCGCTGCTGGGCGACGGCAGCCGCTGGGGCATGAAGCTGAGCTACTGCGTGCAGCCCAGCCCCGACGGCCTGGCACAAGCCTTCATATTGGGTCGCAGCTTCGTGGGCGGTGCGCCCAGTGCGCTGGTGCTGGGTGACAACATCTTCTACGGTCACGACTTCGCGCCGCTGATGGCACGCGCCAACGCGCGCACCAACGGCTCCACCGTCTTCGCCTATCACGTGCAGGACCCTGAACGCTACGGCGTGGTGGCGTTCGACGCCCAGCATCGCGCCGTGAGCATCGAAGAAAAACCCAAAAGGCCGCAAAGCAACTACGCCGTCACGGGCCTGTACTTCTACGACGAGCAGGTGTGCGACATCGCGGCCTCCATCAAGCCCAGCGCGCGTGGCGAACTGGAGATCACTGCTGTCAACGCGCAGTACCTGGAGCAGGGCCAGCTGGGCGTCGAGATCATGGGCCGCGGCTACGCGTGGCTCGACACCGGCACCCACGACAGCCTGCTGGAAGCCGGGCAGTTCATCGCCACGCTGGAAAAGCGCCAAGGCTTGAAGGTGGCCTGCCCGGAAGAGATTGCCTACCGCTCGGGTTGGATCAACGGGCACGAGCTGCAAAAGCTGGCCGAGCCACTGATGAAGAACGCCTATGGCCAGTACCTGATGCAGGTGCTGCGCGACAAATCCTTTTGAAGGGTCGAGATCCCATGAAACTGCATTCGACCCCACTGCCCGGCGTGCTGATCCTGGAGCCCTCCGTCATTGCAGACGAGCGCGGCTGGTTCATGGAAAGCTTCAATGAAGCCCGCTTCAATCACGCCGTGCAGGCGCTGGGCCTGGCCATGCCACCGCGTTTCGTGCAGGACAACCACAGCTGCAGCAATGCAGGCGTGCTGCGGGGGCTGCACTACCAGCTGCCACCCCACGCACAAGGCAAGCTGGTGCGCGTGGTGCAGGGCGCAGCGTATGACGTGGCGGTGGACATCACGCCCGGCTCGCCGACGTTCGGGCGTTGGTTTGGCATCGAGCTCAGCGCCAGCAATCAGCGCCAGCTTTGGATACCCCCCGGCTTCGCGCACGGCTTCCTGGCGCTCACCCAGGACACCCACTTCCTGTACAAGACCACCGATGTGTACGCGCGTGAATGTGAACGCAGCATCCGCTTTGACGACGCGGCCATCGGCATCCAGTGGCCGTCCGTGCCCGGCGTGCCAAGGCTCTTGGTTGCACCCAAGGATGCGGCGGCGCCACTGCTGGCGCATGCCGACCTACCCGGGTAGCGTGCCCGTAAACACGAACAGATGCCGCGAACGCGGGGCGAAAAAAAACCGCAGCCGAAGCTGCGGTTTTTGCTGATCACACCCGCCAGCATGGCTGGCCGGTGTAGCAGAACTGAGGCATCCAGCCCGTGCGCGTGGATCGCGCCCGAGACTTGATCGGGCGTCAAGGCCCTCGCGAGCCTTCACGCACGACTTGGCTCAGCCTGCGGCGCGGATGTTCGAAGCCTGCGGGCCCTTCTGGCCTTGCTTGACTTCAAATTCAACCTTCTGGTTCTCAGCCAGGCTGCGGAAGCCGCCGGTGCTTTGGATTTCGCTGAAGTGAGCGAAGAGATCCTTGCCACCACCGTCGGGGGTGATGAAACCAAAGCCCTTGCCGTCGTCAAACCACTTCACGGTTCCGGTTTGCGTAGTCATATTAATTTCCTTTCACGGTTGCTGCGGCGGCACATGCCGCTGCAGTGCAGATGCGGCCAAGAAAATCACCGATCTAGGGAATCAACCGTGAAACCGGACTAGCCGGACGCGCAGGTCAGAAACCGTCAAACAAATGGTCTTGCTCAAATCTACCGGTGTAGTGTAACCGGCTTTCACAGTCGGGCTTGCGAGAGATGGGCCAGAAACCAACGGTAGGCGTCTTGCAAGCCCTGTTCCAGGCCGATGCGGGCCTGCCAGCCCAGCGCCTGCAGGCGCGACACGTCCATCTGCTTGCGCGGCGTGCCGTCGGGCTTGGTGCTGTCCCAGACGAGGCGGCCCTTGAAGCCGGTCACCTTGGCAATGGTCTTGGCGAGTTCAAGAATCGTGCAGTCCACACCCGTGCCCACGTTGATGTGGCTGAGCATGGGCTGCGTGTGCGCCTGATAGGTGGACAAGGGCAGCTTCATCACGTGCACACTGGCCGCGGCCATATCGTCGACGTGCAGGAACTCGCGTTTCGGCGTGCCGGTGCCCCAGATCGCGACCTCGTCCACCCCGGCTTGCACCGCTTCGTGGAATCGCCGCAGCAACGCCGGAATCACGTGCGAGTTTTCAGCGTGGTAGTTGTCACCCGGCCCGTACAGATTGGTGGGCATCACGCTGCGGTAGTCGCGCCCGTACTGGCGGTTGTAGCTTTCGCACAGCTTGATGCCGGCGATCTTTGCAATCGCATACGGCTCATTGGTGGCTTCCAGCGTGCCTGTCAGCAGTGCGTCTTCGCGCATCGGCTGTGGGGCCATGCGCGGGTAGATGCAGCTGCTGCCGAGGAACAGCAGTCTTTGCACGCCCGTTACATGCGCGGCTTGTATGACGTTGGCCTGCATCATCAGGTTGTCGTACAGAAACTCGGCCGGATAGGTGTTGTTGGCGTGGATGCCGCCCACCTTGGCAGCGGCCAGCACCACATGGTCGATGCGATTCGCTGCGAAGTAGCGGTTCACCGCGGCCTGGTCTTTCAGATCCAGTTCGGAGTGCGTGGCCGTCAACAAATGGGAGTGCCCCTGCGCCTGCAGCAGGCGCATGATGGCCGAACCCACCATGCCGCGGTGGCCGGCGACGAAGACACGGGTCTGTGCCGTGTCGCGCTGCATCGCTGCATCGGCCATGGTCAGCCCGCCTCGCGCGCCACCGAGACGTCGTGCCCGTGCGCGCGCAGCAGCGCCAGGCGACGGGCCTGCATCAGGTCATTGGCCACCATCTCGGAGCACATCTCCTGCGCCTTGATCTCGGGCACCCAGCCCAGGCGTGTCTTCGCCTTGGTCGGATCACCCAGCAGCGTCTCGACTTCGGCTGGCCGGAAGTACCGCGGGTCTACCGCCAGCACGCAGTCGCCCACTTTCAGCGCGGGGGCCTTGTCGCCGGATATCGCTGCGACGATGCCCTTTTCATCGACGCCCTTGCCCTCGAATCGCAGCGTCAGCCCCAGTTCTGACGCCGTCCACTGCACGAACTCGCGCACGGCGTACTGCACGCCAGTGGCGATGACGAAGTCTTCGGCCACATCCTGCTGCAGCATCATCCATTGCATGCGTACGTAGTCCTTGGCGTGCCCCCAGTCGCGCAGCGCGTCCATGTTGCCCATGTACAGGCACTTCTCCAGCCCCTGGGCGATGTTCGACAAGCCGCGCGTGATCTTGCGCGTGACGAAGGTTTCGCCGCGGCGCGGGCTTTCATGGTTGAACAAGATGCCGTTGCACGCATACATGCCGTAAGCCTCCCGGTAGTTCACCGTGATCCAGTAGGCATACATCTTGGCCACCGCATAGGGGCTGCGTGGATGGAAAGGCGTGGTCTCGGTCTGCGGAATCTCCTGCACAAGACCATAGAGCTCCGATGTGCTGGCCTGGTAGAAGCGGGTCCTCTTCTCCATGCCCAGAAAGCGTATGGCTTCCAGCAGCCGCAGCGTGCCCAACGCGTCGACGTCGGCCGTGTATTCAGGTGCTTCGAAACTGACGGCCACGTGACTTTGCGCGCCCAGGTTGTAGACCTCGTCGGGTCGCACCATGGACATGATGCGCGTCAAGTTGGAGCTGTCAGCCAGGTCGCCATAGTGCAGCTTGAAGCGCTGGTGCTGCACATGTGGGTCTTCGTAGATGTGGTCCACGCGCTGCGTGTTGAACTGCGAGGCGCGCCGCTTGATGCCGTGGACTTCATAGCCCTTGGCCAACAGGAACTCAGCCAAGTAGCTGCCGTCCTGGCCGGTGACGCCGGTGATGAGTGCTTTTTTCATGCCCAATTATTGAATCCCTGGTCTTTCGATCCTAATCGCTGAATCGAGTCAGGTTGTGCGCAACGACTGGCATCCGACAGCGACAGGTTGTGGGTGGAAACCATCACGCTTCGCTGTCACCGCATCATGATGAGGGAAAACACTGAACGACCGATTGCGGTCGAAAAAGGCTCGCATACCTTCGCTGGCGCCAACCCAGATTGGATGCTTCGGGTGGCTCCGAGTGCGCTGAGACCTGGAGCACGGGCGGCAGCGGCCCTCACCTATGGGAAAGCCACTCGGCGAGTCATTTTTTAGCCCCCTTGTCGACTTGTTGAACGAGCGCGAGATCAACTGCCGCGGGAGCGGCCGCGAAGCCGGTTTTGGCGCGCTGAAGCCGAGCGCCGGGTCGCGGCTGTTGCAATTTCGAAGTCCACTTTGCGTTTTGAAGCGATGACAATACCGCGCAGAGGTCGAAGCGTGCCACCCGCAGCCAGCCGCACCCGACCCTGCTGATTCCGCCCTTTGAATCGACAGATGTGGAAACGCCGACCACGTTGCCGAAATCCAGGGTTCGTGATTGCTCAAGCTGCGCATCAGGTCGCCGACAGATTCAAGGTTTCAATCCCCATGCATATGCCATCGCGCAATGAACGCACCACGATAGCCCGGCCAGAGGTCAGCAAGTTGCTCGTGCTGAAACGGCGACTTCTCTTGCTCGGGCTGGCCTGCACGGGAGGCGTCGGTCTATGGGGCTGTGGTGGCGGCCACGCCGAATCGCCCGCAGAGGCTGCTCAGGTCTTGCCCGTTGGCAGTGGCCACGACGAAGCCCTGGCAAGCACAAGTCAACTGGGCCCTGCATCAGCAGATGGCGAACCTCGTGGTGCGGAGGCCATCGACTCAGGTCAGTCCGGCTTCGAGAGCCCTTCCGCTGACGTGCAGACAAAAAAGATACTCGCTTCCCAGACTCCGTCCATAACAACCTCGTCCAGTGCCGTTACCCTGAGCCCGACGCTCACCCGTCTGGAACTGGTGGCGAACGACGGCATCAGCGAAGTGCAGCCCCTGCCCAACCACTGGGGGCAGCACCAAACCAGGGTCACCGTGCACCGCGACGGGACTGTGCGTGTCCTCTATCTGGCGCTCGGTGGCGGTGGATCACTGAATTGGCGCCTCATGCGTCGCTCCCCGGCAAGTGGAATTTGGACCTTGGAGGCGACGGGCAATTCGGTGGACGATGTGCAACTGGTGCGAAACCCCGTGAATGACGCCGTCCACGTTGTGGCCTGGCCCAACTCGGTTGCTACGGTCTACACGTCTCCCACGTACCTTCCAGAGCGCGTTCCAGGCCGTTGGCAAACCCTGAGCGCGGCATCGCGGCACTACAGCAGCACAGGTATTGGCAGCGACGGGTCAATGTGCCTGAAGACCTCCGTCGAGTTGGCCTCGGCAATCCCCACGATCAGCACAATCCTACAGACCACGTGCGGTCGGTTCGATGCCGGCTTGCGCAAGTGGACCTGGAGTCCGCAGATGTCTCAGATCGCTGGACTTCGGCGTGCATACGACTATTTGTTCCCCGGTGGGTATGGTCAAGCCAACCAGTTGGTGGGCACCGCGCAGGTCGACGTTCACAAGGCCGCCTTGGGGTTGGCATTCCTGCGGTCGACTCAAGGTGACTATGTGTTCAATGGCGTCAGCAGCTACACCATGAACACTGACACCGGACTCGCGTGGGACCTGCGGAATCTGGTTCAACCCTTGACAGTGCCTGCCTCGGTTTCGCAGCTGCCGGTGGTCAAACAGATAGACGCCTATATCGACCGCAGCAAACGGCTCTTTTCAATCTTCTACTCAACTGACCCGATGGCCCGCACGCCCGACGGGATCTACATGAAGGTGACCGATTCGCGGAATGTGCAGCTTTTCGCGAGTCGCTTGACCGCATTGCCAGCCTATGGATTCGCACGTGTCTTCGATGATGCACAAGGTCGGCTGTGGCTGCTGTGGTCGAACCTGGGCACGCAGATGTCGCACGTGGTGCTGTACCGCGTGCAAATGTCCGCAGGGGCCATCACGCTGAGCAATCCGACCGATCTTTCCTCGAAGTTTGTCCCCTATGCCATTCAGGGTTCGCCCCTGCTTGCGCTGCCCCGGGGTGGCCAACTCGTGGACAACTCTGTTGATGGGCTGCTCATCGCTTGTGATGGATTCTTCATGCGGAACATACTGTCGAGTTGTTACCCGTCCGGCGTCAACCGCCAGAAGATCGTGAGTTTCAGAATTCAATTGCCCAACTGATCTCGAAACGATCCGTAGCGCCGAGTCGGCAGCCGCCGCACGTGGAACAGCACCTGCCCTGACCGCGTGGCCTGAGTGATCCAAGGTGCTCGCAGAGCGCGGCAAATGACCTTGAGGCAAAAGGCTCGGGCGGTGGTGAAGGGGTCAACCGACCCGGACCATCCGGCCTGTTGCAGGGTTGCCGAACCGGTCCAGGCCAGGCGCGCACTGATGGCAAGCATGCTGGGTGCAACGATCCCATGGTCAGGTTGCACGCAAACACCAACCGAAGTGATCATCCTGCGAAACCCCAGAGATGGGCAACTGCAGCGATGTACCTGGCGGGCAGCAGCCGGCCCGTCGCGATTCCTGGTCGTGAGCCTGCCCACATGGAGCGGTTCCCACGCTCAAGCTGACCCTTTGCTGCCTCACTGCATGGCCCGCAACTGGGCCTACCTGCGTCCGAACGTGCGCGCGCCCAATCGAACACCCCAAGCGTGCTTGAGCGAGTCGGTGTTGAGCGATCTGCAACACGCCTTGGGAATGGCCGAAAGCAGAGGCGGACCATTTGTCGGGCGGATTCTGGTGGGCGAATCGGGTGGCGGCTACACCGCCTTGGGCGCATGGCTGCGAATGAGCAATCGCTTTCAGGGGGTGATCGTGTGGAACCCGATCTCCAGTCTCGAGCTCTGGTATCGGCAAACGCGTGAGGCCCACCCTCAGTTTGCCGCTGACATTTTGGCTTGCACGGCCTCGGGCGGTCAACTGGATGCTGCGGAGGCGTCTCGGCGCTCGCCCGTGAATTGGATACCGAAGAATCTGCCAATTGGCATGGCGCCACTGGAACTTTTTGCCGGCATCCGTGACGGGCATCAAGGCAGCGTGCCCATCGACCATTCGCTCGCGTTCTTCCGAGCCATAGCGCAAGCCACGAAGTCAGACCTCTCGTCCCTGGGCCTGAACGACCACACCGCCCAACAATTGCTTGCACGGCACAGCCATGGATCGCCGACAGGGCACCGGATTGCGGGGCGCGACGTCTACTTCGAAGCCAGCTGTCCACCGGCAACCTTGACGGTGTTTGATGGAGCTCACGAGCAGCTTGTGGAGCACACGCTGGCACGAGCAGAAGCCATGCTGAAAGCCTTGACGTGACTGGAGGCCGCCCGCCAGCCCCGTTGCACGAGCGTCTGTTCGAGATCGACCTGCTGCGGTTCATCGCAGCCCTCTCCGTCGTGTTTTATCACTGGGCATTTCGAGGCCACGCCGCCGACGGGTTGACGCGCCTGAGCTATCCCGAGATTTCAGCCGTGGCCCAGTACGGCTACCTCGGCGTTGAACTGTTCTTCGTCATCAGTGGTTTCGTGATCTTGATGAGCGCTCGCTCGGGCTCGCTGCGCGACTTTGCAGTCTCGCGCTTCGTGCGCCTTTACCCGGCCTTCTGGGTATCTTGCACGATCACCTTCGCAGGCTTGACGCTGCTGAACTCCGGGCACCCCGATCTGCGTCCGGGCTTCTGGCAGTACCTGATGAATCTCACCATGATGAGTGGGTTCTTCGACGTTGCCTCGGTGGACGGCGCCTACTGGTCGCTGTTTGTGGAGATGCGTTTCTACCTGATGGTGGCCATCGTGCTGGCGCTGGGGTGGATGCCGCACGCGGAACGCCTGCTGTGGGCCTGGTTTGCAGCAGTGCTGCTGTTGATAGCGCTGCGCAGTGGCCGCCTGGCCGTCCTGTTCAACGTGCCGCACGCGGCACTGTTCATCGCCGGCGCCTTGCTGTACCTGGTGCACGAGGGGGGATGGACTGCATCACGCGCTCTGCTGCTGCTGTGTTCATGGGTGCTGGCGATGGTTCAGCAATTGCAGGGCTTGGCAGTACACGCCGAACACTATCGCACTGAATACTCCTCGTGGGTCGTTGGCGGCGTGATTTCATCGATCTTCGTCGTCATGGGATGTGTGGCAACTGGCAACTTGAGGTTCCTTCGCCGTCGTTCATGGCTGCCCTTGGGTGCGATGACCTACCCCTTGTACCTTCTGCACCAGTATCTGGGTTACGCGGGTTTCGACCGACTGCTGCCTTTCGCAGACAGGCGCCTGATCTTCTGGATGTCGTTGGCAGCGGTTCTCGTGCTCGCATTCGCCGTTCAGCATTGGATCGAAACTCCCCTTGCAAGGTCACTCAAACGAGCCTTGCGCAGGAAGCCGGCCTTGCCTTAAGAGCCCACCAGGCCAGAGATACTGCGACCCGCCCGCCGGTGGGCTTGGCAACAGATTCGACCCACTTCAGCTGCATATACTGAGCCGGACCGGCAGCGGCGGCGCGGACTTCGCCGCATCTCAAAGGCGACACAGGGGGAAACAACGAATGACTTCGACAGGCACCGCCAGCAGCTTCGACAACGAGGTCTCACGCGGCCAGCGATTTGAGTTTGGAAAGAACTGGCGCTCGTTCCTGGATATGCTGAACGAACAGCGAATCGATGAAGCGGTGAAGTCCCTTCAAACGATGCTGCGCGTGACCACCTTGGATGGGCTGAGCTTTGTCGATGCAGGATCCGGCAGCGGCCTGTTTTCGCTGGCGGCCATGCGTTTGGGAGCACGCGTCGTTTCTTTCGACTTCGACCCCTCTTCGGTCTGGTGCACGAACGAACTCCGCAATCGCTTCTACAGAGGTGATCCGCGCTGGGAAGTCCATCAAGGCTCCGTGCTCGATGCGGAGTTCGTTGCTTCGCTGGGGCACTTCGATCTGGTCTACAGCTGGGGAGTGCTGCATCACACCGGGCAATTGTGGCGCGCCATGGACCTGGCAGCCTCGATGGTGGCACCCGGCGGAAAGTTCTTCGTCGGTCTGTACAACGATTCCGATCGGCCTGCGCGGTACTGGCTTGCCGTGAAGAAACTTTACTGCCGGCTGCCCCGCGCATTCAAGCCCTTGGTGCTGTATCCGGCTGCGGTGCAGATCTGGGGGCCCCGAATGCTGCTTGAATTCGCCCTAGGCCGTCCCTTCCACTCTTGGCGCCATTACAAAGAGCGGCGCGGCATGTCGCCGTGGCATGACGTGGTGGACTGGGTTGGTGGCTACCCTTATGAAGTCTCGACTCCACATCAGGTCTTCGAATTCGGGCGCCAGCGCGGTTTCGTCCTCGATAACCTGATGTCAACCATAGACAACGGCATCAGCCAGTTCGTCTTCGTGAAGCACCAGGCTTGAGGAGCGGTGACGCACGCTGGCACGCGACGTCCTGGCGTTGGATGACTTTTGGCCGGCATGACGACAAGGCCGGGGGCACGAAGCCGGATCGGGCGCAAACACTGACAAGCACTTACACGCAGGTGGGATTGGCACACTTGTCCGATCAATAGGGCCGAGCCAGGACCGAAATGCCGGATATCGGCAACTCGGAACCCACGCTCGGACGCACAGTGACATGAACACCAAGATGAATGGCGCACTGATGCTGGCTTGGATGCTCACCGGTTCAATGGGTGGGTGCGGCGGTGGCGGCGGCTCTTCGCAGTCCGACGCGCAGTCGTCGGCACAGGCCGCGGTGGCGCCGGCATCAACCTCTTCTGAACAAGCGCGGACATCGTTATCCGGGCCGACGGAAACAGCGCTCTCTGCAGGAGCTGGGGCGGTCACCGTGCCCGATCCCACACCAGCTCCAGTTCCAGTTCCAGTTCCAGCTCCTGCTCCTGCCCCTGCCCCTGCTCCTGCTCCTGCCCCTGCCCCTGCCCCTGCTCCAGTTCCAGCTCCGGCCCCTGCTCCTGCTCCGGCCTCGCCATCCCCTGCACCGACGGTTGCCGTCGTGACGCCAACGGTCACCAGGCTGGAACTGGTCGGCACAGATGGCATGAGTGAGTCGCAGCCCCTGCCCAACCACTGGGGACAACATCAACCGCGACTGACACTGCACACCGACGGCACGGTTCGTCTGCTGTACCTGCGCTACGACGCCAGCGGCCACATCAACTGGCGAGTCATGAAACGCAGCCCTGCCTCGAGCGCCTGGTCGCTGGAGGCCTCAGGCCTGTCACAGGACGACGTCACTCTGCTGCGCGACCCCATATCCGATCTCGCACACGTGGTGGCGTGGCCGGACTCGATCCCCACCGCCTACACCACGCCGGGCTTCGTGGGCCAGGTCATTCCCGGCAACTGGCAGCGTTTGGGCACGGCTTCGCGCCACTACGGCAATGCCGGCATCGGCAGCGACGGGACACTGTGCCTCAAAGCGTCGGCCGAGTTGGCCAGCATCGTGCCCACCACGCGCACTGTCACCCAGGTCACCTGCGGCCGCCACAACCAAACAGGCGGTGGCTGGGCCTGGAACAGCCCGTTCAGCGTCGACACCGGTCTTCGGCGCGCCTACGACTACTTGTTTCCCGGCGCCTTCGGCATCGCTTCGCAGATGGTCGCAACATCGCAACTCGATCTCTACAAGACGGCGGCAGGGACACCGACGCTGTTCGTGGCAGCCGGCAACTATGTGTTCAATGGCATCAGTGTCTACAACTCACCCGTGACCAGTTCGGCCGGTTGGCGGATGGAGGACCTGGTAGCTCCGCGCCCGGTTCAAGCAACTGCCACCTCGGCGCCGGTGGAACGCCAGAACGACGCCTATGTTGACCGTCGCAACCAGCTGGTAACCACCTTCTGGCTTGATGACCCTGCCGCGCCGTCAGACAGTGGCCACCACCTGCTGGTGACAGACGCTCGCAATGCGCGCCTCTTCGGTGGCAGGCTGACCCAGTTGCCCCGCTACGGGCATGCGCGTGTCTTCGATGACAGCCAGGGCAGGCTGTGGCTGTTGTGGACCAACCTGGGTACGCAGAAGACCCAGGTGGAGTTGTATCGCGTGCAGCAGCAGGGCTCAGGCGTTGCACTCTCTGATCGGGTCGATCTCTCCGGCCAGTTCGAGCCCTATGCGATCCAGGGGGCGCCGTTGATTGCCGTGCCAAGGGGTGGGCAGGCCATCGGCAACGCACTGGACGGCTTGATGTTCGCGTGTGACGGGGTGTTTCAATCGAATCGACTGAACGCGTGCTACCCAGCCTCCACCAACCGCCAACGGGTGGTGTACTTCCGACTGACGCTGCCCGACTGAGCAGCTTCGGAAGTCCACAGGCAGATCAGCGCGTGATGCGGTCCAACGCTGCAACGCGGGCAAACAGCAAGCGCTGGACCAGCACCGGGAGCAACAGGCCAGACAACAGCAACAGCGCTGCGACGAATGGGAAGATGGCGCCGTCCCAGCCCGTGGTTCGCAGCACGAGCGCCCGCATCAAACCCATGCACAGCGAGTTCATGAGATAGATGGTGAACGAGTTGATACCCACGAATATGAGCCAACGGCTCCACCCGCGCTCGTGCAGGAAGCACGCCAGTCCATACAGCGCCGGAAGACTCACCAGCGCGGCCACGGTGCGCAGAAAGGGCGGTGGAACCCAGATCAGGATCGCCGCCAGCAATGTGAGAAACAAGAGCCAACGGTCAGCCAGCAACTTGAACGTTCCCGGTTCTTCAACGACCCATGCGCCGAGCAAGAAGAAGAGCAAGTAGCGACTGAACTCCTTCAAGGCAATGACTTCGCTCACAAAGCCGGACACCGAAGCCAGATGCAACACCACGGCCAGCGTGAGCACCCATGCACGGTGCCCGCGAAAAACCGTCATCAGCAACGGCGCCGCCCATTGAATCTGCAGCAACACCACGATGAACCAGAGAAAGGACGCAAAACCCTGGGTGGGATACAGGAGCTGAAGCGTCAGTTCGGTCAACAACTGGCCCACTGGACGGTCTACCGGCAGAAAACGGGCTAGAGTGAATTTAGCCAGGAAGACTGTCGCGGCAAACAGCACGTAAGCTGGAACGAGCCGCCTTGCCGTGCGAACCCAGCGCGACTGCCAGTCGGCAATCGGTCGCAAGAAATAGACCCAGCCGGCCAGGAAGAAGAAGAAGGCCATGTGGAAGGAATACAGGCGGAAATTCGCCCATGGGTACCAGTCATTGCCCAGTGGACTGATGTCGCGCGCAACCACATGCCCAGCAACCACCAGCACCATGGCAAGCCCTTTGGCTGCGTCGAGCTCCAGGCGCCTCGATGCGGAACCATCACCCAAGATCAGCCGCCCTTGGCACGCGACCGGCGCCATTGCGCCCACAACAGGCCGAAGAAGGCCATGTCCTCGATGAAGTAGCGCCTGAACATGCGGCGCGGCTCCTGCAGAAAGCGAAAGAACCATTCAAGTCCGATGCGCTGCATCCATACCGGCGCCCGGGCCACGTGCCCAGCGGCAACGTCGAAAGTACCGCCCACGCCCATCGCAAAGGGCACGCGAAGCTGCGCCTGGTAGCGCCCGAGGAATTGCTCCTTCTTGGGTGAACTGATGGCCACGAAAAGCAGGTCTGCACCCGCCTGGGCGATCTGCGCCACGACATCGGCTTCTTGTTCGGGCTTCCAGTAGCCATTGCGATGGCCGCTGATGACCAGGCCCGGGTACTTCGCGACGTACAGCGTGCGCACCCTGGCCACCACCTCTTCCCGGGCACCGAGCAAGAACACACGCCAACCGGTCTGCGCGGCGCGCTTCATCAATGCCTCGAACAGATCGACACCCGCCACCCGTTCCTTCAGGGGTCGACCCAGCAACCGAGACGCCCATACCACCGGCATGCCGTCGGCGTTCACGAGATCGCAGCGGTTGATGATCTCCCGCAGCTCCGGGTCTCGGTTGGCCTTGACCAACTTGTCGACATTCACCACCACATGCTGGTGCGGTCGACCAGAGGCCACAAAGCCTTCGATCACATCGAGGGTCTCGGCCATGGTCAGGTTGTCCACCTGGCAGCCCATCACATCGACACGCATCTCTGTCCGCCTGTTTCCGTTCAGCGACCCAACTGCCAGGGCCTGGGAACGCGTCTGGGACTGCTTGCCTTCACCAAGGTCTGATCTCGCGTGACCGACCAGAATGCAAACACCAAGCCAATGCTGAACCAATGGAAGGTGTACTCCGGGCGAGGCAGGTAATTGCCGTTCGTGACATTCATGACCAGCACACCCGCCAACGCGGCCAGCGAGCCTGCAAAGAACTGACGCATCACGGGGCTCAACTCCGGGTCTTGCTGCAGCTGCAACTGTTTTCGAATCAACAAGCGGTACCAGTACGCCACCAAGACAGAACCGACAATGCCCAAATCAAGCAGCAATGCCAGATACATGTTGTGCGGGTGAGTCGCCTTGTAAACCCCTGAGCGCACCAGGTCGCTCCAGGCGGTCGAGGCCACCCCTCGACCCCAAACCGGGCTCTTCTTGACCTCGGGCAGCAGTCGCTCCCACACCGCGACCCTGCCGGCCGTCAAGGGGTCATTCAAGTTACCCATCGACTGCTGAACCGCGTCCTCAGTAACACCGGTCAACCACCGGTCCTGGAACGCTGGTGGCGCGAACAGCAGTGCCAGCACCATGAATATGAGCCCACCCAAGAGCAACAGAATATGGCGTCGCTGGAATATATAAATGGTCAGGATAACCAGTGTCGCAACAAGACCACCTCGAGAAAACGTCAACAGTTGGGCCGCCAAAATCACGATCACCAGCAAGAAATTCAGCATCTTGCTAAATATACTTTTCCATGTCGATATCACAAAAATGACAGGGCCCACAACAAAAGCCAGCAAGGCCGCCATTTCATTGGCATGCATGCCAATGGGCCGCATGAAATTGCGTTGACCTTGCAGATCAGTAAGTGACGCTCCATAAATCTGGATCAGAATCAAAACAACTATTGCGGGTACGACACCGGCAACGAGAAACAGAATTACGAATCGTTCAGGTTTTTTGCTTTCCTTCACGGCGTTTGCCAACAACAACGCAAAAGCAACATAACCCATCGGTATAATATACCAGTTCTTCGTAAATTCAAGCGGCTGAAATCCAATCGCGCCTTCAGTGCCAGTAAAGTAGCCAGCCGCAATACCGATATGAGGCATCGCAACGACCCATCCCACGGTCAGAGGTAAAATGAAATACTTAAAGAATGACGATGGTCCAACAATGAAATCGAATTTCACCTTCAAGAATCTAAAACCGAACGAAAGCACCGTGGCGATCAACAAATAGTTGACCACATTCAGGCCACGGGCCTGCGGGATCAGGGGCGATGAGGACCAGGGCAACAGAAATGCCAGGCAAACAACGCCAAACCTGTAATCACGGAACACGAACACCAAGGCCAGCAGCGGCACGAAGAGGAATGCCGTCACCGGGCCGCCAACGACGCTGGCCGCCAGGCCGATGAACGCGGCCATGCCAAGCGCCAGCATCAGCGGCAACCAGAAGGTGGGCAAAGTAGATCTTTTAATCATGCTGATAACTGTCGAAACAAGAGCTTGCGCAGGCCCGTGAGCCCCATCAACAAATGCACGCCGCTGGCAAGCACATAGGCCGCCACAGCACCCATGACACCCTGCTCGGGGATCAACAGGTTCACCGCCAGCACGAACAGCAGCGGAACAGCGACTTCTATCGCCAGATACCACCGCGTCCTGACCAACGCCACAAGCACGAATCCGAGGGTCCAACCCGCCATGCGCAGCACGTCGCCGAACAACTGCAGGGGCATCAAGGCCTGGGCGCCCGCAAACTCACGGGAAAAGACCATGGGAACCACCCACTGCCGCAGCAGACCAATGGCAGTCGCTATCAGCGCTGTCACCAAAGTCACCGTGGCCAAGGTTCGCCACACTTCCCGCCGCAATTCTGCAGGACGCGCCGCCAGTTCACCCAGCCGAGGCATGAAGTACAGCGAAACCGAGGTCGTGACCACCGTCAGATAGACCTCGGACAGACGCCAGGCCGCCTGCCAGAGACCGGCAGACTGCGTGTCCAGGGTGTTCATGATGGTGTCGCGCACCACCATTGTTGAAAGCGGTGAAAGCGTTGCATGCGCAATGAGCATCGGAAAGAACGCCCACACGCGCCGCGCCGCTTCGGAGTCGTAACCATTGAACAAACGGCTCAGGCTAATTTTGGATGGGCCACGCAATCCGACGACGGAAATCAGCAACGCAACGGTATAGGCCAGCGCCGAGCCCACAAATCCCCCTTGCAGTCCCCCCCAGACGCATGCCGGGGCAAACACGAGAAGGCCCGCCACGGTGGCTGCCACGTTGAAGCGAACGACGCGGGTGATATCACCCAGTCCGTTCAGCACACTGAGCAGGATGCCGTTCACCACGACCACCAGCAGAGAACCGGCGCACAGCATCACCGCGCCCCAGTGGCCGGCGTCGCCAAACGCCCGCTGCGAGATGAATTCCGAGAACAGCACCAGGAGCAGCGCGAAGCCCAGGGCCAAGAGGCTGGCAATCCGTGCCGCGGTGGCCCACAGCACTTGCCGGCGGTCGGGATCTTCGGCGAGTTCAGGCGTCAGGCGCACGATGGCCGTGTTTGCAGCCGATCCAGCGAGGCCTTGTCCCAAGGTCACCAGGTTGTTGAACTGGGCAACCAAGGCCAGTCCGGAGGGCCCAAGATAGGCCGCTGTCAACTTGATGCTGATGAAGCTGCAAATCAGCCGTATGACGGCCTGCGCTGCGCCCAACCCGAAGGCGCGCCTGAGGCGGGGAAGTATCAAATCAGGCACGGATGGGCTTCGCGCTTGACCCGAAGTCCAACACCCCAAACGCCCGAAGCCGCCTTGAACGACATTGCATGACTTGGACTTTACCTGCCGCAGTTCGCGCCCCCTCTGACGGATCGGCGCCGCTGAGTCCGGCAGGGCCACTCGTGAGAATTTTTTCGCAGTCGCTCCTGCGGCCTGAGTGCCTACCTGAGCCCGTATCGTTGAGCTTTCCGCAAATGGTGACAAAGAAGGACCGAAACCATCACGACTGCAAAGGGGCAGCCGCAACCACGGCGCCTGTTGCCTGCCGTGTCGTGCTGTGCAGACGCGTCAACAGCCGCTGCCCGGGCTGCAAACGGCACCGCACCACCAGCACCGGCGCAGGCGCGCGGTGATAGAAGCGGTGAGATACCCAACCCTGAATGGGCGAGAGCGCCGACTCGACAACCGAAGCTTGCAGACCTTCGCCGACAATTTCCAGGGTCAGCGACTGGGATGGTCCCTGCAACAGCCAGGCACCCTCTCGCACCGGAATCAGCCTGGCCGAGCTGGCCACATGCCAGAGCAGGTTCACCTGGTGTGCCTTGTCGCAAACCAGCCAGTCCTCGACCTCCAGCATGCGGGTCGAGCGCTGCAGGCTCACGCGCCGGTGATGCACGACGGGGTCTGACAGGTGGCCATATCCGTCGTGGTGGGCGAACACCTCGACCCTGTCGCCCTGGTCCTGCATGGAATCGACGCTGCAGGCCACATCACGCAGCCACAGGAAAGAGCCACCGTACAAGGACTGGTCGGTATCGTCTACTTCGACGGTGTTGTGTGCCCTGGTGCTTCGAAAGTAGTGGCGCCATGCTGGTTCGGCGTTGTAGCAGTACGTGCCTGGGTCGACCAGCAAATCCTCGCCAGCGATGGACAGTTGAAGCGAAAGCGCATCCGCGTGCCCGTGGCCGGCAATGCCGTTGTAGCCCAGCGGACCCACATCAAGCTGGGCGCGAAACTCGTGCGCCTGGTGCAAGGCATCGCTCAGCAGCACGATGCCGGCGACGGGGAACTGCGTGGGCAATTCGGCCAAGGCCCGCGACGGCGCTTGTGGCATCGGCGAGGTCGGGGCCAGAAGCCAGTCGTTCTGCGTGCCCACCGCGAAGCCGACGGCCTCTGCCTTGGCAGCCACCGAGGCAAGCCCCGTCCAGGAAGCCCCCATCGCGACCAGCGCCGCGTAGGGGTTGAAGTCCGCTGCTGCGTCGAGGCGAAAAACCTCGCCGTCATCGGCATCGCCATACATCGACACCTTGCCGGCGCAGTCCATCAGCGCGGCGATCGCCACCAGACCCTGGCCTATGCGCTGTTCAACGGCAGGTGAAAGTTGGTCACCTGCAGCCTTGCCACACAGGGCACCGGCCAGCACCAGTTGCAGCACGAACTTCTGGTAGCACATCGCCTGCTCGGCATTCAGCCCATCCGAGCCGAACTGCAGCTCGACCTCGCGCTCCAGTATCGACTTGGCGGTTGCGCGCAGCGGCCGAACTTCATCCCACAGGTCCCAGGTGCGGCCGGCAACGAACACGCCCGCCGCCTCGGCGATAAGGTGGTTGTTGGCCGACGAAAACAACGAATAGTTGTCGGCAGCAAACCGCATGTGCTGGTACACGCTACCCATCCAGCGGTCCAACCTTGCGCTGCCGCCTTCGCCCTCGAACAGCGGACTGGAACGTCCCCCCACGAGGTGCCAGACCAGACTCCACACGATCAGGCGCACACCATGCTCGACAGGTGATGACCAGTTTGGGCCCAGGGGATAGGGGCATTCCTCAAGCCAGCTGTCCAGCAACACCTGCAAACGGTGAAGGTAAACCTTGTTGCGCGTCAGGGCCCAGGCTTGCGCCAGCGGCAGCCACCAGACATGGCGGTTCAATTCCCAGAGGAACTTCACATCCACACCCTCCGGCAAGTGGCGGAAGTCGATGAAGAGTCCGAAACGATGCGGCACCGTCCAACCGGTTCGCGGATCGACGTTCCACCTCACGTCGGCGCCGAGTTCGAACCCGAACAGCGTGGGACCGGACGACAACAGCCGGTCGGCGGCAGCGACGATCTCGGCACACGCTGCGGCACCTATTTCGTCACGCGGCGGCACGCGGCACCACGACGCGCCAAATGCAGCGTCAGCGGCGCGCGGCGGTATGCGGCGGGCATCACCCCAACCCAGGCTCTGTCGCAGCATGCGCAGCGCATCCGCCAGCCGGTGCGTCAGTTCGCCCGGCGCCATGCGCCGCAGTCGGCGCCACAGCCAGAGCAGCCGTTGCCGAGGTTGCGGCGTGTCGTTCACGGCGCCCGTCGCATGGTCAGCGCTGCGCCCAAGTAGCGCTCTACAGGCAGATGCTGCAACAGCAGCCGCTGTTTGCCCCGCGCTGTGCGTTCAATCGTGTCAACCTCCTCAATCTGCACCCGGCAGCCACCCTGGGTCTTGTCGAACACCGCCAACTCGAGCTCATGTCGCTGCCGCGGGGTCAATGGCTGCAGCGGCACCATGCGCAGAATCAGCAGGCCGGGCTCGCGTTGTTCGAATTGCAGACGCAAGCAGTTGTCCAACTGGTCGAAGTGCGCTGCGCCGAGCGTGGTGATCGACACCAGCCGGTGATCACTGCAGACCACGAACTCCTGCACCCGCCCTTCAATACGTTCACAGACCGGATACCCAGCCCATTGGGGATGCGGCCCTTCCGCCAGCACGGCGTAGTCACCCGTCCGATAGCGAACGAAGGGCATGACGCTGTTGTCAAAGCTGGTACCGACGATCTCACCCACCGATCCAGGGGCTGTGAGGATCATCCCGTTTTCGCCGACCAGTTCGAGGTGCCCATAGTGCGGCCAGAAGTGGTAGCGCGGGTCGTCGGCCAGCGTGTGCGCAAACAAGACCCGCTCCGAGTGACCGTACTGCACGATCACCGGGCAGTCGAAGAAAGCCTTGAAGGCCTGGAGATGGTGTTCGAACACGGATTCCGACGTCAGCAAAACCCCCTGCACCTGGGACAGCAATTCGCTCTGACCCTGGCTTCGCAGCCAGGCCAACAACGGGTACAGCGCCGACGGATAGGCATGAACATAGCGCGGGCGCCACTGACGCAAGGCTTCCACGTAGCGCGGCATGTGCTCGGGCTCGAGATGGTCAGAGCTCAGAACCAGGTGCCGCTTGATCGGTTCGTACATCCACAGGCGCCCGTCGGAGCGCGCCGCAGTGGCCACCGTGCGCCCTCTCAATGCCAGCACCACACCGTCGCCGTCGGTTCCACAGCGTTCAGACAAGGTATTGAATGCGGCCCATTCACGTGCCCGGGTCACACCCTTTTCAAGGTAGAACGTCATCGGAACTGCAGTCGATCCCCCGGTGAACATCTTCAGCCGCTGTGATGGCCGTGCGGCGTCGCTGAGATACTGCAACACGTCGGCCTTGATCTGCGGCTTGTCGACCAACGGCAACCGGGCCAATACGTCGTAGGGATCGCTGGACAAACGCTTCAGCAGACCTGCATGGGGCCGGTAGGCGGGCACGGTGCGCAATGCGACATCAAGCGTTGCGACCAGTTGCGCGGCCAGGGCCTGCGCGTCGGGCTGCGGCGCCAAGAAACGATGCTTGAACGCCGCGTATCCCGGCCCAAAGCGCACCGCCTCGGGTATTCGCGCATAGGCGCCACCCGCCAGGGACTTGAGCCATTGCGGAGCAGCCGTATAGGCGCCCAGCAATCGATGGAAATGGTCGTCGATGGCCATGGTGTCTGGGCTCTGTGCAGCCTCAGTTCACAGCGCCTGGACGCCGCACCACACCCAGCCGCTCGTAGACGGCACCGACACGCTGCAGCACCTGCTCGGCGCCGTAGCGTTCGCAAGCGCGCGCTCGCGCAGCCTGGCCCAGTCGCTGACGCAGGGCCTCATCAACGAGCAAGCGCTCAAGCGCCTGTTCCAGAGCGTCCAGGTCTGACGGAGGCACCAGCAGGCCATGAACCCCGTCCTGCACGGCCTCGGGTATGCCCCCAACGGGCGTCACCACCACCGCCTTGCCCTGCGCCATGGCCTCCAGCATGGCCATCGGAAGGCCTTCGTCGAGCGAGGGCAAAGCGAAAATCTGCGCGCGCTCAAACTGCTGGGTGCGCTGCGCGGGCCCCACCCAGCCGAGCACTTCTATGCAGTCCTGCAGGCCACGCAGCGCGATGTGGGCGTTCAGAGCCTCCAGGTCACCATCGCCGCCGATGGCCAAGCGCATTTGCGGGTGGCGCTGGCGCAGGCGTGCGACTGCATCGACCAGCAGGTAGGTACCTTTGGGCTTGCCCGCGCGGCCCAGGAAAAGCACCCGCTGAGGCTCCTCGGGACTGCCCGGTGGCCCCTGCGGAATGTGCACGGGATTGACGACAACCTCAGCCTGTATGCCTGGCGCCAGCCCCTGCACGTAGTCGGCCCACGACTGCGACAGCGTCACCACCTGCGAACTTTTCCGCAGCGTGATCTCGACCCAGCGACGCATCCAGTTCCAGCGCAGGCCACCGACAAAACGGTGGAACTCTCCGCCATGCAAATGGAACACGGTGGGCACACCAAAGGCGCGCGCCAGGGCCAGATACATCGACTTGCGCACGAAACTCACATCCGACGCCGAGTGGGCGTGCAACAGCGCCACACGCCCGCGCAGCAAGAGCCCCAGAAGGCAGACGCCGCCGCGCAGGGCCCACCAGACCTTGGCGACACGACCGTGATTGACGTGTGAAACGCAGTAGGTGAGCGGATAGCGAGCCGCCAGCCCGTCGGTCAGGTAGATCGACACCACCGACGCAATCCCGCCTTGCCCTGCAGGGTCCGGCCCGATCAAGACGACCTGCTTGTGCTCAGCGTGTCCCATGTGAGGCTCTACAGGCCAACCCCACGGGCACGAATCCAGAGCTCAAGATTGAGCATCATCCACAACAGTTTTTGGCGATTCACGCGGCCAGACATGTGGTCGTCGACATGACGCGCCAACACGTCACGCCGCACCAAGCCTGCCACCTTCGAGTTCGGCCCCAGCAGGAAATCGCCCACCATCTCGCGCATCGATGTGCGCAGCCAGACTTCGGTGGGCATGCTGAAGCCCACCTTCGGGCGATCGATGATGGCCGCGGGGATCAGCGAGCTGACGGCGCGCTTCAGGATGTGCTTGCCGCGGCGGCCGTGCAGGCGATAGCTGTCGGGAAAACTGGATACCAGCGATATCACCTCATGGTCCATGAAGGGCATGCGAGCCTCCAAACCTGCCGCCATCGTCATGCGGTCGCCGCGCTCCAGCAGGTTGTCCGGCAACCAGCTCGTCTGGTCGAAGTACAGCACGCGTCGCAGCGGCGAGGTCGCTCGCGACACGTCGAAGGGATATCCGGCCTGGCCCTTCAGGTCGGAAGGAGAGGCCCCGCAAAGCTCGCGCACCTCGGTGGGCGACAAGGCACCAAACCAGCGGGGCAGTCGATCCTCTGCGCGTGCCAGGGCCATCGAATCAACCACCGTCTTGATGCGCCCACCCAGCATCGGCAAGCGCGTACCCAGAAGTTCCAGGAACTGCCGGCGCAGCAGCGCGGGCAGGCGTTGATAGCGCTCGGCATGGGGCTCGAAGACATGCTTGGGGTAGCCGGCAAGCACTTCGTCGCTGCCTTCGCCGCTGAGCACCATCTTCACGTGGCGCCGCGCTTCGCGCGCGAGCAGGAAGATCGGTACGTCGGCCGGCTCGGCCATCGGCGCGTCGCGGTACAACGCCGCCGCAGGCAGCGCCTCCAGCATGTCCTTGGGGCTTATCAGCAGTTCTCGATGCTCGGTGCCGAACCGTTCGGCCACCAGCCGGCAATAGCTGAGCTCGCTGTAGGCCGCCTCGGCAAAGCCGACCGAAAACGTGCGCACCGGCATGCTGCTGCACTCGGCCATCAGCGCCACGATGGTGGACGAGTCGATGCCCCCCGAAAGGAATGCGCCAAAGGGTACGTCTGACTGCATCTGCAGGCGAACGGACTCGGCCAGCTTGTCGCGCAAGGCGGTCGCGGCGTCGGCTTCGCTCAGACCCCTGCTCACCGGGGGCAGCGCGTCCGGCGGCTGGAACCAGCGCTGCTGCGTCCAGCCACTGGCGGTCCAGGCCAGCAGGCAGCCTGGCGGCAGTTTGCTGACTCCGCGCAGCCAGGTGGCCGGTCCTGGCACATAGCGGTACTGAAGAAAGTGCGCCAACACCTCGTGGTCGAGCACCGCCTTGGCACCGAGAAACCCCTGCAAGGCCCCCAGTTCAGATGCGAAGACCAGGGTGCCGTCCACCTCGGTGATGTACAAGGGTTTCTCGCCATAACGATCGCGCGCCAGCAGCAAGCGTTGCCGATGGCCGTCCCACAAAGCAAAGGCAAACATGCCACGCAGGCGTGGCAGGCATGCATCGCCCCAGGCCTCGTAGGCGCGCAGCAAGACCTCGGTATCGGAAGTGGTGGCAAACACGTGGCCGAGCGCCTGCAACTCGGCACGCAGTGCGACGTGGTTGTAGATCTCGCCGTTGAACACCAGCTGCAGCGCACCTGAAGCCCCAGCCATGGGCTGGTCGCCGGTGACGAGGTCGATGATGGCCAGCCGACGATGCCCCAGGCCGACCTCTTGCATCCCGTTGACCAACGGGCAGCGCACCATGCCCACGCCATCCGGCCCGCGATGAGCCACGGCGTCGGTCATTTCGACCAGCCTTCTTTCGCCATCGGCCAGTCGGCCCGCGTAACCGACTATGCCGCACATGCCGATGCAACACGCTCGACGAAGGGAAGTCGCCAGGCGTCGGCGACGGCCAACCCGAGGGTCTTGGGTGAGACTTTGACCGGCGCTGCGACATGAACAGAAAGGGCCACGGCAAGACACCCGGGCATGACCTTGCAAGTCAGCTGCCCATGATCAAGCCCGCCAAGATGGCGTTTGCTTTGAGGTTCCGCCACTTGCACGCTCTTGCTACCCCTTACATGTTTTTTTCGCTGAAGCATCCAGCCCCCGTCGTTTTCGTCGTGCAGTCTTTTCACCGATCGGGTTTACGGTTGGACGGCGGCCTGAGAGCCACCGCAACTGCCCTTTGGGGCATACCCACGATAGATCTCCACCAGTGTATCCACCGCGATCCCGATGGTTGCATGGGCCTCAATCCAGCCCCACTGTTCAGCCGCCAACTGCTCACGCTGACCATGCGCCCTGAGCACGGCGCGCGCCAAGGTCTGCGGGTCACGATCGCCGACCACCTGCCAATCGTTTGGCAGCAGGCGACGGATGTCGGAGAAGTCCGTCGCCACCACTGGCGTGCCCGCCGCCATGGCCTCCAGAACCACGTTGGGAGATCCTTCGCGCTTCGACGTTGAAAGCAAGACGTCGGCATCGCCGATGATCTCCAGCGCGTCGGGCCGTTGGCCGGTCAGGCGAACGTGGTTCTCCAGCCCCAACGCGACGATCTGACTGCGAACGGATATTTCGTAGGCAGTGGCCTGTGCCACTGCCTGTGTGTCGTCATAGACCACCCGATCGGCAAACGACGCACCGACCAGCAACAGTCGCCAGCTTGGGTCCAACTCCAAAAGCTGTGCAAACGCCTGCACCGCCAGCAATTGATCCTTGGCGTCGTAAAGCGAACCCACCACCACGAGCAGCCGTATGTCAGCAGCGCCAAAGATGGCGTGCCGATGATCTCGATGGCAGGCGCGCAGGCGCCTGTCGATGCTGGGCAGGTCGAGCCCGTTCCAGACCACATGGGCGTGTCGATCAGCCACGCCAAAGAGATCGCGGGCCTGCAGGCGGCCACGCTCTGAATTGGCAACGACACCGGACACAAATCGCCTGACGGCCCGATGGCCCAGCCACTGCGCCCGGCTCAGCTTGTAATCACTGCTGCGCTCAGCGCACAGCACGGGCACTCCCAGGCCGATGCAGGCAACACAGGCATACCAGTTGCCGTCAAACAGGTAACCGTGAACGACGTCCGGGCGCCGGTGGCGAACGAGCTGGCGCAGCCGCCACAGCACGCCCGGGTCGATGCGCATGCGCTTGCGGTCAACGATGACCTCAACGCCCGCGCCTGCCAACTGCTCGGCGCGTGGCGCATGGTCGGTGAGCAGGTACAAGATGACCTCGTGTCCGCGCCGCGCCAGTTCGGCCGAGAGAAGCATGAGCTGCGACTCGGCGCCGCCGAAGCCCAGGCCACTGATCACCGACAGGATCTTCAAGCGACCATTACCAATGAGGAGGCTGCGAAAGCGGGCCGCTCATGGCGACACGGCAGCGCCGAAAACGCGCTGGTACAGCGGCAGCACGGCCTCGGGTGCGTGGTGACGATCGAGTGCAACGCGGCACTTGCGTCCTTGCTCGCGCCAGCGTTCCGGAGTCTGCAGCAGCGCTTCGATCTGGGCCGCCATGTCTGCCACGTCGGTGCAAGCCAAGGTGTCCACGGTTCCCTGTGCGACCTCGGGCCTCACGAAGGACAGGCTGGGCACACCGCGCCGCCAAGCCTGCAAGAAAGTGTTCGGGAAACCTTCTGCCGACGAGGTGTTCACCAGCAGCGCCGCACCATCAAATCTCAGGCCGACTTCTGCAGGCGGCACAAAACCGGCGAAGTCGACGTTGGACAATCCAGCAGCAGCCTTTGCCACCTGTTCGAAAAACAGCTTCGCATCAGCTGCTGCGCCAACGCCGCCGATCATCACGAACCTCCGGTGTGGCAACAAGGCAGCCAACTCAAGCAGCAGCCCGGGCCGCTTGATCGCAGCCATGGTGCCCACCCACAGAATCGGGCCGTCAATCGCGGCGAAGCCGGCCCCCGGCTCTGAGTGCACGTTGGGGATCAGCACACCCTCGCGGCCCCGCGTGCTGCGCAACATCGCCGCCTGCGCCTGGTTTTGCAGGATGAAGGTGTCGACACCCTTCAATCCCAGCTTGAAGAGCGCGTCGTCGCGGCGCGTCAACAAGGGATTGCGGCCAGGCCGGAAGTCCAGATCGCTGGCGCTTGCATAGACCAGCCGACGGCGGCGCCGCCGCGCGTACCACGCCGCAGGCAGCAGATAGGCCGTGGCCGTGCGCACATACACGCAGTCGGGTTTCAACTCATCGAGCAGCGACACCACATCCGTCAGCCGCGGTACCAGCCAACGCAAGCCCTTGATCCAGCGGCCGGCATGCTCGGGCAGCAGGCAGATCTCTATACCCTCGCGCACGCAGCGCTCGGGTTGGCCGAAGTCCTGCGAAAGCACCGAGATGCGGTAGCCGTCGGCGGCCAGCAAACGCATCAACTGCGCCTGCTGCACTTCCGCACCGCCAGCCACGGCCGCGCCAGTGCCCGGCACCAGCGAAGGGTAGGTGTAGGGTGCAACGAAGCACACATGCGGCCGGGTCATGCGCGCGCGCCCTGCGCAGCATCCCGGGCCTGCGCCACGCGATCGAACAGCGCTTCGTAGCGGTCCACCGCCATGCCGACTGAAAACTGGCGCTCGAAGCCGCGGCGCGCATGCAAGGACACGCCCGTCCAGTGCGCAGCGTCCGATTTCAGACGCTTCAGCCGCTGCACCATCTCATCCAGCGACTGGGCAGTCTCACTCAGGTGCGCACCTTCAAAGCGCACCTCGGGGTCGAAAAACGCCAGCGTCGGCACACCACGCGACCAAGCCTGCAAGAAGGTGTTGGGAAAGCCCTCCGCGGTGGACGTGTTCACCAGCACCGACGCGCCGTCGAAATGCACGCCCACGTCGGCGTGCGCGACGAATCCCACCACCTGCACATTGGGCGGTATACCGCCCGAGCGCAGCGCCTGAACAGCCCCTGCGGAGCCGGCGCCGATCAGCCGAAAACGAACATCCGGAAGCCGGCGTGCAAGCTCCACCAGCAACTCGGGCCGCTTCAGCGCCTTGATGGTGCCCACCCAGATCACATCACCGGTCTGCCGCGCGCTTGCCGCCTCGTTGGGGTGGCAGCTGTCGATCCGCGTCGCTTCGATGTCATATCCGGCCCTGCAGTCGCGCTGCTGCCGCGCCGTCTGCGCCACCACCGCGTCGGCATGGCGCAAGCCCCAGCGGTAGAGCACACGGTCGCGGCCGTACTGGACCAGCGGCACCGCCGGGTCGAAGTCAAGGTCACAAGCGCTGGCGTAGACCGCCAGCCGACGGTGCGAGCGCGCGAATGCCGTCACGATCGCCGTCATCGCACCGGCCGACCGCTGGTAGTAGATCTCGGCGTCAGCCCGTGCCATGGCACGCCAGACCGAACTTGCACCCGGATGCAGGAACCGCAGCACCGGCAGCCCGGCGCCAGGCGCATGCATGCGGTGCACACGCACGCCATCGATCACCACGCCCTCGGGTTGGCCATGATCCAGGCACACCATCGAGACCTCGTGCCCCCGTCTGGCCAGTTCGCGGGCCAACGCCGCCTGCTGCACTTCTGCACCGCCGACCAGTGGCACCGCGCGATCACGTGCCAGCACCGACCAGGCCATCGGTGCCACGAAACAGATGCGCCTGCGCTGACCCGGCATGCTGGTCAGGCTACAAGGTCGCCGGAGGACACCGGTGAAGTCTCCATCCAGCGCTCATGCCACATCTGAAACGCAAGCAGCAACCACAAAGGCTGCGTCGACAGCCTGTCGCCGGCGTCAAAACGCTGCCGCAAGGCGTGCACGGTTGGCGGGTCGAACAAGCCCTGCCCGGCAATGTGCCCCGGCGCCAGATACCGATCCAGCAGCGGGCGCAAGCCGCCACGCAGCCAACGGTCCAGAGGGATGGCAAAGCCTTGCTTGGGGCGGTCGATCAGCGCACGCGGCACGTGGCGGTAGAGCACCTTGCGCAGCAGGTGCTTGGGCCCCAGAGGGCCCTGTCGCAGGTGATGCGGCAACGCAAACGCGAACTCGATCAACCGGTGATCGAGCAAGGGTTCACGGCCTTCGATGCTGGCGCGCATCGTGGCGCGGTCAACCTTGGTGAGGATGTCGCCCGGCAGGTAGTTGTGCAGGTCCCACAAGCACATTTGCTCGCCACCGTTGCCCATGAAGCCATCTGCCGTGCTGCGGGTGTCTGGTGCCGACCCCAAAAGCGGACGCAACAACCGATCGGGCCAGTTGGAATCGCGCAAAGCCTGGTCAAACATCTGGCCCACACTGCCAACCCGCACACGAGCGCTGATCTTCGACACCCGGGTGGTGGTGGCGTAACGGAACGGATGCATGCCTGGGCCCGCCCATCCCTGAACAGCCAGCGCATCATCCATGCGCTGCCACGGCACGGCACCCAAGGCTGCGCCGGCCGCATGCCGAATCCAGGCGGGCTTGCTCAGCAGCTTGCGGGCCTGCTCCATGATGCTGGTGTAGGTCACGTAGCCGCTGAACAGTTCATCGCCGCCGTCGGCCGAGAGCACCACCTTGACCTGTTCGGCGGCCACTCGCGACACCAGCAGCGTGGGTATGCCTGAAGAGTCTCCGAAAGGCTCGTCGTACAGGTCACCCCACAGGGGCAGCGTGCGCAACGCCTCATCCACCGACAGGATCTGTGTTCGATGTTCCGTGCCCAGGTGGCGGGCCACCGCCTCGGCATAGGGCGCCTCGTTCTGGGCCACCTCGTCAAAGCCGATGGTGAATGTCTTGATCCTTTGGCCGCCATGCTTCTGCAAGATCGCAGCCAACACCGAAGAGTCCACGCCTCCGGACAGGAACACACCCACGGGCACGTCCGAGATCATGCGATACCCGAAGGCGCTGACCATCAGGGTCTCGAGCTGGTCGGCCAACGCCTCTTCGCTCAGAGCCGGGTCGTGCGCCGGGGCATCCAATACGCTCCAGTAGCGGTGCAGTGACAGCGCACCGGATTCATCCACTTCCAGCCAGTGGCCCGGTGCAAGTTTGAACACGTCCCGATAGATCGAACGCGGATCGACAATGTAGCCATAGCGAAAGTAGTCGACCATCGCGTCTCGGTCCAGTGCCACCGGCCAGCCACCAAAGGCACGCAGGGCCTTCAGTTCGGAGCCGAAGTACAGATCCTTGCCGTCCCAAGCGTAGTACAGCGGCTTGACGCCGACCCGATCGCGAATCAGGTAGAGCTTGCGCAGCCGCTGGTGCCAAAGAGCGATGGCGAACATGCCGACGAAGCGGCGCAACGCATCGGCAACACCCCACTGCACGAAGGCTGCGAGGATGACCTCGGAGTCTCCGGTGCCGGCAAAGTGGTGGCCGAGGGGTTCGAGCTCGGCCCGAATCTCTCGGAAGTTGTAGACCTCGCCGTTGAAGACCATCACCCACTGGCCGTCCGCCGAAAACATCGGCTGGTGTCCGTGTGTCGACAGATCAAGAATCGAGAGCCGCCGATGACCCAGCCCAACCGTCTTGTCCTGGTTCAGCCACTGGCCCGCATCATCCGGCCCGCGGTGATGCAAGGATGCCACCGCGCCAGGCAGGTCTGACTCAGCGCGCCGGGAACGGCCCGGGCCAACCCGGTACCCTGCTATGCCGCACATGACCGCGGCGAACCAGAGGTGTGAAAAGCAGATGGGGCGTTCGGTTCCCCATTCGAACCGGGCGGGGTCGCAAGAAAACCAGTTCTACTGGCACCGGAGACAACTCGCACGGTGCGCTCAGGCATGCCGATCACCATCACTGTTGCATCTATACGCCGGCGCCGACAAGTCGCTTCTTCAGATCCACGTCAATGTGTTTCATCAGTTCGTCAGCAAAACCAAGATGCGCGGCAAACGAGGCGTCCACGTCCTTGCTCAGGTTCGATATCCTGAGCAAATACCCATCGGGCACATAACCCGAAAGGGCGAACCGCAACTGATGCAGCTCACGGTCCAGGTAGCTCAACACCACAGAGTCCCCGATAGTGAACCAGTAGGTGACCGGCTCACTGCGCGAGGACTGCGTGGCCAACATGCGGGTCAACGGAACCTTTGAGCCCGCCACGGCGAGCGTGACCCGTTCAAGCCGCGTGATCTTGAAACCCTGTGCGGAATAGCAGACTTCCTGGCGATGCGCACGCAACTGCTGGTTCTGCCGGGAACCGTAGGTGATGGAGAGCATCATCCGCTCGCCCTTCGAATTCACATAGGTGCGGCTGAGAATCTGGTCGTAGATCTGGTCGAGCACCGCCTGCTGATCGGGAGACGGGGGTAGCGGGACGCTGCTTCGATCAAGCTGCCAGTCAGCAAAGGACTCCGGCACTGCCTTTTCGAGATCAAAGCTCCTGCGGGTGTCGGCGAGCTTGGCGGTTGGCACCGCGACCACGCTGGCTGCCGCAACGCCGAGCATCATGACGCAGGCAAAGGCGGCTCTAACGACGGTTTTAGGCGGCACGCGGCGCCCTTTCCTTGAACACCAGGTTCAAGAGCATGTCCATGAAGAACATCAGGATCAAGGCCACCAGGAAGAGAATCATGCCCGCAGCACCGTGCACCGCACCCTGACCAGCCTCGTCGCCAAAATGGTAGGTCACCAACACCAGAATCATCACGCGGATCACATTGGCGATGAAACTCATAGGAATGATCAGGATGGCAAGCAGCACGTTGCGGACCTTGTTGGTGTGGCCTACAACGTTCATGTACAGCAAGCCCAGCGCTTCCAGCGTGAACATCGAGTTCAGGCCGGCACAAGCGTCGGCGACCAGCAACTGATACTGCCCGACCATCAGGATCACGCCGCTGCGTGAAACGGGGTAACCCGTGCGCCACAAGATCTGCTCGGCCACCCATGACACGGCTTGCTTCAGGGGCGCCGTCAGCGCGTCCACCACCTGTCCAGGAAGCGGCACTGCAAACAGGATGAAGAAGAGCGGAAAAGCGCAGACTCTGACGGCCGCCCAGCCAAAAACCACGGCCACCGCAGCTGCCAGCATGGGTATCAGCGAGAGCATCTGGAACAAAACGATGTTCTGAACCCGGCCAACGAAGTAGATGCACAGGCCCGCCACGAAGAGCACCCAAGCAGAGACCCCGGCGGGTTTGTCGGTGCTCAGCGCTTGGGCAATCCTTTCGCGCCGAACCCATATCAGCCAGGCTGTAACGGCCAGAATGATGGGGCCATGGCCTTGCTCGTCAGAAGCCCAGACGGTCTTCGAAAGCAGCGCAAACACGGGCCAGTACATGACGACCAGGCCGAGCACGATCAACAGCCCGGCCATACGAACCATGCGTTGAGCCCCTCCCCAGCCTGACGGTTCAATGCTCACGTGCACAACCCGAATCACTCACAGTTAACAGCAGCATGGTCGTTCAATGGGCACCCAGACACGGGCAGATGTTGGAGGCCACTGGGTTGGCCAAACAGCCCGCCATGGCCTGCGCAAGCACGCCCCAGCCGTGCTGCATCAAAACTCGTTGACCACCACGCCCACAAGCTTGGCGGGACTGCCGGAGAAACTTGCGACCAGGTCCTGCAACAAGGCAACCCTGGCCTTGTCCTTGCGCGCCACGATCATCGCTGCGCCGCAGCGAGCTGCAATCACGCTGGCGTCACTGCCATAGATGGCTGCCGGCGTGTCGACGAGCACGTGGTCGAACTTGCTGGCCAGCTCTCTCATCAACAGCCCGAAGGCTGGCCTTTCAGCCAGCTCCAGCGGGTTCGGCGGCGTGGTACCAACCGGCAGAATGAAGAGACTGGGCACGCCCGGCACCTGCTGAATAACCTGCCGATCGGATCGACCGGACAGAATGCCTGACAACCCGACCTTGTTGGTCAAGCCGAACACACTGTGCACCCTGGGGCCGCGCATGTCGGCGTCGACCAGCAGCGTGCGCCCGCCCAGCTGAGCCAACGTAACAGCCAGGTTGCAGGCGCAATAGGTCTTGCCATCGCCGGTATCCGGGCTGATCAAGGCAACCGCGCGGCGCGGCTCGCCTTCCACGAATGCACGCATCATGAGTTGCGTGCGCAATGCGCGAAAATACTCTGACCGCGCACCAAACGGTTCGTTCAGCGTCACCAGTTCGGGGGCGTGGCTGCGCTTCTCCTCCGGCGCATACGGATAATGAAACTGTTGCGCCAACGCAAACAGCACGTCCTCCTTGGACACCAGGCCCAACGCGACCGCAGCCTCGCCAAACCGGACACCGGTCTGGCGCTGGTGTTCAAGCACCAAGCCAACCTGGTCTGCCGTGAGGTTGCGCAGTTCCGAGAGGATGTCGCCAATGCTTCTGTCGATCACGGCATCGGGCTGCGCAGTTGCAGAAGTCGCCTGGGACAAAGCAGCGTGGTGCAGACCGCGAGGCGGGGTGTTGGGGTTTTGATTCAGCATGTTCGGTTCGAGCAACACGCCGCTGTCGACCGATGAGTCCCTAAACTTGGCCATCACAGTCCCTTGCTGGCATTGGCAGGTGGCGGCAGCGGGGCCATCAGCCGCTGCTGCAGAGTGGACAGCCGCTTGGTTCCAAGGACTGCGCGGCTTCCTGGTTTGGGCATGATGCCCAGCACTGGCAATTCAAGGGCGGCCACCACGTCGTCAATCGACCGCACACGGCGATCTCGAAGTTCGAGCAGCAACGCGGTGGCAATGCCCAGCAGCGAACCCAGAAATGCAGACAGCCAAAAATTCAATGCGATCTTGGGTGATGACGGCTGCGAGGGTGCCACCGCCTGAGCCAGCATGTTGATGTTGCTCTGGGTGGTCTGCCCCTCCAGATTGGTCTGCGTGAACCGCTGAAGCACGGCGTCATAGGCACGTTGAGCATTTTCAACGTCACGCTGCAGCACAGCGCCTTCGTCGCGCACGCTCTTCATGCGCAACACCTTCAAGCGCTGGGCTTCCAGCGAGGCGCGTATCTCGCCCACGCGACGGAGGTTGATGGTGTTGCTCAGGCTCACGCCTCCAGTCACCTTGCGCGTTTCTGCATCGAGACGGGTGCGCATGTCGGCAAGGCTGGCGCGAAGCTCCTGCACTTGTGGGTGCGCGTCACCCAGGCGTGTCGACAGCTCCTGCATGCGGGCTTCGCTTCTGTTGATGTCAGCCTTCAGCTGCGAAACGATGCCGTTGTTCATCACCTCCTGCAGGCGGTCCGCCTGGCTGCCCAGCGCCTCGGCCTGGCGGCTGCTGCTTTCGGCCGACACGGCCTGCAAGGCGGTGAACTGCGAGCTGAGTTCGTTCAGTCGCGCGTTCTCGACGTCCAGCCGCTCGTCGTTGGCGATGATGCCGTTCTCTTTCTGAAAGGCACTGACCTTGGACTGGGCACGCTCAAGCGCCTCGCGCGCCTCTTTGGACCGCACCTCGAAGAAGCTGCTGTACTGGCGCGCCGGGTCCACACGCAGCTGCAGCGCGGTGTCGATGTAGGCTTGCACAAAAGCATTGGCCAGGGCCGCAGCAAAGCGAGGGTCCTGGGCGCGGTAGCTCACGCTGATGACGCTGCTCTCGCGCGACGGCACCACGTCCATCTGCTTCTGAAAAGTGTCTGCCAACCAGTTCTCGAAGCTGCCCTCGCCCTTGGTGGCATCCAGCCACTGCTGCCGCAGTTGCGGGTTGTCGCTGAGCTTCAGATTCGCCACCACGCGGTTGGCCACGCGGTCGCTCTTGATGATGTCGACCTGGGTCGCCATCAACGCTGGCGTCATCAAGCCGCCATACACCACCGACGAAATCGGGTCGGGCTTGAAGTCGACCAGGACGGTGGCGGTGGCGGAATACTGCTTGGGCAACATCAGGCTGACCGCGAGCGTGGTGCCCGCGGTGATGAGCAGCACCAACAGCGCCACCCACCAGCGTGCGCGCAAGATCGAGAAGAACTGACCGAATGTCATGGTGACCCCTGGAGGCGGCGCAGGTTAGAACAGGCTTTCGCGCACAAACACCACGTCGCCGTCACGCAGGCGGTCGTCCATCTTGCTTTGAATCACTTCGGTGCTGCCGTTTGCACCCTTGCGATGCACGCGGATGCCCTTCTCGGTACCGCGCGCATTCAGGCCTCCGCCCGCTGCCAAGGCCTGCATCAGCGTCATGTCACGTTCGAGCCGCATGGCGCCCGGCCGCTGCACTTCGCCATAGATATAGACCGTCGGTTGCCGGTCTACCCACACCGTGTCGCCGTTCAGGATGAGCACATCGTTGGCCCGGCCCGCAGGGGTAAAGAGATTGGGCAAGTCCACTTCCAGTCGGTAGGGCTGGCCTTTGCGGGTGCCGGTGAGCACCACCAGATCCGACGCAATGCTGTTGCTGCCACCGGCCATGGCCAGCAGGTCAGACAAGCGCATATCGGCCACTTCAATCGGAAAACGGCCCGGTCGATTGACCTGGCCCAGTGCACCGGCCTGGTTGCCGCGCACCTGAACCAGAACCAGCGTCACCTGCGGGCTCTTGACGAAATTGCCATTGCGCAAACCGTCTGCGATCAGTTTTTCAGCTTGTGTGACCCCCAGCCCACCCACGCGGATGCTGCCCAGCAGGGGGTAGCTGACCAAACCGCCTTCCGTCACGCGCGTTTCGAGTGTCAGCTCGGGGTTCTGGAACACCGAGATTCGAATCACGTCGCCCGCGCCCAGGCGGTACTCGGCGGGCGATGCCTCAACGGCTTGGGCCGACGCCGCGCCCATGGGGAGCGCCAGCGCAGCAAAGACGGCCAACTGCGCGCAGAGGGCCACAGAACAAGCGGCGGCAAAAAGGCGTTGCATCATTTCTTCAGTCCCATTCCCTTGCTGATGTCGTCAGCCGACAAGCCGGCGCTGGCCGCCGGCGCTGCTGTGCTGGCCGCAGCGGGTGGTGCCGCCGCTGCTGCGGGCGCAGCCGATGGCGCAGCAGACGCAGAAGCAGGCGCAGAAGCGGCGCCCTCGGCGAACTTGCCCACGTACTGGATCTTGGCTGCAGCACGCAAGGCCTTGGAGTCGTCTTCAACCAGCTTGCGCTTGCGGTCATTCAGCAAGAACTGTTCAATGGCCGGCCGAGCCTGTTCCTCGGTGGCGGGCTGGCTGCGCGACCCCGCCAGCACGATGACCTGTGCGCCGTTCGGTGCGGCCACGATGGCCGCCTGGCCGTCCTTCATCTTTGCAAAGGCGTCCAGGCTGGCCAGCGGCAGCTGTTCAGCAGCACGCACCGCCTGATTGCCATTGAAGCGGTAGCCCGCAGTCTTCAGGTACTCGACGAAGTCGTTGATGTTCTTCGCGGCTGCCAGCTTTTCACGCAGATCGGGCAGTTGCTCGGGCTTGGCCTCGATGCCGATTTCCTGAATGCTGTAAATGCGGCGCTCCTTGAAGAGCGCAGGCTTGTCGTCGTAGTACTTCTTGATATCTTCTGGCGTGGGCTTGACGGCTGCTTCACTGACCTTGTCGACGTAGGCGCGATTCAGCACCTCGCGGCGCGCGGCTTCCAGCATCTGCACCACGCGCGGGTCGCGGTCGAGTTTCAGGTCTTCAGCGCGCTGCAAGGCCAGTTGTTGGTCGATCAGGCGTTCCAGAATCTGCTTGCTGGCCGCGTCCGCCTGCTCTGGCTTCAGGCCACGCTGCTGCTGCAGCACGAAGTTGATCTGATGAACGGTGATTTCGTCCTTGTTGACCTTGGCCGCCGTCTGGCTGGCGCCCTTTTCTTTCTTGTCGCCACAAGCCGCAAGCAGGGCGACGCTGACCAGCGCTACCGCAGTGAGCCAGCGACGTGCACCAAGCCCCCTGTTGACTGATGGGCTGGCCTGGCTGAGCATCGATGTCATCTTCTCTTTCCTCACTTTTGAATGCGCGCTGCAACGACTGGGGAGGCCCAGCACCGCGGCCGATCTCGTTGCTCTGACCTTCAAATTCTCAACCCGCCAAAAACGCCATCCTGGCGCACGACAGAAAGGCTTTACGGCAGCGGGTTTTCACGGACTTTTTTGCAGGCAGAAGTGTAGCCTGCGGTGTCTTGCGCGAACCTTGGCGCCAAGCGCGTCACTCCGGATTCACGTCTTCTTCAACGGCAAAAAATCACAACAGCCAAGCCCACCAAAGCCATGGCACGCTGCCCACGGGGCGGCAGGCCGATCAGCACTTGATACCGACATGCAGCGCCACGATGCCGCCGGCCAGGTTGTGCACGTCCACATGCCCGAAACCGCTTTTCTTCATCATTGACTTGAGCGTGGCTTGGTCAGGGTGCATGCGAATGCTCTCAGCCAGGTAGCGGTAGCTGTCGCCGTCCTTGGCTACCCATTGGCCAAGCAGCGGCATCAGCTTGAATGAGTACCAGTCATAGGGCTTCTGCAGCGCCGCAGCGGGCTTTGAAAACTCCAGCACCAGCAGGCGGCCGCCCGGGCGCACCACGCGGCACATCTCGGCCAGCGCGGCTTCCTTGTGGGTCATGTTGCGCAGCCCAAAGGCCACGCTCACCAGGTTGAAGCTCTCGCTGGCGAACGGCAGGTGTTCGGCATCGCAGGCGACAGTAGGCATCACCACGCCCGCGTCCAGCAGCCTGTCGCGCCCCACCCGCAGCATGCTTTCGTTGATGTCGGTCAGCACCACCCTGCCCTGCGGGCCTGCCTTGCGCGCGAAGGCCTGGGCCAGGTCGCCGGTGCCGCCCGCAATGTCAAGAACATGCCAGCCAGGCTGCACCGCCGCCACGGCCACGGCGTAGGCCTTCCACGCACGGTGCAGGCCCATCGAGAGCACATCGTTCATCAGGTCGTAGCGCGAGGCCACGCTGTCGAAAACCCCGCGCACGCGCTGGGATTTCTCCTGTTCGTCGACGGTTTGAAAACCGAAGTGGGTCTGGGCCATGGTGGCTGCTGGGCGGGTGGTGGTGTGACCGTTGCGGCCTTCGGGCCATTCGGTGGTTGGCGGTAGCTGTTTCAGTGTGACTTGCAGCCACCACCGGCCGCCGGGGCGGCCACCGTGGGCACGTCGCGGTCGGCGCCGGCGTCTTGCAGGCGCTGTTCATACCGAGTCCACAGCTCGGCCTGGTTGGCGCCCAGGTGGTAAAGGTACTCCCAGCTGAAGATGCCGGTGTCGTGACCGTCGCTGAACCGGGGCTGCACCGCGTAGTGGCCAACCGCCTGAATCTCGTCGATCCCGACCAACCGCTTGCCGGTTTGCAGCACTTCCTGGCCGGGGCCATGACCCTGCACCTCGGCCGAAGGGCTGTAGACGCGCATCAGCTCAAAAGGAATGCGGAAGTTGCCGCCATTGTCGAAAGCGATCTCGAGCACGCGGCTGGCCTGGTGAACGGTCAGCGCGGTGGGCATTGGGGGCTGGCGGGAAGTCGGGTCGGGCATGGTTATTTCAGTTCGCAAGCTGTTGCGCGGGGAGCACCGTGGCAGTGTACGGCCTGCAACATCGCCGCCCAGCTTGCGCGCCAGATGATGAAGCCCAACAAAAAAGCCGCATCGAACGATGCGGCTCTTCGACCCGGGTTAGCCGCTTTGCGGCGCCCTGATGGCGCAGTTTCAGCGCGTTATCAGCCGGCCTTGCGGCGCGATGCGACGAAACCCACAACGGCCATGCCAGCCAGCAACATGGTGTAGGTGCTGACTTCAGGCACCGGTGCCGCGATGATCTGCATGTTGTAAATTGGGTTCACGCCGATGGCAACGCCCTTGACCTGCAGGTAGTAGGAACCCGGAGTCAGCAGATCGGTGAAAGTGCCCTGGGCAACAGGCGCCGCCAGCTGACCGGCGGTGTAGGACAAAGACGAAAGCGCAGGACCAGCAGGCACGAAAGCGGGGGCGCCAGCGTACAAATCAACCGAATATGCGGCGAACTGGCTGATGATGGTGCTGAACACCGAGATGTTGAACACCGCGTTGTTGGTCGTGGTGCTGCTGGGAGAGGGAATGACAAACTTGATGTAGTCTTCAAACGAAGCAGCGCCAGGGATGTCGAGGAACACCGTCAAGTCGGTACCGTTGGCGAACAGAGCCTGTTCAGCCAGCGAGAACATAGCAGCCACCGAGCCAGGAGCCGAGCCGATCGTGCCCAGGTCGTAAGGCGTGAGCGTGTTCAGACTGCCGGTTTGGCCCGGCAGCACGGCCGAAGTGGACGCGAGGGCGGAGACGTATGTGACCTTGCCGGAGTCTGCGGCAAAAGAAACACCGCTAAAGCTGATCGCGGCCAGAGCCAGTGCGGAGAGAGCCAAGTTCTTCGTCATCTTTATTCCCTTCCGCGTTCTGCGGCGTTCATTTCGGTAGAGCTAATCCTAGCGGATGGAGCCATCAGTTGAACCCCTCATGTGCGGGGTGACCCTCGGGTTGCGGGGATCACATTGGTAACCTGGGCGCAATCCAGGGCCGTTTTTAAGTCGCTTTGGGCCATTGCGGCCCAGCGGGCGGCACGGAAACTCACAAAACTCACAAAGTTCAGTGTCGCGCACATGCGTCTCATCACACTGTCAGCCTACTGCCGTGCCCAGAGCAGCTGGCCCACCCACTCTTTCAAGGCCCGGCCGCTGCCATCCAGTGCCTCGGCCGAAGGCAGCAAGCGCAACGGGTCTTCGGGCCCCAAAGATTCGTGGTCGGTGGCCGCCGGCACCACGTCCAGGCCGGCAGCCTCGAAGTGCGCGCGAGCACGTGCCATGTGCAGGGCAGAGGTGACCAGCAGCACCCGCATGGGCTTGCCGGGCTGCGCCGCGTCTGGCGCAGCGGACGGCGCCCGTTGCTTCAGCAAAGCAGCCGACATCGCGGCGTTCTCACGGCTGTTTCCGCTGCGCTCTTCCAGCAGCACGGCGCGGTCAGGTACACCCAGGTCGCGCAAGAAAAGCCGCATGGCCTCGGCTTCGGATATCGCGCCCGGCCCGCCTGCCGCGCCGCCGCTGAGCAGCAGCAACGGCGCCCTGCCGGCATGCCACAGACGGGCAGCGTGCCAGACACGGTCAGACGCCGCAGATAGGTCGGCGTAGGGCCTTCGGGGCGTGGGCGAGCTCATGCCGCCGCCCAGCACCACGATGGCCTGTGCAGTCGGCAGACTGGCCACCGCCAACGGTGGATATGCCTGCTCCAGCCGTCCTCTGGCCCACTGGCTGACCACGGGCGTGGCCCACAACCACAGCCAAATCAATGCCACCAGGCCCAGCCACCATCCCAGGCGGCGGCGCCCCAACAACGCCATGGCCAGCGCACACACGCCCAGCAGCAGCGAACTGCCCAAGGGCGAGATCACGGCGATGGCCAGCTTGTCAATCAACTTGCAGCCTTAGCGGGAGACTTGGGAACAGATCCAGCATGCAACGAAGACCAGGCAATTGCAGCGCCTTCAAGTAGCGCGCGGTGCGTAACAGCGTGCCTACACCGGCCATCAGCCGAGCAACAGTTCCAATTGGGCAGCGATGCGCTCGCCGGTGTGGCCGTCCCACTTGTCGGGGACAGCGCCCTTCTTCCAGCGGCCGGCAAACAAGGCGTCAAGCGCAGGCTTCAGCGCCGCAGGGTCGGTACCCAGCAATTCGTTGGTGCCTATGGTCACCGTCTCGGGCCTTTCGGTGCTGTCGCGCAGCGTCATGCAGGGCACGCCCATCACGGTGGTTTCTTCAGTAACGCCGCCTGAATCCGTAATCACCGCCCGCGCGTTGCGCACCAGGTAATTGAATTCAAGGTAAGGCTGCGGGTCTACCAGCCGAAGCGATGGCGGGCATTGCAGTGCGGCCAAGGTCTTGGCGGTGCGCGGATGCACCGGAAACACCACCGGCAAGCCGCGCGCACCATCGGCAATGGCATGAATCAACTTTGCCAACGACTCAGGCGTGTCCACATTGGCGGGCCGGTGCAGTGTCACCACGAAGTACCCGCCCGGCGTCAAGCCTGCGTCTTGCCAGAAAGCCGGCGGGCGCAGCCTTTCCATATTGGCCAGCAGCGTGTCGATCATCGTGTTGCCCACGAAGAAGATGCGTTCATCACCCACCCCTGCGCGCCGCAGGTTGGCGTTGGCCACCTCGCTGGTGGTGAAGAACCAGTTGGTGATGGCGTCTGTAACCATGCGGTTGATCTCTTC
>JANOZF010000230.1:0-20235 GCA_031429255.1 Rubrivivax sp.
CATGACATCGGGTGTGCGCTGGAACGAGGACTATGCCGATCCGAATTCGGACGTGGCCCGGTTCAACAACCACAAGCCCGAGGACGGTGTCGAGGCGCTGGTGAGCTACCTGCGCCGCCTGCCCCGCGAGGTGCCGCCCGGCACGCGCTGGAACTACAGCACCGGCGAGACCAACCTCGTCGGCCGGCTGGTCAGCCAGGCGACGAAGCGGCCGCTGGCCGAGTACCTGTCGCAGAAGATCTGGACGCCGGCCGGCATGGAGCAGCAGGCTACCTGGGTGCTCAGCAAGACCGGCCAGGAGATCAGCGGATGCTGCCTGCAGGCGGCGACGCGTGACTTCGCCCGCTTCGGTGTCTTCGTGCTGAACGGTGCGCGCGCCGGCGCCCAGGGCATCGTGCCCGACGGCTGGCTGGCAGACGCCACCACCGAGCGCGTGGGCATCGGCCAGCCCGGCCGCGGCTACGGTTACCAATGGTGGACCTACAGCGACGGCAGCTTCACCGCGCGCGGCATCTTCGGCCAGGGCGTCTTCATCGACCCCCGGCGCCGGCTGGTGATCGCGTCCAACGCCAACTGGGGCGGCGGTGCCACCGACCCCGCCGCCAAGGCGTCGCGTGATGCCTTCTACCTCGCGGTGCAGCAGGCCATCGACGCCGAGGCGGCACCGGCTGCTGGGCAGACCCCGGCCAGTCCAAAGCCTTAGCAACTCGGCAGCCGGCACGCTTGGCGTGGAATCGGCGCGGCGGCCGGGGCTTGCAGGCGCAGACGCGGGGGTCCCCGGCCACTGGCGGCGTCAGCGTCAGCGGGCAGCGGTCAGCGCGGCAGCACCCGGGACGCCATCGGTTTGGGCATGTAGTCGGGCAAGAAAAGACAATCGGCTGGCTGCCCGGCGCGAAGCTTCCGGCAGCGGTCGGCAATGCCCGCCGGCGTCGGCTTCTGGCCCTTTTCGACCCAGTTCAGCAGTGCTTCGAACAGCGGCGGGTACTGGGCGTCGCCCCAGTAGCTGTGTTCGCTGGAGTCGACATAGGTCTGCACCAGGCGTTCGCCGTTGCCGGCCACCGCCATGCGCTGGCGCAGCGTGTCGTGGCCTTCGACGAACACCGTGGCGTCGCGGATGCCGTGCCCGGTGAGCACGGGCACGGCAAAGCGGCCGCTGTGGTCGACATCGGCGGCAAAGCGCGCCGCGGCCTGGGGATCGGCCTTGAAGCGCGGCACACCGGCATTGAGTGCGGCATCGTCGGCCGAGCCGACGTAGCGCACGCGCTCGTTGCCGAAGGGGCTGACGCTGCCGTTCTTCATCGCGATGTCGCGAAAGGTGAAGGTGGCGTAATTGATGTGCCCGGCGACCGAGCTCTCCGGGATCTGCAGCACCGTGGCAATGGTCTTGAGTTTCGCCGCCTGCTCTGGCGTGCGCTGTGCAGCCGGTCGGCCCGTGCCCAGGCATTCGTTGGTGCGCTGGGCCACGTCGGCGCTCCTCAGCTTGCTGTCAGCCGGCAGGCCGATGGGCAGCGGGTAGGACGGCTCGTCGGGGCGCGGGTGGTTGTTGCACAGGTACTGATAAATAGCGCGCAGGTCGACCCTGAAGTCGTAGGTTGCCGGGCCGGCGACGACACCGCTGGTCAGCAAGATGCCTTCCCAGGACTTGGGAAACATCTCGGCCGCGCGTGTCGCCACCATGCCGCCCCAGGACTGGCCGTGCAGCAGCGTGCGCCGAGGCTTGGCCACGTGCTCAACGAAAATGCGGCGCACGCGCTCGGTGTCCTCGGCGGCGGTGGTGACGGCAAATCCGCCCTGGCGGAACACCGAACCGGCCCAGGCATGGCCTTCGCGCACCGTGATCGCCCAGCGCTGGATGTCTTCATCATTGCGCGTGGACTGCGGCGGCCCCAGCGACGGGCCGCCGTGCGCGTGCACCACGAGCACGCCGCTCCATTGCGCCGGCATCACGATCAGGTAGTGCGCCGAGGCCGAGTCCTGCCCGCGCAGGCAACGGGCACCCGCGGGCACGCCGGCCGGGCAGGCCTGGGCTTGCGGCGGCGCTTCGGGTCGTACGGCTGGCGGGCTGGCGCAGCCGGACAGCACCAAGATCGAAATGCCCAGCAGGGCCAGGCTGGTGTGCAAGCGGTGTTTCATGCTCATGATCCGTGGTGGTGAAGGGTGGAAATGCTGAAAGGCGACGGGCGAAGGGCGAAGGGCCACCGTTGAAAGGCCCGTAGCGACTGGTGAAAAGCCCCTTCGGGCGTGCCGCGCTTCAAGGGCCAGACCTGCCCAATGCACCCGCTGGCGGTGGCCGCATCACGCGGCGCAGTTGGCCGCCTTCGAGGGTCAACAGGCGGTTGGCGGCAAAACTGTTCTGCGAATCGGGTTCCAGCGCCGCGCTGACCAATGCGGCCAGTGGCTGGTCCATGGCCACGTAAGAGCTGCCGGGCGCCGGCACCGTCTGGCGCGGCTGCGTTTGCACACGCAACACACGGATGTTGTCCTGGTCATCGGCAATGGCGCCGCGGGCGTCCTGGCGTTGGCCGGCGGCCTCGGCCTCGACGACGTAATCCTCGAGCTCCCACGGCAGCTGGGGCAGGGTGGCGGCGAGTGGGGCCACCTCGATGCCCAGCGCCCGCAGCCGCTGCACGGCCGCGTGCTGGTCAGCGCCGATCAGATAGCCGCAGGGCCGCGCCCGTTCGCGTTGCAGCTCCAACTGGTGTGAAGAGCGCCACAGCACGTTCACGTCGCGCGGTTCGCCCGTCTGGGCATCCAGAAAATTCAGCGTCTGGCGCTGCGCCGTCTGGCGCACCGCCACGGTGATGTTGCCGCTGCAGGCCTGGGCGCCAGCGGCCAGGCCGGCGTCGCGCTTCATCTGCACCAGTGACGCGCCGTCCCGGGCCGCTGTTTCGATGACGGCCAGCGCGGCCAGCACATGCGACTGCACACGCCGGGCGTAGTGCGCACGACCCAGGCCCACGCCACGGGTTTCCAGCAGCAGGCTGATGGCGTTGCGCAGCCCGCCCACATTGCGCCCGGTGTCGACATTGACGCCACCCATCGCGACCGCCAGGTCCTTGGGGTCTGATGACGTGGTGTGGTAGTCGGCCACGCGGTGCCCGGCCGATTCGAGCGCGCCGCGCGCCGCGGCGAGATAGCGGCCCTGTGCGGCCTGCACGCTGGGGCTCAGGTTGCCCACCGTCGCGGCCTGCAGCAGCGCGTCGGCGCGCATCACCGCACCGAACTTGCTCACCCAGCGTCCCGCCACGGTGAACTCGTGCAGGTCGAGCATCACCTGCGGCGCATAGTGGCGCACCGCGGCCGTGATGGCCTGCACTTCGGGCGTGCGCACCAGCAGGTGGTCGCGGTTGACGTCGATGCCGCTGGCCGATTCACGCCCGAAGCGCTCGGCCGCGTCGGGGTTGGCGCGCGGCATGATCACCACGTTGACACGCTCCAGCAGCGCACTGCGCTCGGTGGCCAAAGTCTGCGCGAGCACCAGCGCGGCCTCGCCACCGGCCGGTTCGTTGCCATGCTGCTGCGCCAGCAGCAGCACGGTGGGCAGCTTGGCATCCAAGCCGCGCGGGCCCGTCAACACTGCCACCACCATCGCCCGCCCCTGCTGCGACCGGCCCACGGTCTCGATGGCCACGCCGCCCGAGCGCCGGGCCAGTGCATCGAGAAAACCGAAGGCTTCAGCGTGCGTGGTGAAGTCCTGGCGGCCACTTGCAAAGGCCGGGCTCGTGAAAAGCGCCACCGGATCGGGGAACTGGCTCGCCACAGCCTCGGGCTCGACCGTGGCCTTGGTCGGGTCGAACTGGGCATGGGCCAGGCCTGCCAGCGCCAAGCAGGCGGCCATGACGCTGCGCAGCCAGGCCTGCGGCCAGGTGCGAGAGTTGCGGCGCTGGGTGATGGTCTGCCTGCGTTTCATGGTGCGGTCGATCATGATGAAGCATTTCATGGGTCGACCCAAACCGGGGCCAACCCGGGCCGGCCCCCCTGGCGCACCGCGACTCAGAAGTTGTGCCGAATGCCGGCGCCGATGGCGCGCACACGCACGTTGCTGCGGCTGGAATCGATGCCGTCGTTGTCGTAGAAAGCCTGCAGGTCGGTGCGCTTGGACAGGAAGTACTGGTAGCTCAGCTGTGTACGCTTGCGATCGCCTGTCAGAGACGTTTGCACGTCACGCTGGAAGCGATTCAACACCACCTTGTGCGCGCCCAGTGTGTAGCTGGTACCCAACTGCAGGTACTCCACATCGCGCCGCCGCGTGGAACTGTTCTTGTAGCGGTCGACGCCTCCCAGCGCGTACAGCTCCAGCCCGGGCAAGACCTCGTAGTTCAGACCGGCTTGCCACTTGTCGTCAAACTCGTTGCTGGCCAGGCCGCCGCGGCGGGTGTCCTTGGCAAAGCCGACGGCAGCCTTCAGGTTGCCGGTCTTGTAGTTCAGCCCCAGGTCCCAGGACCGGGCCGCGTCTTCGCCTTCGGTTGCGGTGCCGGCGCCGCGCAGGTAGAAACGGGCCTTCACGTCGAAGCCTGCCCAGGTTGGGCTGGCATAGCCGAAACTGTTGGACGTGCGGTTGCGCGCGTTCTGCATCGAGGTGCTGGTGGCGGTGGCGCCGGCGTCGTTGGGTGCAAAGCTGGTCAGCGCGATGATCTGCGAATACAGCGGCGAGCCGGTGGGGTTGGCCGAATCCAGCCGGCCCAGCGCCACGGTGCCCCAGCCGCCGCGCAACGCCACATAACTGTTGCGGTAGACCGGATCGGTCAGCAAACCGGTGTCGGCGCTGAAGCCCATCTCCAGCCCGAACGAGGCCTGCAGCCCACCGCCCAGATCTTCGACACCGCGAAAACCCAGCCGCGAGGCGTTGTCGCGCAGTTCCTTCACTTTGCTGCTGCCAGTTTCGACCTGGTTGGCGGTGAGTGCAAGCCGGCCGTAGATGGTGACGGTCTGTGCCGAGCAGGCGGCGCTGGCCAGGGCCAGGACGGTGAAGGCGGTCAATGCCAGCGGTGAGCGGATGTGCATGGTGGGGTCCGTGGTGGTGGGTTGTTGGAGGTTGGGGGTTGTTCGTGTCGTGTTCAGCGTGCCTGTGCGGCGGGGACAGCCGGGTTGACGTCGTCGCTGGCCCCGGGCTTGATGGGTGGGTGTTCGCGCAGCGATTGCTCGAAGGCCATCACCATGCGCCGCATCGGGCCGCGCACCCAGCCGTCGTCCATCGCCGCGTCGGTCTCTTCCTTGGGGTCGCGCTTGATGTTGAAGAGCCAGGGCGTTTCCAGATGCTTGGCGCCCTGGTTGGGCTCGCTCTCGAAGACGAAGTGCAGCTTCCAGTGGCGCCACTTGGCGGCCCGCAGTTCGCTCTTGATGTAGAAGAGAAAACCCTCGCGGGCCGAGTGCGCGGCGCTGCCGGTCCACCAGGCCAATTGGTCGATGCCGTCGATGGGCCGGTCGTCAGGCACCGTGCTGCCGGCGGCGGCAATCAGCGTCGAATAGAGGTCGGTGACGTGCACGATGTCGTCGCTGACCTGCGCGCTGGCCACCCGGCCCGGCCAGCGCACGATCAACGGCACGCGCAGGCCACCTTCCATCGCGGTGTGATACGTGCCGGTCCACGGCCCGGCCGTGCCGCGCCAGGGCCGGCGGAACTCGGGGCCGTTGTCGCTGGCAAAGATGAACAGCGTGTCGTCTGTGATGCCGAGTTCGTCCACGGCGTCCAGCAACTGGCCCACGCGGTGGTCCATCTCCATCATCGAATCGGCAAAGTCGCCGACGCCGCTGCTGCCGGCAAAGTCGGGGTGCGGCAGCGTTGGGAAGTGCAGGTGCGTCAGCGGCACGTACAGGAAGACGGGCTGCCCGCCGCCCGCATGCTGGCGCATGAACTGGATGGAGCGCTCGGTCAGTTCGCTGTCGATCAGCCGGCGCTTGGGCAGGTCGTAGTCGGCCACGTTGCGGGCGGGCTGGCCGGCGAAACCTTCCATCACCTGCGGCACATCCACCACCGAGGGGTCGAAGCCCGGCGAGCTGGTGAACATGGTTTCGTTGCTGGTGCGCGGTATGCCGTACCACTCGTCGAAGCCGCGCTGGTGCGGGTAGCGGCCGTCTCGGTCGCCCAGGTGCCATTTGCCGAACATGCCGGTGGCGTAACCGGCCTCCTTCAAGACCTGCGGCAGGGTGCGTTCCCAGGGGTGGATGCCCTGCGGCAGCCCGGCCGGCACCGACTGCAGCGCGCCGGTGCGTATCGGGTGCCGCCCCGTCATCAGGGCCGAACGGGTGGGCACGCAGTCGCTCTCGACGTTGAAGTTCAGGCACTTCAGGCCCTGCCGGGCCAGCGCGTCGATGCGTGGCGTGGGGGCGCCGCGCAGCGCACCGCCGCCATAGCAGCCGAGCTCGCCCCAGCCCAGGTTGTCGGCCAGCACCAGAACGATGTGGGGACGCTTTACGTTGGTCTCCGGCATCTTCAGTCCAGCGAAATCCTGCGTTCCTTGATCAGCCGCGCCCACCGTTCCCGGTCTAGCAGCATGCGCTGCTGAAAGACCTCGGGCGGCGTGGCGATGATGTCCATCGCGGCGTTGTGGAAGTGCTGCTTCACGGCCGGCTCGGCCAGGCTTTCTTCGACGCTGCGACGCAGCCGCGTCACCACCGCAGCCGGCGTGCCTTCCACGGCAAACAGGGCCGACCACTGCGGCACGTCGATGTCACCAGCGCCGCTTTCGGCCAGCGTGGGGGTGTCTGGCAGCATCGGTGAACGGCTGCGCGTGCTGACGGCCAGCGCCACCAGCTTGCCCGTCTTGATGTGCGGCAGCACCGCCGCCGCACCCAGCACCGCCACCGTGACCTGGCCGGCAATCACGTCGGTCACCGCCTGTCCGCCGCCCTTGTAGGGAATGTGCAAGAGGTCGATGCCCAGGTTCTGCGAAAACAGCTCGCCCACCAGGTGCTGTATCGAACCCTGGCCCGAGCTGGCGTAGGGCACCTGGTTGGGTTTGCTGCGCGCGCTGGCTTGCAGGTCCTTGATCGACTTCAGGCCTGACGACGGTGCCGTCACCACCACGATGGGTTGATAGGACAGCACCGCGATGGGCGTGAAGGCCTTGCTCAGGTCCCAGGGCAGGGTCCTGAACAGCGGCAGCAGCGACACCGAGTCAGAAGCCACGAGGAAGGTGTGATGGTCCTTCGTTGCGCGCAGCACCGCGTCCACCCCCAAGGCGCCGTTGGCGCCGGGCTTGTTGTCGACCACCACCGTCTGGCCCAGGCGCTTGCGGGCACTTTCGGCCACCACGCGGGCCGCGACGTCGTTGCTGCCACCGGGCGGAAAGGGCACCACCAGCGTCACCGCCTTGACCGGCCATTCCTGTGCCCGCACCGCCGCCGGTGCCAGCGCCAGGCCCAGCAGCGCCAGCAGCGCCAGCTGCGATGTCAAGGTGTGCCGTCCTGACCGCAACGATCGAGAGTCGGACATGGGGCTTCCAGGGTGGTGGTGGTGGCCGGACTGTAGAAGACAGACATCAATTCCAGCTCAATTGTTTCGACCCTATCATCAGTTTTTCCTGAACAAAGGGTGTACCCGGATGAGCCCACCGCGACTGGACCAACTGCGGGTCAGACAGCTGCGTTTCCTGAGCTTGCTGGCGTCATTGGGCTCGCTGGCGGTGACCGCCGAGCAGCTGTCGATGACGCCTTCGGCCGCGAGCATGATGCTCAAGGAAATCGAAGGGCTGTTTGGCACCAAGCTGTTCCGCCGCCAGGGCCGTGGCATGGCGCTCACCGACGACGGGCGCGCCTTGCTGCCACGCTGCCAGACGGTGCTGGGGGAGGTGGGCGCGATGGGCTCGACGCTGCAAGGGGTGGCCAGCCCCCTGCTGCGCATCGGCGCGTTTCCGCACACCACCACCACCTTGCTGCCGGGCATGGTCAAGCGACTCGTGACGGGGCCGCCGGCCTGGCGCGTGCAGATCGTGGACGGCAGCGCAGACCGTCTGCTGCAGATGCTGCTGCAAGGTGACATCGACCTGCTGCTGGGGCGCTTGCCGCGGCAGGCTGCGGGCACGCCGGCGATGGCCGAACTTGCACAGCAGGTGCTGTACGAGGGCAGCCTGGCGGTGGTGGCTGCGCGCCACCACCCCCTTGCCGGCCGGCGCAGCGTGCCGATGGGTGAACTGCTGAAGTGGTCGTGGATATTGCCCGGCACGCAGTCCACCACGCGTGTGGCACTGGTGGACGCCTTCCTCAGGCGCGGCCTGGCGCCACCGGTGCCGGTGGTGGAGTCGCCGTCGTTCTTCTACAGCCTGTCGGTGGTGGCGCAATCCGAGTTGCTGAGCTGCTGCGCGCTGTCGGCGGCGCAGCAAAGCAGCCATTCGGTTTCTGTACTGCCGGTGACCGTGGGCCTGGACCCCACGCCGGTGGCGATGGTGTGGCGCAAGAACTCGATCGAAGCGCAGCGGGCCGTCGATCAACTGGCCTGAGAGGCCGGCTGCTGCTGCGAAGCAAGCCTTGGAGGCGGCCTATGCGATGAACATCAGCGCCGGATGCTCCAGCAGTTCGCGCAGCCGCTGCACATAAGCGGCCGCCACCGCGCCATCGACGACGCGGTGGTCGAAGGAGCCGGAGAGGTTCATCATCAGCCGCCCCACCTCCGCGCCGTGCCGCATCACCGGCCTCAGGGCGATGCGGTTGACGCCGATGATGGCGACCTCGGGCGCGTTGATCACCGGCGTGGTGGCGATGCCGCCCAGCTTGCCCAGGCTGGTGACGGTGACTGTCGAGCCGGTGAGCTCGCCGCGCGACGCGCGTCCGCTGCGCGCCAGCGCGGCCACACGCACCGTCTCGGCGGCGATGGCGTCGAGGCCCAGCGCCTGCGCGTCGCGCAGCACCGGCACCAGCAGCCCGGCATCGGTCTGCGTGGCCACACCGACATGCACCGCCGAGTGCCGGTGCAGCACGCCGGTCTCGTCGTCGAAGCGGGCGTTGAACTGCGGGAAGTCGGCCGCCGCACGCGCCATCGCAACGATGACGAAGGCCAGCGGGCTCAGCCTGGGCAAAGCCGCGTCGCGCCGCGCGGCCAGCTGCTCGCGCAGCGCCTCGAGCTCGGTGAGGTCGACTTCCTCGTGATAGCTGTAGTGCGGGATGCGGCGCTTGGCGTCCTGCATGCGCTGCGCGATCTGGCGGCGCAGGCCGATGACCTTGATCGACTCGATATGGTCGCCACCGGCCGCAGGCGCTGCCTTAGAAGGAAGCGGCGCGGCTCCCGTCAGCCCGCGTGGCGCGCCACGGGCCAGGTGGGCATCGAGGTCGACCTGCATCACCCGCCCGGCGGTGCCGGTGGCTTTCAGCAGCGCCAGGTCGATGCCCAGTTCCCAGCCGCTGAGCCCCCGAGGTGCGCCAGCATGCCCGACCGTCTACCCGACCGTCTACCCGACCGTCTGCCTGCCCATCCGTCAGAACGTCCGTCAAAACGTGCGCCAGACCCCTCGCCGGTGACCTGACGGGCTGGGGCCTGCCAGCGCGCACCGGTGTGCGCAGGCGCGCCCATGCGGCTGCGCGAAGGCAGACCTGCGCCAGGCGATGGGCGGCAGCGCATCCGGGTCGTGAGTCGGTGCGTATGCAGTCTTCGTGGGCCGGCCATGGGTCAAGCCGGTGTCCGATCCAGCCCACGACAAGCCATTTGCGCACCCACCTTCAGGAGCCCTTCATGACCCCACCTCGCACACCCCGTTTGACAAATCGCCAGGCCAGCCGCAGCCGCGTGCTGGCCACCGGCCTGCTGCTGGCGAGCAGCGCGCTGTCGATGACCGCCGTCCATGCCGCCGCGGTCTACGCACTCGCTGCCGATGGCAGCACGCTGGTGCGCTTTGACAGCGCCACGCCGGGCAGCGTGGCCACCGTGGGTGCCGTCTCAGGGGCTACCACGCGGCTGGACGGGCTGGACTTCCGCCCCGCCAACGGGCTGTTGTACGGCTATTCGTCCACCACCTCGGGCATCTACACCGTCAACCCGGCCACCGGCGCCACGGCGCTGGTGGCCACGTCCAGTGCGCCCGTCGGGGCGGCCACGCTGGGCATCGACTTCAACCCCGTACCCGACCGCCTGCGCGTGGTCACCGACGCTGGCGACAACCGGCGCATCAATCTGGCCGGCGGTGCTGCCGTCACCGATGGTGCGCTGGTCTACGCCGCGGGTGACGTCAACGCCGGCGCCACGCCCCGCGTGGCCGACGTGGCGTACACCAACAACGACAACAACCCTGCCACCGGCACGCAGCTGTTCTACATCGACTACGTGTTGAATACACTGGTGACCACCAGCAACCCCAACGCCGGCGAACTGAGCACGGTGGGCGCCCTGGGCGTGGACACCGATGAAAATCTGGGCTTCGACATCCTGACCAGTGCGGCGGGCGTGAACAGCGCATTTGCCACGCTGCGCGTGGGCGGCGTGCAGGGCTTTTACGGCATCAACCTGGCCACGGGCGCGGCCACTTTGGTTGGCAACCTGAACACCGGGGCACTGAACGGCCTGGCGGTTGCGCCGGTCTCGGAGCCGGCACCGCTGGCGCTGGTGGCCGCGGCGGGTGCAGTGCTGCTGCTGCAGCGCCGCCGCCAGCGGCATTCAGAAGCCGGCGTGGGCTGCTGAAAAACGGCGGGGCCGGGCAAGCCCGGGCCTCGATCACCCGCAAGCATCGGCACCGGTGCGGGCGCAGGGGCAGCGCAGGGCACGGTAGGGGGCCTGCAAGGCGGGCCCAGCTCAGCCGCGCCGCCCGGTGCGCGCAGATCGTCTCGCTCTCGACGGGCGCGGCGGCTTGCGTCTGCCGCTCGGGTTCATGCTACTGGCGGCCGTTCAGCTCCTGAAACGGCGGCCTTCGCGTGGCACGCCGCCAAAGCAAAACCGGCAGCCGCAACACGAACCCGATCATCAACCGCGTGTGCATCCAGCTCAGCAGCAGGTTGTCGCGGCCGTACCTGAAGTGCGAGACGCCGCCGTCGGCCGCCGTCAGGTACTTCACCGGTGCGTCCAGGTTCAGCGGCTTCACGCCGCGCCAGGCCAGGCGCACCACCGCTTCGGTGTCGAAGTCGAAGCGGCGCATCCAGCGCTGGCTCTGCATCACGTCGGCCAGCGCCGCGGCGGGGTAGACACGAAAGCCGAACAGCGAGTCGTCGATGCCGGCGCCCAGGGTCTCGAGGTTGGTCCACCAGTTCGACACCCGGCGGCCGCGCACACGCAGCAGCGGTGCGCTGGCGTCGAACACCGGGCGGCCCAGCACCATGGCCTCGGGGTGCCGCTGCGAAGCCTGCATGAAAGCCGGGATCAGCTCGGCCGGGTGCTGGCCGTCGGAGTCCATTGTCAGCACATGCGTGATGCCCGCCGCCAGCGCCCATTGCACGCCGTGCAGCACGGCCGCGCCCTTACCGGCATTGCGCGGCAGCACCCACACGCGCAGGCCGCTGTCGCGCTCGGCCAAGGCCTGCAGGCCTTGCGCGGTGCCGTCGGTGCTGCCGTCCACCACCACCCATACCGCGGGCCACTGCGCACGCGCCGCGGCCACGGTTTCATAGACCTTGGGCCCGGCGTTGTAGCTGGGTATCAGCACCAGATGGGTCGTGGCACCGGTCATCGCAGGGCCTCCTTGTGCACCACACCAGGGTGCAGCTGCGTCGCAAAGCAGGCCTGCACCTCGGCCAGCAGCGCCAGGTGGCTGCTGGGCGGGGCAAAGCGAGGCCCCATGCGCACTGTGAAGCGGATCGGCAGCGGTGGCAAGCGCCACAGCGGCCAGCCCTTGCCCAGATAGGGCGAGTCGGTTTCGATAAACACCACCTGCACGGGCACCTGGGCGCGCTTGGCGATGAGAGCAAAGCTGGCATGCAAAGGGTTCACCGGCTTTTGCGTCGTGCGTGTGCCTTCGGGGAACAGCACCAGCTGCCCGCCGCCGCGCAGCTCGCCGACGGCGCACTGCACCATGCCGTAGACCGCGTCATTGCGCACATAGCGCGCCAGCCGCGCACCAGGGCCGAGCAGCGGGTTGCGCATCAGGCTGGTCTTCATGATGCAGAAGCTGCGCGGCAGGCGTGCCACCAGCATCACCGCGTCCAGCATGCTGGGGTGGTTGGCGATCACGATCAGGCCGCGCTCGTCGCGCAGCGGGTCCAGCACAGTGGCGTCCAGCCGCAGCATGCCGCTGGCGCGCGCGATGCGCCAGAACCAGCCGTAGCCGTGCGCAATCATCGCGCGGCCCAGCCGCACGCCCAGCGGCCGCGGCAGCATCGGGTACAGCGCCAGCGCCACCAAATTCCAGACGACCGACATCGCGCCCAGCACCAGCAGGTTCAGTTGCAGCCCCAGCCAGGCCAACGGCCACAGCAGCGCGCGCAGCAGACGCCGCGCGCTGCCCTGCGGGCTGACACCGGGTTCAGTCGTCAATGGAGACGCGTTCAGCAGAGGTGGCCAGCACCCAGCTCAGCGCCAGCCCGGCCGAGACGGTGTGCTGCTGGCGCACCAGCGGACTGCCGACAAACCGCGCGCCAGCCAGGCTGTCGGCGCGCACGAAGACGCCGACCCAGGTGCTGCCCAGGCGCTTGGAGGTGCCCAGCGTGTAGCGCATGCCGCCGTAGCCGCCTTCGGCATTGAAGGCCGAGCGCGTGCTGGTGGCCCAGGGCGCCGCCACGTCGTAGAAATACTGGTGGTAGCGGCGGCTGCCGTACAGCGCGGCCGCCTGGGCACCGATGTTCCAGCCCTGCCAGTGCACGTCGAGGTTGATGATGGCGTTGGCGGTGTAGCCGATGCCCCGGGGGTGGTTTTCCAGCGTGCTCACCGCGGTCACCGGCAAGCGCAGGTCCAGTTTCCACGGGGTGCCGTCCCAGGCCCCCTTGGCCACGCTGAAATTGAAGTTGGGTCCGACCTCCAGCGTCGGCGCCAAGTCGGGCATCCCGGCGCGCGCGCGGTTGCCAGCGCTGCGCGTGGGCGCGCTCAGGCTGGCGCTGAGGTCGACGTCGAGCGAAGCGCTGTCCAGCAACACGGCGCGAGCGCCGTCGCGATTGGCACGAAAGATCTTGCCGCGGTAAACACCGTAAGGCACGGGAAGCAGCCACTGGTGGTTCTGGTCGCTGCCGCGGTAGTGGGGCAGCTGCAGCCAGCCGGCGCCCAGGCCCAGTTCCCACAGCGGCTGGTCGGCCCAGGCGCCGGCGTGGGCCAGCGCGACCAGCGCACCGGCCAGCACACGCTGTGTTTGTGATCTCGAGAAGCTCATGATGCACCCCGCTTGCGGGGCCTGTGTGGGCGGGCGGTGGACAGCGGGTCTGTCAGACCCGCTGCGGCCGGCGGTTCAATGACCGTCGGGCGACAAGGTGTGGTTGCGCAACGCATCCACTTCCTGGATGTTGAAGCGGCGCTGGCAGGGCGGCCACGGTGCTGCCAGCGGGGCCACCGCCGATGACCAGCACGGCACAGTCCGATGCCGCCGAGGCGCTGGCTGGAGGGGCGACCGAAGGCTGTGGGGTCGGCACAGGATTCATGGCAGTGGATGTCGCTGTGGAAGAGGGGGCGAGCACATTTGGGCGCTGCGGACAAGGGGTGGAGGTCGGGCGGCGGTGGCGGGCCTCTTGCAAGCCCTGCAATTATGGCCACGCCGGCATCGGCTGCGGCGCCCGCGGTGGGCACTTGCTGTGGGCACCTGCTGCGGGCACCTGCTGCGGGCACCAGTTGCCGTCATCTGTTGCCGGCACCTGCTGCGGGCACAGACAGGACAGTCCGTGCGCTGGCGGTGTTAAGGTTCTGTTGTGAGTCAACCCAGCGCGTTTGCATCGGCCGGGGCCTGGTCGCACGGCCTCATGTCACCGTTCAGACGCCAGTCGCCCGCGGCACTCGATATCCCACTCCCCTTGCCCTCGACCCCTCACGTTCCACCCTCGGCAGCCCCACGGTCTGGCGGCCCCGATGCGCCCGCCTGGCAGGCCGCGCTGTGGCGGCGCATGCGCCATCTCTTCTGGTTCAAGCTGCTGGGCGTATCGGCCTTCATGTGGGTGTTTTTTGTCGGCTATTTCCACACCCTTCGCCACCCCGTGAAGGTGGTGCAGGAGATGCCCCTGACCGCGCTGGACCACGCCATTGGCGTGCAGCCCGCCATGCTGCTGGCCTACGTGTCGCTGTGGCTGTATGTCGGGGTAGCGCCAGGGCTGCTGCGCAACCTGCGCGAACTGTCGGTCTATGGCTTGTGGATGGCCGCGCTGTGCGGGGCCGGCTTGCTGGCTTTCCACTTCTACCCCACGGCGGTGCCCAAGCCGGTGCTGCCGGTGGACGTGGCCCAGCACCCCGGTTTTGTGCTCTTGCAGGGCGTGGACGCGGCCGGCAACGCCTGCCCGTCGTTGCACGTGGCCACCGCGCTGTTCACTGCGTTGTGGGTGCAGCACCTGTTCGCAGCGCTCGCCGTGCCGCGCTGGCTGCGGGTGGGCAACCTGCTGTGGGTGCTGCTCATCGTGTACTCCACGCTGGCCATCAAGCAGCATGTGGTGCTGGACGTGCTGGCTGGCGTGGTGCTCGGGGGCGGCTTCGCCTGGGCGTCGATGCGCTGGTGCTCGCCGGTGCGCAACGTGCAGCCGGGGGGTGGTCGATAGAATCGAAAGTTGTTCTCAGCTGCGGCTGCACCAGCGGACTTTGCATGGCCCAAGACCACGACACCCCCTCCAAGCCCCCCAGCAAGCCGCACTCCAAGGTCGATCCCAAGGTCGACCCGAAGGCGCCGGCCGCCCCGGCCGCCAACTTCCTGCGCGCCATCATCGAGCGCGACCTGCAAAGCCCAGGCTGGGACCAGCGCCGCTTCGGCGGCAGCCCCGGGGACGCGGCGCACCACGCCGCGGGCGCGCTGGACGTGGCGCGCATCCGCACGCGCTTCCCGCCCGAGCCCAATGGCTACCTGCACGTGGGCCACGCCAAGAGCATCTGCCTGAACTTCGGCCTGGCGCGTGACTATGGGGGCGTGTGCCACCTGCGCTTCGACGACACCAACCCCGAAAAGGAAGAGCAGGAATTCGTCGACGCCATCATCGAGGCCGTGCAGTGGCTGGGCTTCGACTGGAACGCCAACGGGGCCAGCCACCTGTACAACGCCAGTGCGTACTTCGACTTCATGTACCGCGCCGCCGAGGCCCTGGTGACGGCCGGCCTGGCCTATGTGGACGAGCAGACACCCGAGCAGATGCGCGCCAAGCGCGGCGACTTCAACACGCCCGGCACCAACAGCCCCTGGCGCGAGCGCAGCCCGGCTGACAACCTGGCGCGGCTGCGCGAAATGCGCGATGGCGTGCATGCCGACGGCGCGATGGTGTTGCGCGCCAAGATCGACATGGCCAGCCCGAACATCAACCTGCGCGACCCGACGCTGTACCGCATCAAGCGCGCCACGCACCACAGCACCGGCGACCGCTGGTGCATCTACCCGATGTACACCTACGCGCACCCGATCGAGGACGCGCTGGAATGCATCACGCACAGCATCTGCACGCTGGAATTTGAAGACCAGCGGCCCTTCTACGACTGGCTGCTGGAGCACCTGGCGCAACTCGGGCTGCTGGCTCGCCCGCTGCCGCACCAGTACGAATTTGGCCGCCTGAACCTGAGCTACGTGGTCACCAGCAAGCGCAAGCTGCGCGACCTGGTAGCCGAGGGCACCGTGACGGGCTGGGACGACCCGCGCCTTCCCACGCTGTTTGGCATGCGCCGCCGTGGCTACACGCCGGCGTCGATACGCGCGATGGCCGACGGCACGGGTGCCAGCAAGAACAACATCTGGCTGGACTATGCCGTGCTGGAAGGCTGCCTGCGCAGTGACCTGGAGGGCCAGGCGCCGCGTGCGATGGCGGTGCTGGACCCGCTGGCATTGAGCCTGACCAACTGGGCCGAGGTATTTGGCAGCGCCGGCCACATCGAACCCTGCCACGCTCCGGCGCACCCGCAGCACCCTGAACTGGGTGAACGTCATTTCGGCCTGAGTGCGCAGGTGTGGATCGAGAAGGACGACTTCGCGACCGACCCGCCGAAGGGCTTTTTCCGCTTCTTCCCGCCCCGCACGCAGCCCGACGGGACGGTTCTGCCCGGCAGCAAGGTGCGGCTGAAGTACGGCATGGTGGTGGAGTGCACCGGTTTCGAAACCGACGCCGCGGGTGCGGTCACGCGCGTGCTGGCACAGGTGCTGCCCGGCACCAAGAGCGGCACCGCGGGCGCCGACAGCGTCAAGGTCAAGGGCACCATCACCTGGCTGAGCCGGCACGACGCGGTGCCGGCCACCGTGGTGCTGTACGACCGCCTGTTCACCGAAGCGCAGCCCGACGCCGGCGGGCGCGACCTGCACGAGGTGCTGAACCCGAACAGCCGCGTCGAGGTGCAGGCCTTTGTGGAACCGGCGCTGGCCGCTTTGCCGCACGACCCGGTGCCCGAGCACCGCTTCCAGTTCGAGCGCCACGGCTACTTCATCACCGACCGTGTGCTGCACCGCGCCGAAGCGCCGGTGTTCAACCGCATCGCGACGCTGAAAGACAGCTGGGGCGGGTGAGTGGGCCCCGCAGGGGCTTGGCACTTCGTTGGCTGGCTGACGGGGGGCAGAGGGGCTGGGCCCTACAGCGGGTCGATAACGAAGCCAAGAATCTGCAGGGCGCCATCAGGGCTGAGGTCAAGAAGGTGGGCCATGGCCGCCGCGATCACCAACGTGCCCCATGGCCGCGCGTCGTCGCACACCAAGGGCAGCGGGTCCGCCCGCCCTCGCCATTGAGCAAGCCCTCGGTCATCGCCTGCGCCCACCCCTCAATAGGTGCCGATGTAGTCCTTCTTGCCCACTTCCACGCCATTGCTTCGCAAGATGGCGTAGGCCGTGGTCACGTGGAAGAAGAAATGCGGCAGGCCATAGTTCAAAAGATAGGAAGTGCCGGTGAAGCGCTTCTCTTTCGGGGTGCCGGCCTGGGTGACGATCTCTCGCGTGGCGCTGCCTTCGAACTGCGCCGGCGTCAACCCTTGAATGAAGGCCAGCGTCTTGGCGATGCGCGCTTGCAGGTCTTCAAAGCTGGCTTCCTTGTCTTCGAAGCTGGGCACCTCCACGCCGGCCAGCCGGGCCGAGACGCTCTTGGCGAAATCGCAGGCCACCTGCACCTGGCGCAGCAGCGCGAACATGTCCGGGAACAGCCGCGCCTGCAGCAGCGCCTGGGGGTCGATCTTCTTCGCCAGCGCATGCGCGTGTGCCGTGGCCAGCACGTGGTTGAGGCCGCCCAGCATCTGGGTGAAGACGGGGATGGAGGCGGTGTGCAATGAAAGGGTCATGGTGTTCGCTTTGCTGGGGGTTGACTGTGCAAGCACGCATTGGAACACCTGCGCTCAAGCCGCACACCCTGGCGCCCGCCGCAGTGCAGGTGCGTGCCGGCACCATCAAGGCGCTGGATTTGTCGAACCAGGCCAGGCGCCATTCATGCCCGTCGCAGTCGGCGTCTTCGATTTCCCGCGCCGCGTCAGCGGTAGCTTTGGTACACCGCTGCGCTGCCGTCGTGCTTGACCAGCACCACGTCGTAGGGCACCTTCTTGCTGCCGTAGGCTGGCCCATCCATGCCGGGCGAGCCGATCGGCATGCCCGGCACTGCGATGCCCACCACGCCGCTGGGCTTGTCCATCAGCAGCCGCTTCACCTCACGCGCAGGCACATGGCCTTCGAGCGCATAACCGCCCACCATCGCGGTGTGGCATGAACCGTAGCGGTCGTCGAAACCGACACGACGGCGCACCAGCGCGGCATTGTCGACCTCGTTCACCTTGACGCGAAAGCCATGGGCCTGCAGGTGCTTGATCCAGTCGCCGCAGCAGCCGCAGCTGGGGCTCTTCCACACTTCGACCAGCGGCCCCTGGGCGTTGCGCGCGGCAGGGGTGTTCGCCCACACGGGCAGGCCGAGCGCTGCCACTGCAGCCAGCAGCGAGCGACGGCACAAGGCAAGACAAGAGTGGTGCATCACCGTTACCTCATGGAGTCCAGGAATGCGTCATGCTTGCGCGATGCCGTGACGACGGCGTTGACGCAGATCAGTGGGGCTTGTTCCAGCCCTTCACCCGTGGGCCATGGCGGCAGCCAGCCGCGCCCGGTGCCTTGCCACCTGCTCGCGCACCCGCACCGGCGCCGTGCCGCCCAGCACCTGGCGGGCGTTCAGCGAGCCGCGCAGCGTCAGTACATCGGCCACATCGGCGGTGATGCTGCCATTCAGCGCCTGCAGCTCGGCCAGCGGCAAGGCCGACAGGTCGATGCCGCGGCCGATGGCGATCTTCACCACGTGCGCCACGGTCTCGTGCGCGTCGCGGAAGGGCAGGCCCTTCTTCACCAGGTAGTCGGCCAGGTCGGTGGCGGTGGCATAACCCTTCAGCGCAGCGGCTTCCATCGCGGCCTTTTTCACCTCGATGCCGCCCACCATCTCGGCCATGATGCGCAGCGTGTCGGCCAGCGTGTCCACGGTGTCGAACAGCGGCTCCTTGTCTTCCTGGTTGTCTTTGTTGTAGGTCAGCGGCTGGCCCTTCATCAGCGTGATCAAAGCCATCAAATGGCCCACCACACGCCCGCTCTTGCCACGCGCCAGTTCGGCCACGTCGGGGTTGCGCTTCTGCGGCATGATGCTGCTGCCGGTGCAATAGCGGTCGGCCAGGTCGATGAAGCCGAAGTTCTGGCTCATCCACAGCACGATCTCTTCGGCCAGGCGCGACACGTGCACCATCGCCAGTGCGGCGAAGGCGGTGAACTCGATCGCGAAGTCGCGGTCGCTGACCGCGTCCAGGCTGTTCTGGCACACGCCGTCGAAGCCCAGCGTGCGCGCCACCTGTTCGCGGTCCAGCGGGTAACTGGTGCCGGCCAGCGCGGCGGCACCCAGCGGCAGGCGGTTGACTCGCTTTCTCACATCCAGCAGACGTTCGGCGTCGCGCGCAAACATCTCCACATAGGCCAGCAGGTGGTGCGCAAAACTCACCGGCTGCGCCACCTGCATGTGGGTGTAGCCAGGCATCACGGTTTGCGTGTGGTGGGCCGCCAATTCAACCAGCGCGTGCTGCATGGCGGCAAGCAGCGCCGCCAGTTTGTCGATTTCGCCACGCAGCCACAGCCTGATGTCGGTGGCCACCTGGTCGTTGCGGCTGCGGCCGGTGTGCAGCCGCTTGCCGGCGTCGCCCACCAGCGCCGTCAGCCGCGCTTCGATGTTCAGGTGCACGTCTTCCAGTTCCAGTTTCCAGACAAATTGGCCGGCTTCGATCTCTTGTGTGATTTGCGCCATGCCGCGCTGGATGTGCGCCAGGTCGGGCGCGCCGATGATGCCCTGCGCGGCCAGCATCTGGGCATGCGCCAGGCTGCCCGCGATGTCGGCCTGCCACAGGCGCTGGTCGAAGCTGACACTGGCGGTGTAGCGTTGCACCAGTGCGCTCATCGGTTCACTGAACAGCGCCGACCAGGCCTGTTGTTTGTTGGCCAAGGGGTCTGCAGAAGGCTGGCCTGCGGTGTCAGGGGTGGGCGCTTGTGGGGTCGACATCGTGGGTGGGTGTAGTTCAGTGCTAAGAGTGGGCGGGAACTGAAGCCCATTCCGTATTATCCGGTTCGTATGTGCAGCCCCCCGCCATGAGAAAGCCGCGTCGACGAGGTCTGCTGGCCGCCGCTGCAGACGCCGCTTTTGCGGCCCGCACAGGCCGCGCAGAAAGTCGCGCTGAAAGCCTGTGGCCCGATTCCACCCAGCAGCCCACGCTGGACCCTTCGGCCAGCGCCATTTCGCGCTTCGACCCTTTGTCTGAAGAACGCACGCGGCTGCAAACGCAAGCGGCGGCGGCTTTTGACGTCTGCCATCCGGCGCTGGCCCTGCGCGCCGTGCTGCTGGTGCAGGCGGTGTTGGTGGTGGCGGCGGTGGCCGGCGCCAGCAGCTTGGCGCAATGGGCCGCGCGGCAGGCTGCGCTGTGTTTTGGCGGTTTGCTGGCGACCTTGCTGTGGCTGGTGGTGGTGTGTGCGCTGCGCAAGCGGCTGGGGGCTTTATATCCAGCCCAGCGCGCCAGTGTGGTGCTGGTCGTGGGCGGCTTGGCCGCGCTGGCCGGCTGGGCTCCGCTGGCTTGGGGCGACATGGTGGCGGCCGATGGTTTTGCCATCGCCGGCGCGGTGGGTGCCGGTGTGGGTGCGGCGGGCCTGCTGTGGGCGTGGTTGGACACCCGGTCGCGCATCTGGCACCCGGCCCACGCCAGCGCGCGGCTGGCCGAATTGCAGTCGCGCATCAGGCCGCATTTTT